>CANJXJ010000022.1 GCA_947478955.1 Alphaproteobacteria bacterium | reverse complement strand
ACGCACCGGAGCTGGCATAAGGGTAAAACCTTATGGTAGAACTTCGGTCCTAAGGGTCTTAATCAGGAGACATCCTGATTAAGATAACCAGTAGCTTCTTCAAGGGGACAAAAGATCGTACCCTTGCTAGGACCTGCGGCCCATACCGGGGAGACCTGGTAGCGGAGCACGAGACAACGGCCCTTGTTTGTGCTTAACAGGTATCCGATGGGTTTCAAGCTTGCCCCAGCAATCCTTGAAAGACGCGAGATACAGCACGACCGAGGAACAGGGAGTGTCTTACCGTTCAAGCAATTGAACGTGCACCCGTTTACAGAGTAAGGGAACTTACGAGGGAACTTGCGACTGTAATCAGCGGTACCACAGTAGTAATGTGGTTTTCACCGGTGGGTTGTGTGCGAAACACTACACAATCCATATGGTAGCGATCAGTGTCACACTAATAAGCGAAACGACTAAAAGAACAAAGAAACCGAAAGAAGAAAGAAAACGGGACGGAAAGGAAAGCAAGGAGAAGGGCAAAGAAAAGCAACACTTGTCATCCTCGCGGAGGCGGGAATCCAGTGAATAATATCAATCGTTTCTAACCCACTCAAAAATGGGAGGGGAAAAGTGCCAGAAATCCACATGCATTATGCATTCAGCCAATTGCGTAGAGATAAATTTAATAGAATTTATTGCAAATTCTAGAACATTTGTATTAAACTCTATCGAAATAAAATAAGCGTGATTATGAAATGTGGAAATTAAAATATCGAATAGGTAGTTATTTATATTGTTTATGCTCTTTTGGGCTGATAGCACAACATGCCAATGAAAGCATCTTGCCTAGTTCTGGGGTGCAAGAAACAACCCAACAACAGGCTGAATATAGCGTTGAAGAAGAGTATGCGCTAAAGCAAGATGAGCATGATCCCCTGAGTAATATGCGCGAGAAATTTCACATCCCGACTCGCAGTGGTGAACAACTTATTTACTTAAATGGAAATTCTCTAGGCTTACAACCTTACGAAGTTGCCGCTGACATGAAGCAAGAGCTTGATGACTGGGCCTCTTTGGGGGTAGAAGGACATTTTAAAGAAAATGACCCATGGTATACGTTTCATGAACAATTTTCTCCCCTAGTTGCCAAAATTGTAGGCGCAAATCCTGGTGAAGTTGTCTGTATGAATACGCTTACCGTTAATTTGCATTTGATGATGGTTAGCTTTTATCAGCCCAAGGGAAAACGGTCTAAAATTATTATGGAAGCACCTGTATTTTCTTCAGATACCTATGCGATCAAAAGCCAAATCCAGTTACATGGGCTGGACCCAAAAACACACTTAATTATTGTAGAGCCGGCAAAAGGTGAAAAATATATTACAGCTCATGATATAGATAAGGCTTTAAAAACCCATAAAGGAGAGGTCGCTCTTGTATTATTGAGTAGTGTAAATTTCTTAACCGGACAAGCAATTGATGTTCCAGCTATTTCTGAAGTGGTTCATCAACATGGGGCAAAATTGGGATTAGATTTAGCGCATGCTATTGGTAACATTCCCCTTAAGTTGCATGAATGGAATGTAGATTTTGCAGCCTGGTGTAGCTACAAATATTTGAATGCTGGTCCAGGGGCTGTTGGTGGTGTGTTTGTTCATGAAAAACATACACAAAATGTAAACCTAAAGCGGCTAGCTGGGTGGTGGGGGAATGATCCTAAACTGCGTTTTCGCATGCATCTTGAAAAAGACTTCATTCCTATAACCACAGCGGATGGTTGGCAAATTAGTAATCCACCCATTTTTTCTATGGTCCCCTTAAAGGCTTCCTTAAAATTATATGATTCCATAGGAATGAAAGCTTACCGCGAAAAATCAGTTAAGATGACAGGATATTTAGAATTCCTTTTAGACAAAATGGCTTCTAAAAATATTGAAATCGTAACGCCCCGCGACCCTAAGCACAGAGGGTGCCAGCTGTCATTGCTGGTGCATAAAAATGCAAAAGAATTTCACGAATTTTTGTCAAAAAACGGCGTGATATGTGACTTTAGGCAACCCAATGTAATTCGCGTAGCGCCGGTACCTTTTTATAACTCATACCATGAGATATGGCGCTTTGCACAAATTATGAAAAGGTATTTTGAATTTTATTGAAGTTAGGCTTAGGGGATGTTTTTTGGTTTTTCAACCTTGACAATTCATCCCCTAATTCACATATTTAAATCATTAAAACTTTACCAATGTGTGTCATGGATTATTCGTTTCAAAACTAAGTAGCCGCGCCAAAAAAAATTATAAATGGCGCTATGTACTCTATTGAAACGAGAATTTTATGACGACTATACACATCAAAAACCTTGGTATATTTTTCTCTCATAAAACTTGTGTTGAAGATTTTTCAACGCACGTTCACCCTGGCAGTCGTATTGCCATCATTGGTCAAAATGGTAGCGGAAAATCTACATTGCTTAAAACCTTGCAGGGCCAATTTGAACCAAGCAGTGGTTCTATTCGCATATCAGAAGACGTGATCTTAGGATATGTGCCACAGGTTATTTATGACTTTGAGCTTTTAAGCGGTGGCCAACGTTTGAATAATGCTTTGACTAAAGCGCTTAGTCTTAATCCTAATGTGCTGTTACTTGATGAACCTACAAACCATCTAGATTGTCATAATCGTAACTCTTTAATGCGAATGCTAAACAAGTATACAGGGACTTTAATTATGGTCTCTCACGATATTGAGTTTTTGAACGGATGCGTTGACACTTTATGGCATATCGATAATGGCAAAGTCCATGTATTTTGCGGCAATTACGATGATTACATGCGCGAGGTTAAAATTCAGCGCACAGCCGTTGAACAGGAATTATCAAGCCTTGATCGTCAAAAGAAAGATGCTCATCAATCATTAATGAAAGAACAACAGCGGGCTAAGAAGAGCGATTTAAAAGGGCAAAAATCGATTCAACAACGTAAATGGCCAACGATTGTCTCTGATGAAAAAGCCAGACGTGCTGTAGAAACATCTGGAAAAAAGAAAAAGGCAATTCGAGAAGGGCGAGATGATCTTCTTGAAAAGTTATCAACCTTACGCCTGCCAGAAGTGATTGTGCCAAAATTTTCTATAAATGCTGCTGATATAAGCAACCGTGTTTTGCTTTCAATAACCAATGGTTCGGTTGGGTATAAAAATGGGGGAATTGTTCTTGAAAATATTAACCTGTCACTCATGTCCAAAAGTCGAATTGCCCTTCAAGGCAATAATGGCAGTGGCAAATCAACACTTTTAAAAGCCATCTTGGGTGATCAAAACGTAGTAAAATCAGGCGATTGGTATATGCCGAATGATATTGGTTACCTTGATCAACACTACAACACGCTTCCTCTGGAAAGGTCAGTTCTTGAAACTATTGCTGAACTTGTTGATTGGAGTCATGCTGAAATTCGTTGTCACCTTAATGACTTCTTATTCCGTAAAAATGAAGAAGTTCAGGCAAAAGTTCATCAGCTTTCTGGCGGCGAAAAGGTAAGATTAAGCCTTGCGCAAATTGCAGCCAAAACGAATAAGCTTTTGATTTTAGATGAAATCACCAACAACATAGACTTATCAACAAAAGCGCACCTATTGGATTTCTTGAACGCTTATCCTGGGGGATTTATTATTGTCTGTCATGACGAAGGATTTTTGGAAAAATTGCGATTAGATGAAACGTATTTAGTAAAGGATTTAAAATTTTTTAGTTGTGAATAGTGAGGGGGCTGTTTTATGGAGGGGGTGAAGATTATCCGAGAAATCCTTCTAATGCAGGTGTCATTCTCCCATATACACTCATATCAAAATGGGCAAGATGATCTGGTGTCGTTAAGCCTTCAAGCATGAATGGATCATCTGCAGAAAATAGATCAAAACCTAAATCACCAAATGGTGGACTTGTAAAAGGATCAAGTGATCCTAGTGGCGTTAACGGTGCAGATGAGCCCCCAGCGTGGGGAGTAGGTTGAGTAGGCAAAGTAACTAAGGCAGTACTTTCTGCGGGCGCGCCACGTTTAGTTCTTTTAATTTTAGGCAATAAGATTGAGGGGTTTTCTTTTAACAATATTTTTCTTTGTTTTCTGCATTCTGCCTGCACATTTCCTGGAGCTAGTTTAAGGTTGAATTGGCTACTTAACATTCTGCCTACTTCTGCATGAGAATGACCTTCAGTCGTTTTTTTTATTAATTCTTGCAAAATTAAATTATTATCTTCTAAAGAAAAATCAATATGATACAGCTCAGGATTATCATACTTATTCCACCGATCACGACATTGTGCAGCAATGACAGGTCGTCCAGCTTTAATAGCCATCACTTTTGCAACTTCTTTCCAATCAATTTGATTGTTGGTAGCAGCCAGAGCGTTAACTGTTTCTATTAAATGTTTTGAAAGTTCCTCGGTAAAAGTTAGTGTTTCCTTTTTGCTTGGTTCTACTATCTCATCAATATTAAAAGGAGCAACGGCAGCTGATACCGGCAATAAATAGGGAGTATTAACCCCCCCCTAAAAGAATAAAAATTATAAATCTCAGCATCAGTAATAATCAATTTGGTAATATTTAAATTTTATATTATAAAAACTAATAATTTATTAACAACACTTTAAAATAAATCTCTATCCCTTTTAATAGGATGCACTTGTTTCAAGCCAGCGTGCGATAAGTTTTTCCACTTGTTCCTGGGCGCATGTAATGACTTTACGTTTCACGCTACCATTTTCATCTAATGAAAGGGCTCCAATAAAGTTTACCCCTTGTGAAATGACAAGGCTTTTATGTTGAGTAGGTTCTTCTCCCATGAAGTTTCTATAGGCTTGTTTTTCGGTTTCTAAATCCATCAATACAAAAACCATCGAGAGACCATTATAATTTGCAGCCCGTAAAATTTCTTTTACCAGTCGGTCTTTACCAATGGTGTATTTGTCAGGTTCAAGTTGATGTTGTTTACTCAGTCTTTGCTTTAGGTTTTCGTATGCCAGGCGAGCTGCTTGATTGTGAATAAGGGTATCGCGAAACAGCAAATCTTTCTCAATTTCTGCATGACCTTTATCCCATACATGTAGATGATAAGAACGGGGATCACCTTTGGTAAAAAAGCGCCTAAGGGGCATGCCGTATTCACCATGAGCACTATATCCGATTGCTGAAAGCGCTTGGTTAAGCTGCTCAACCTTAGCAATATCATCTACTTCAATGGTTATATCAATAACAGGCTTTGCCATAAGGTTAGGTACTGACGTGCTGCCTTTGTGATAAATATTAAGGGCCAGATCACCAAATATATCTTTTAGATTTTTGGCTTCCTGTTCAAACATTTGGGGCCATGTGGGATTATAAGCAACAACTGTAATTTTACGCATATCAATATCTATTTTAGGAACTTTCCCATACTAGCAACAAAGCCCGATTGTGTATCGATTTTAGATATGTTACCCCTTAAGGATTATTAACTATTTCTAAAAGGTTTTTTACGTGAATTTTATGAAGAAAATGATCGCTGTCTTCTTGTGCTTGCAAGTTGTTTCGGCGGCAGAGGCGGATCAAGATACATTAGCATCTGCTTTATCAGTAGCTCTTGATGTTAAAGTTACTAGAAGTGCTGATGATAATCTGGTTCTTGAAGGATCTCGAGCACAGCTTGAGCGTGCGCGTGGAGTTTTGAGTAACCTTGGGCAGCTTAGACAACATTTTCTACCCGTTTCAAGCAGGTCCATCAGTGTGACTGGCGTTAGAGAAAAAATTACGTCATGGGATGCTTGCTTCAGAGCTTTGGGTGTTAACGCAGAGGAGGTAAGGCTTGTTAATATTAGTCGTGCTACCGACACAGGAAAAGAACTTCTTATCCCAACAGATACCGTTACTAGTGGCAAAATTGCAGATATCTATATAGAAGTACTGAGAAGGCATTCTGCATTCTTCAATTGGGTTTGTGTCAATCTTAAAGAATGTGTTAGCAAAAGTGAAACGGCCGGTGGAACACATCTTGTGATTCGCTATGGCTTACTGAATCAGTTTCTTTTTATGGAAGAAATGGAAATAATTGATCCAGACGCTCCAGCTTCTGGCGATGACATTGCTAGCGCTACTATTGGTACCACAGTAGCCGCAACAGTCGCTGATACAGGTGGACTTGCAGATACTGCTACTGATAGTCGAGTGCTAGCCAACCTAAGATTAGTGGTATCAGCCCCATCAATTTTAAAACGCTTAATTGCTGCCGGTAGTGGTGATGTTAATCTTCAACCTACTGCGGTTCGTGGTGAGTATACATTCAGCACTATATCTCTTGGTAGAGAGCTTGCTAGTGGGCCTTCTCGCTCTATCGTTGATGTTGCAATAGATGTTAGTGGAAGTATGTCAGGTGAAAAAATTGATGCTATCAATCAACGGATGCCAGGTCTTCTAACACAATTCAGAGATGCTCTAAGACCTGGAACTGAATTGATGGTTAGGGTACATTCCTTTGCTGATGAGATACGAGATGAAGGTAATTTTTTATTAGCTCCTGGAAAACCTATAACACCATGGAAAAATCTTGTCATAAGAGGCGGAACTGACCTAACCCTTGTCGCGAAGTTGATACCTTCTAAACCAGGAGATGGACCAAGAGTTGTGGTTGGATTCACCGATGGTGAGCATTTATCTTCATCATCACTACAAGAAAGTATGGCTGCTCTAAGTATTTGCCAAGGCGAGGGAAATTTTGCACGCCCTCGTTTATGCCGCGTTGGCCCAAAGACAGGAAGTAGTGACCAATTTTTTGGAAGTGTCGTTAAAGTTTTTGCTGGTGCTTATGATGAACATCAAAACATAAATTCCTTTTGTGAAAGGATCTCTGCAGATGCTCGAGCTTTATTACAGGTAAGAGCTCCTGTTGTCTTGGACGGAGGAAGAGTTATATTGTGGCAAAGAGACGATGAGCCGGGTCTTTTCCAAGCTCCTGATGTTGTTCAAAATGGTTCATCTATTACCCACCATGGCATAACAAGTACGGTAGATGTTGGTGCTTCTGTCGTTAGTGCGGCTGCATTGGTTGACCCACGTCTTGCTCGTCTTGCAGCACTTAGAGCTGCTCAAGAAGAACTTGAAGCAGAGCTTGAAGCGGAACGTAGATCTGGAGGAGATCGTAAAGATTCTAAAGATTCTAAAGATTCTAAAGATTCTAAAGGAGAAGGAACATACTAATATTCAGAGGGGGTAGAAATTGCCCCCTTTTTTTAACATAAAAACATGCCACACTTCCAGTTTCCCTACGACTTGATCGTAGGGTCCAGTCTATAGCATCCGAATTCTTTTGCAGATTTTATAATGTATGGTCTCACTGGATCCTCTGGTCAAGCCAGAGGAAAACTAAAGAATTGTATGTGCTCTAAACCATATCTTCTGGTCTGACATGCTTTTCAAAATCTTCTTTGCTCAACAACCCTAGCTGTTCTGCAGCATCTGCTAGGGTAATGTTGTCATGCAAGGCTTTCTTGGCAACTTTCGCGGCATTGTCGTAGCCAATAATCGGGTTAAGGGCAGTGACCAGCATTAGTGATTTGCTTAGGTTTTCCTGTAGTTGTGAGGCATTTACTTCAATGCCTTCTAGGCAATTGTGGCAAAAGCTGTTGCAGGCGTCTGCTAACAACCCAATCGATTCAAGCACATTGCGAATAATCACCGGCTTGAAAACATTTAGTTGAAAGTGTCCTTGGCTTCCTGCAATGGTAACAGTTGTATGGTTACCCATCACTTGGCAGCAAACCATGGTCATGGCTTCTGCTTGGGTAGGGTTAACCTTTCCAGGCATAATTGAAGAACCTGGTTCATTTTCAGGTAACAACAACTCACCCAGTCCACAGCGGGGACCAGAAGCCAAAAAGCGAATGTCATTAGCAATCTTCATAAGGCTTACGGCGATCACATTTAAAACGCCGGAAACTTCAACCATAGTATCGTGGCTACTAAGTGCTTCAAATTTATTAGGAGCGCTAACAAACGGTAACTTGGTATAAGCAGCAACAGCTTTAGCAAACGCCTCAGGGAAACCTTCAGGACAGTTAATGCCAGTACCTACGGCTGTGCCCCCTTGGGCTAACTGTAAAACCCTGGGCATAACGCCATCAAGGCGATCAAGGTTGTTGCTGATCTGCATAACAAAGGCGGAAAATTCCTGAGATAGCTTAATCGGGGTAGCATCTTGCAAATGGGTGCGTCCCACTTTTATATAGCCATCAAATTCTTGTGCTTTTTTTTGAAGCGCATTCCTTAACGTTTCAAGAGCTGGCGTTAATTGAGTTGATATAGCGATAGCAGTTGCAATATGCATAGCGGTTGGAAAGCTATCGTTTGATGACTGCCCATAATTAACATGGTCATTGGGGTGTACTGGTTTTTGAGATCCCAGAGGAGATCCCAACAGCTCATTTGCTCGGTTAGCAATAACCTCGTTAAGGTTCATGTTGGTTTGTGTTCCCGAACCAGTTTGCCAAACACTCAAGGGAAAATGATCCTTAAGTTTTTCAGTAATTATTTCGTCACAGGCTTGTATAATGGAGGGGGTAATTGAGGCGTCAATTTTTCCAAGGGAATTGTTTGTCTGTGCGGCACAGCGCTTTAAAATGGCAAATGCTTTAATAAGAAGTGGTGGCATTGTGTGGCCACCGATTTTGAAATTCTGTCTTGATCGTTCTGTTTGTGCGCCCCAGTATGCATTGCTTGGAACTTCAACAGGCCCCATAGAGTCATGCTCTGTGCGCATTTTCATAAACTCTCCGTTAATGTTCGAACGACATCTGCTACATGATCTTTGACACTGACTTTTCTCCAGATGTGAGCAATTGTACCATCTGGAGCAATTAAGAAGGTTGATCGCTCAATGCCAAAGTACTTTTTCCCATACATACTTTTTTCAACCCACACGCCAAAGCTTTCACAAATTTTGCCATCACCATCACTTAAAAGATCAAAGGGAAGAATATACTTTGAAATAAAATTGGTATGACTTTTGGGGGAGTCTTTAGAAACGCCAAGTACAATGCATCCCAGTTTTTTGAGTTGGTCGTAAGTGTCTCTAAAGTCGCAAGATTCTTGGGTACAGCCGGGCGTATTATCTTTTGGATAAAAGTATAATACCACCCAGTGACCTTTTAGTTGATCTGATGAAACAATCACATCATGCTGATTAGGAACAGCAAAAGACGGAAGTGGATCGCCAACTTTTAGCATATTATTCCATCATTTGCGTAAGCATTTCTTGATTAATTTCCACAGCATGTTGTTCTTTCAAAGCATTTATAGTTGCTGCAGAAACATCTTCTTGGATCATGTTGTTTAGGCCATTAACAAGATTTTGCTTTTCTTCTTTTGTTGCTTTCGAAGAACCAATTTTTTGCAACATCACAACGGTGAATCCACCCTTATCATTGCGTCCAGCAATTGCTGTCTCTGGCGCTAGCATAAATGCTTTTTCAGCGAGCGATGCTGGGAAAATATCAGATGATTTTCTATCCGATTTGCCTAAGTCCATTCTGGAAACGGCATGGTTTGAGGAAAGAGTAACACCATGTTTATTTGCCAAGCTTGTCAAAGCAGTTAACGACTTTGCCTCTGATGCAATTGTTGTCGCAAGTTTTGAAGCAGCCTCAAGTTTTTGTTCTGCTTCCCAGTCATGGTGAACTTTTTTGGAAATATCCGCAAAGGCTGGTGCATGGGCAGGGCTTACTTTATTGACACTTAAAATGAATGCGCCGTGGCCAGGTACATCAACGAAACCACTATCTAGGCCTTGCTCAACGGTAAATGCTTTTTCTACTATGGCTACTTGTAGTGCTGTAGGTTTAGTAAATACAGGCTTACCTTCCGCGTTATTTCCTTGCGCGTTAAGTGCTTCAATAGTTTGTACCGTCAACTTCATTTTAGAGCCGACATCGCTTAATGTTTGACCGGCAGCGATTGCATCATCAATTTGGCTGCGAATTTCATCAAGCTTACCTGATTTTTGTTCTTGAATAAGTAACGCTTCAATTTCATGCTTAGCTTCTTCAAATGTTGCAGTGCGTGGTTTTTCAATCTTGGTTACTTGGAAAATATGGAATCCAGCCATTTGAATAATTTTTGTGGTTTTACCTGATTCAAGAGCAAAAACTGCATCTGCGGCAAATTCTGGCATTTGTTCTTTTACAATAAGTCCGGGTTCTTCAAGCTCACCACCAGGAATTTCTTTTAAAATTTTTGAGAAAGCAGTTCCTTTTTTAGCCATCTCTAAAGCTTTTTTTGCCTTATCTTCTTGGGCATAGGTTAAGCGTTTTATGTTACGTCGTTCTGGGTACTTTAGATTTTCTTTTTGATCATCGTATGATTTGCGAATCTGTTCATCAGTAATCCCAAGCAAAGCACGCATTGCTGCATTATCTAGAACGATAAGCGTAATATTGCGCAATTCAGGTAACATGTACCTAGTTTTGAATTGTTCATAGAAGCTTTCAATTTGTTCAGCAGTTGCTGGGTGTTCAATGCTAACTTTAGTTGCATCGATTTCCACAAGGGTGAAAATTCTTTCATGAGTTAGGGCTTCGACCAAAGCATTTTTGTAAAACTCAGGCAAATTAGCACCAAGGGCAACACTTGAGAGAAATTGTTGGCTTAGCATGCTGTAGCGTGCCTCCTTTAAGAAAGTACGTTCGCTCATGCTTTGTTGATGCAATACACTTACAAATTTATTTCCATCAAATTTTCCATCTGTTTGAAATGCAGGAATGCTATGAATTTGATCTTTTAAAACATCATCTGATACGCCCAAGCCCATGCGTTCTAATTCATCCGTAAGAACTAACTGGCTAACTAACCTATTAATTACAGAAGTATGTATCCCTAGAGATTTTAACTGTTGGGCAGTAATTTTTCCCTTAGTCATGTCATGAATACGAGCGTTCTCTTTTTGTAAATGGTGGGAAAGCTCTTCTTGGCTAATACTGTGTTTACCAACCTTAACTACAGGTCTATGGGCGAAAAATTTATAGACAACATCGCCAATACCCCATAATCCAAAGCTCAAAACAATGAGCCAAAGTAATACCTTTACAAACCATTTGTGGGCATGATCGCGAAAAACTTGTAGCATATACACATAACATTTATAGAATTCAACTTTCTAACACTACTGAAAAACAATGAGTTCGGCAAGATTTAAGCGTTAAGGAGAAGGCAATGCAAAAATGGGTTGTGGCAAATTGGAAGATGAACGGTTCAAAAAACCTTCTAAATGAATATAAAAATGCTTTTGCTGAATCGTCTAATCTCATTATTTGCCCACCGTTTGTGTATCTGGGAGAGCCTGCTGGGTTAAAATTGGGCGCACAAAATATTTATCAGCAGCCTAAAGGGGCTTATACCGGCGAAGTTAGCGCTCAAATGCTTGCTGAATTAAGTGTGAAATATTGCTTAATTGGACATTCGGAAAGACGTCAGTACTTCCATGAAGCTAATGATATAGTACGTGCAAAAGCTGAAACATGTTTGAGGGCAGCAATTACACCGATTATTTGCATAGGCGAAACCTTGGAACAATACGAAGCACATCAGACTACCCACGTACTTGAAAAACAGCTGGCTGAATGTTTGCCAAATGGAACAGGTTTTTGGGTTGCTTATGAACCCGTATGGGCAATTGGCACTGGTCATACGCCCACTATAGATGAAATCACTGCAGTACATTTAATGTTAAGAGAAAAATTACCGAGCACTACTTTGTTATATGGTGGCTCGGTTAATGGGGATAATGCTGCAGCAATATTTGCCATCAATAACGTTGACGGTGCTTTAGTGGGCGGTGCAAGTCTAGATGTAAAGGCGGTTGAGAAAATTTACAATCACGCAAGCCTCTAAAGGATTCAGCAAAGGCCCTTAAATATGCGTTTAACAGAACCTCTTCCCATTTAGATACGTAAGGTGCTGTGCCATTTATATAAAGGAAAAAGGCACTTGCTATAATTGAAAATTCACTACTTACGTAATCCGGGCCGAATGGTTTTGTGAAATCAAGCTTTCCTGAAATAAGTGCACCACCTGTTGTTGCAAAAATTGATCTTTTGCACTCACGTGGTTCTAATGGCTCAACAATAAGGCCAAAAAGCGGACTAGTTATTTCCCCTTTTGAGCGAAACCCCAGTCTATCCGTTCCTAAAAAAATAGCATCACAAAAAACAAAGCCATAGTGTGATGATCTGCTACTCCTTGAAGAAGCTTTTATGCGACGAGTTGAAGGTGGAAAATAATATGTTAGTTTATCGTTAGAAATTTCTCTTTGAAAAAACGTTAGCGCCCCACCCTTGTTCCTTATGGTAATAAAATACAATTTTTCTGGGGTATTATCAGGGGTCACAAAACCGAATTCTCTTTCTCCAGAAAAAGTTCTTGGATCTATAACAGGAACATTACGATAACAATTAGAACCAGAATGCCAGTAATCTTCAATGTTAATAGGTCTGGCGCCTTCCATCGCGTTCAGGCCGAAACTTTGCGTTATAAAAAGGCATATTGCTAGAACTAGCTTCATGTCATGATTCTCATTTTTCAGCTTCTACACATTAAGCTTAGTAGGATCTATAATTTTTTCAATCACGCAAATAGCCTACATGCGGTTGATAACTAATTATGCTAAACTCTAACTAAAATTAGAAAAGAAAAATTTATGACAATTGCGTTTGTGTATCCTGGTCAAGGTTCCCAAGTTATAGGAATGGCTAAGGATTTGTATGATAACTTTAATGTGGCTAAAAATGTGCTCGATACGGTTGGTGACATCCTAAAACAAGACTTAAAAAAATTAATGTTTGAAGGGCCTATTGAGGGACTAACCTTAACTGAAAATACCCAGCCAGCGTTACTTGCAGCTAGCATGATGGCGCAAAAAGTATTGGAAGCAGAACTGGGCAAGCCTATTCAAAGCCTTGCAAAAGCTGTAGCGGGTCATTCTTTAGGAGAATATTCAGCCTTAACAGCAGCGGGAAGTTTTTCATTAGAACAGGCTGCGGTTCTTGTGAAACTGCGCGGCAATGCTATGCAAAAAGCGGTACCTGTTGGCCAAGGAGCCATGGCGGCAATACTTGGGCTTGATATGGCTCAAGTTGAAGATCTATTGCGAAATGCCCCTAATGCAAGTTGGGTTGCCCAAATAGCGAATGATAATTCTCCTGGACAAATAGTAATTAGTGGTCATGCAGAAGCTATTGCCTGGGTTATTGAACAAGCAAAGGAAAAAGGGGCAAAACGTGCTTTATTGCTGCCGGTAAGTGCGCCTTTTCATAGTATCCTTATGGAGCCGGCGGCTTGTATTATGGAGCAGGCCTTGAGCGCAATTAATATACGACCTCCGCAAGTGAGTGTGTATGCAAATGTGACCGCGATGACTATAGACCATCCTGCAGAAATTGCTCCTTTATTGGTGCAACAAATTACCGAAAGAGTGCGGTGGGTGGAATTGATTAGCAACATGGCCAAAGATGGGATTGATACATTCGTTGAAGTTGGTACAGGCAAAGTTCTTTCTGGATTGATTAAACGCATTGCTCCAGAAGCTAATGTTTATAATTTTGGGTGCAAAGATGAATTGGCATCTATCCAAAGCTTATGGGCATAAAGTGATTGTATTTTATAAACCAATTGAAAGCTCCCAACAGGCAGCGAATGTTATTATTTAATGATATTCCCCCTTACGCGCAAAAAAATGAAACAGGATTTTTCTTTTGGATAAAGGTTACACCGAAGGCTTCTAAGAACCGAATTGGTGATTTGGTTGATAGCACCATGGGACGTAAGGTTCTCAAAGTTTACGTAACATCACCCCCTGAAGACAATCTAGCTAACATTGCCGTTATTGAGGTGCTGGCGGAGTATTTACATATGGCAAAATCAAAAATTCAAATAGTTAGTGGACACACCATGCGGGAAAAACGTATTCAGGTTTTCACATAACTCAACGCTTTTTTAAACATTGTCGGCATGCCGTAATTGCCCAAATTGCTTAGCTCTGTCCATAATCCGTGGTTTGTATTTGAAACAGTTGTTTCCCAAAGGGTTAGCTCTAGCTCAAAGTGCGTAAAAATATGCCGAACAGTTCCAATGTGTTCCCATGTTGCTTTGAATGGGTATTGGACACTGGTTTGTTCGCTTGAAAATTCACTTGTGGGAAATTGATATAAGCTGGCAAGTAGACCTTTTTCGGGGCGTTTTTCAATACATACTTGGGTTTTGTGGCGCATAATAAAACTGTGCCCATAACGTTTTGGTCTGGTTGGTCTTAAAGGTTTTAAAGGCAATACGTTTTGCAAATTTTGGAGGTATGCGCGGCAATTACTTTTTAAAAAACAGTCATCACATTTAGGGTTTTTTGATTTACAAAAGCTTGAGCCTACATCCATTAAAGCTTGGCTTAAAGCACCAGAATGATTGGTGTGGGCTAGAGTATTGGCTACATCTTGAACTTGTTCTTTTTGTGTCATCCCTATTGCTGAGATGGCAAACAAACGACAAAGTACGCGATTAACATTGGTATCAATAGCAATGAGTGGCTCTTTGAATGCAATGCTAGCAATAGCCGCGGCAGTATAAGGACCTAATCCTGGAAGCTTGATTAAGTGTTCATAAGAATTTGGAACAATTCCCTGATACTGATCGGTAATAATTTTTGCAGTTTTGTGTAAATTGCGTGCACGAGAATAATACCCCAGACCTTGCCAGCAATGCATGAGCTCATCTTGAGAAGTGGCAGCTAAGTCTTGAATCGTAGGCCAGCGTTCAAGAAATTTAGCAAAATACCCTTTAACGGTAGCAACGGTTGTTTGCTGCAACATGACCTCACTAATGAGGATATGATAGGGGTTAACAGGCTGTTTTCTCCAAGGCAGGTTGCGCTGATTTTCGCTGTACCAATTGAGCAATTTCTTTTGAATCAAAAGGGTTCGTGATAATGAGTGGGTCATTAACTTGATTTTTAAACCATGTCATTTGGCGTTTAGCATACTGTCTGGTAGCTTGCTGAAGCAAGGAAATCATTTCATCCTTGGTCGTTTCGTTGGCCAAATATTGCCAAATCTCTTTAACGCCTATGGCTTTGCAAACCGGGGCATCTAGTGTGACATTTTGACGCAAAGCCTGCACTTCTTGTATTGCACCGTTATCAAGCATCTTTAGGGCTCGAGCATTAATAAGGTCATATAATTTGGCTTTTTCAGGCATTGCTAAAATAAATTGATCAATGCGCTTAACAAGAGGTTGGGCCTTTCCCTGGAAATGTTTGATGGAGTGTCCTGTTTGTAATATAACTTCTAGGGCGCGACCAAGGCGTTGTTTGTCATTTTGATGTAGATGCTCTTTAATGCTGGGGTCGTGCTCGATCACTTGAAGGTAAAAATCTTCTTTTGATAAATTTTTTTGTAAACTTCGAACTGATTTTTTTATTTCATGGGAAATATCGGGGATTGGGGAAAGTCCTTGAGCCAGGGCATTTAAATACATTCCTGTACCGCCAACAATAATTGGTGTTTTTTGTCGCTTTAAAATGTCTCTAATGGTTGCTTGTGCGAGTTGAGTCCATGCTTGTACAGTCGATATTTGGTCATCGTGATAAATCCCAAACAAGTGGTGCCTTGTTTGGGCAAGCTCTTCATTGTCAGGTGACGCGCTTAAAATGGGAATGCTTTTATAAAGTTGCAAACTATCGGCATTAATAATTTCGCCGTCAACGTGTTGCGCAAGCCAAAGGGCTAATTTTGACTTGCCGCTAGCTGTGGGACCACCAATGATGTAACACACTTTTTCAATTAACCTTTGCTATGCGAACCATATTTGTACCGCCAGCTTGCCCAAAAGGAAGGCCAGCAGTAATTACTACATAATCATTTGTTTGGGCGAAATTTTGTTGTTTGGCGAAGGCACAGGCCGTTTCAACCATTTGTCCAACTGAAAAAATATCATCTGTTAAAGCAGGGTGAGCTCCCCATACCAACGTAAGTTGTCTGGATGTTTTTAAAACAGGAGTAAGGGCTAATATATCGCAATGCGGTCGTTCACGAGCGGCGTGAAATGTTGTAAGGCCGGATTCAGTATATGTTACCATGAGTGCACTACCAATAGTACTGACTGCTGTACGCGCTGCAGTAGTTATAGCGTCTGCTACAGTAGGAGCGGGTGGAGTGTAACTATCGTCAACCATCTTCTGATATAAAGGGTCTTTTTCGGTGCGTTGAATAATGCGATCCATCATAGAAACGGCTTCTACTGGATAATCACCCGAAGCTGATTCTGCGGAAAGCATCACAGCATCAACACCATCGTAAATAGCTGTTGCGACATCTGATGCTTCTGCGCGGGTAGGCGTTGGGGTATGGACCATCGAATCTAACATCTGGGTAGCAACAATTACGGGTTTTCCTTGGCTGCGGCAGGTGCGAATAATTTGTCGTTGCATCACGGGCACATCTTCGGTGGGCATTTCCACCCCTAAGTCTCCTCGTGCAACCATCACAGCATCTGATAAATTAACAATTTCTGGTAAATGTTGTATCGCCATGGGTTTTTCAATTTTAGCAATTAGCTTGACCTTGTCTTCTACAAGCTCACGAGCCATGACAAGATCATTTGGCTGTTGTACGAATGATAAGGCAACCCAGTCAACGCCTAGCTCAAGACCAAATTTCAAATCGATAATATCTTTTTTAGTGAGTGCTGCAATTGGCAAAACCACATCAGGAACATTTACACCCTTACGATTGGAAAGTTCGGTGCCAGATACCACAATCGTTTCAGCAAAATCGTGTCCATATTTTATAATTTTAAGGCGAACTTTTCCATCATCTAAAAGTAAATCAATATTATGCTGAAGAGCTTGAAAAATTTCCGGATGAGGCATACATACCCGCTGATTGTTTCCAGGGGTGGGATCTAAATCAAGGCGAAAGGGCTGGCCTGCTTTCAGGTGAATTTTGGTATTAGAAAAAGTTCCAATGCGCAGCTTTGGCCCTTGTAGATCAAGAAGAACTCCAATCGGGCGTTTAAATTCCTGTTCAATTTGTCGAATAATGTTATAACGTTCCGCATGGTCCTTATGTTCACCATGGGAAAAATTCAGGCGAAAAACATCAGCACCAGCGACAAATAATGCTTTGATTTGTTCGTAGCTTGATGAAACTGGGCCAAGTGTGGCAATGATTTTAGCTTTCCGTTGCCTGCGCATGATGATTTTCTTAAACATTTCCCCTTCCATTATTTCAAAGATGCGCTAAAAAACAAGGGGCAATGATAAATTAACCACTTTATAACTATTTTTTTTGTATATTAGCGCCATGGAGGGCATATGCTGTTTCGATTCTATCTTATAATTATTATTTGTCTGAGTGGCTTGCCACTGTTGGGTAAAGTTCAGCCTTTGAGCCATGAAGAAATTGTTGGGTTTCGTGCAGCCCAATCTGCTGCAATTGAGGGTGAAAAATTAACTTGTGGTACCACTTATGATGCTGTAGCCATTTTGTCATTAGCTAACAAGTGGAAAGACCCTCTCGCTAGACCTGATACTAATCCTGAATACACTCCTGAATTTCTTTCTCGCTTAGTTCAAGGCGTTTGCTTGGGTTATGGTTTTAAAAGTGGAGTTCAAAGTAGCTTAAAACCCAGTGCAACCGACAGAGTGATTTTTCAAACAAGTTTAGAAAATGCAGGTGCGCAATTGTTGGTTACATCAGACTTGCCAACGGGAGCTGCCGTTTGGAGCGATACTGGTGAAAGTCATAACGCGCATGCTGTGCAAATGGCGGAATGGTTGAAAGTGGGTAGAGCAGGAGGGGACCTTGACATGGAATATCCTGCAGCTGCTGGTACATTGGTTGTTTTGCCGGATGCTAGCTGGGGAGTAATGCACGAGAACGCGGTACGTCCAGACGATTTGGTAATTCATGACTGGCGAGGATTTGGGGTTAAGCGATTAACTAATGTGCCAATCCGTCAGGGTTTTTATGATAATGAATTTTTTCAGGTAACAAATTGCCATCCTTATAATCCAACAGATGTTTTGAAGGGCGCAGCAAAGACTATGGAGCAACCAATTGTTATCGAATACGATTATGATGCCTATAAAGAAGATGTTCCTGAATCAATTAAAAAGATCGCAGAGGGTTGCGCGACAAGGCTATATTTAAATGTGCAAGACAATCCCTGGAATGGGAATCAAATTCTTTTAAGGCCACATGCAATGCGATGGATGTTTCCATCTGATAATAATAACTATGGTGCTGTAAGAGCGTATGGAGTAGATGATGCAGGACAAGAAATTGTGAATGAAACTAGCAGCGTGTATCCTCATTCAACTCGCGATTTACTGCAGAGGACGTTCATTCAAGCTTCACCTCCTAATGTAATGGTTTTAAAAAATGTTGATCCCAAAAAAGAAATGGCGTTTTATAGCGTTGTTGTTTATGGGCGGAAAGCCGCAATTACAAGGCATATTTTCTTGACACCTGAACAGCGTGAGCAACTACAACTAGTATTTGTGCCTGATGCGAAAGCTTATAAAGCAGATGAGTTTCAAGAATTCTTAAAGCCAGGTTGGAGAGATTTTTTATTTAGAATGGGTATCCCACCTTCATTAGAGTGAGTCCTTCAGGTGGGGCTGTAGCGCCTGCTTTTGTTCGGTCTTTTCCATCTCTAATACTTATGAACTCATCTAGACTCAGTGCTCCAGCACCCACAGCTTTTATGGTGCCCATCATGATGCGCACTTGATGATGCAAAAATGATGGTGCTTTTATTGTTGCAATAATTTGTTCGCCCTGACGGATCACATCAAACTGCGAAAGAGTTTTTATAGGGCTTTTGCTTTGGCATTTGCTATCGCGAAAAGCAGAAAAATCATAGGTGCCTACAAGCTGTTGCGCAGCCTCATGCATTGCATCAGCGTCTAGGGGTTTTGCCACATGCCAAACTTTAGCATCCCAAACCGCAGGGGCTATCCTATTTAGTATTCTGTATTGATAACAACGATATACAGCACTAAAGCGTGCGTGAAAATTTGAATCAACTTCATGACATGAAACAATGCTAAGGCCTTTTTGTGTCAAGAAATGATTGAGTGCTACTTGAAGGCGATAGGGGCTATGGGGGTAATTTAAGTCAGCGTGGGCAACCTGGCCGGTGGCATGTACGCCTGTGTCAGTACGACCAGCCCCATGGATGGTAACTGGATGCTTTACAAAAAAAACTAACTGGTCTTCAAGTGCTTGCTGCACGGTTGGTTGAAGCAGCTGACGCTGCCAGCCGAAAAACCGAGATCCATCATATTCAAGGATAAACTGATAACGTTTCAAGGTGCTTAGGAGTTGTAAATATTGGTGGGCCCTGAAGGATTCGATCCTTCGACCCCTTGATTAAAAGCTTTGGGTCTTCGCATTTTTTGCTGATGGATATTCACTAATAAACCTTTGCAGAGTAATGATTACAGCCTATTGTCAGCTTGTCGGGGTTACACCAAAATATGCTGAGTTTTACTTAATTTGTAACCCGAGCATAACCCCAGGTGAACCTCGTGAACCAGAGTATAAATATGTCAGACAATAAAATCAACGTGTTTGCTGATCTGAAATTTCAGCATCTTCTATATCTTCTATTCTTGGTTCAGGTGGTTTTTCTCCATGGGGGTAGAGCGATTTCTTGTAATAAAACAAATGAATTTGGGACAGTGATTTAGGGACGAGGAATGGGACTATTTTGGAACTATAGAAATTATTTTTTATAATAATAGATGCAATAATAGCGGATAGCGTGTCAGCTTTTTAAGGGTGGGTAACTCTGTGAATTTTAATGTTCATTTGAGCCTGCTTCCGTACGTTCCATCACACTTCTAAAGGGAGCATTGGAAGAAGATAACAACCATTCGGGCAAGATGATCTTAAGTGGTTCGGGGAGGAAATCAATCTCGTTAAGAGTGGATAAAGGCACCCACATGAGTGCAATATGGTCTTTGGATTGCACGATTTGAGTTGAAGCGTTTAAGCCTTCTGACGTGAGCTCAAAAACAAGGTTGTATTCATGATTATGGCAGTACGCTTGGGGAGCTTCAAAGTAGTTCTCCAAACATCAAACCCTAGAAAAAATCGTAAATATAGCATAGAAGGGTACAACAAGGCGAAAAAAGGATAAGCTATGGCTATAGGCGCTATAATAATTACAATTCTTGTGATCTATTTGGCTTCAAAATTTCTCAAGCTATTTGGGCTTATATTTGTGGGAATAATCTGTGTTGTTAGCTGCTTTTTTGGATATCATTACCTACAGGGGAAAATAAGTAATTCCAGTCCGCTAACATATGTAAAGCAATTGCTAACAAAATAAAATAGATTCTATAGTATCTATCTTTGATAAATAGCATTGCATTAACTGTATGTTTCTAATTTTTTTGATGCATGGAGCAACCTATGACGAACTTCCCTAACTCGTTGCCGGCTACACAAAATTGCGAGACGTTTTGGGTGCAGTTTGATAGTACCGGTAACCTTTGTTTACGGATTATTACAAAAGAAGAGGTTGCTCCGCACGTTATGGTTGAGCAAGTTCCTGTTTCTTTAATTCAACGCGCTGCGCCTACAGCTTCTTTTCCTGTCACTATATGGGAGATGCCTTTGCCTATAGGGGTTGAGACGGTGGAGGTAGAAGGGGTGGAATTATCTCTTCCTACTTCATTTAAGAAAATTGCTTTTATAGGAGATACGGGCTGTCGACCAAACCAAGGATGCGACCCCTCCCAATGGCCTTTTCAACAGATTGCTGAAAGGATACTTGCTGATAAACCTGATTTGATAATCCATCTAGGAGATTATATTTATCGCCATCAGTATGCTCAACAAAAATCTTGCCCCCTGCATATTCATTTTGACGAAGGGGATAATTGGCTTGGATGGCAAAAGGAGTTTTTTGCGCCATTAGCTAATGTCTTGCCTTTTATTCCTTGGACATTTATTAGAGGAAACCAAGAAAGTCACCCTTGTGCGTCAGAGGGATGGCGAAGGTTTTTAGATGGGTATCCTTATCATGAGGAAGAGGTGGACTATGATGCTCCATATGTAATTGCACTCGATAAAGTTAATCTTATTGTGCATGATTCTTCTTACATTGCTTCGGATTATCAACAGATATTGCCTGAAGACCACTTAAAGCATTTAATCCTTCCTTCTTCTAAACCGGCGTGGCTTTTGACTCACCGGCCTCTTTGGGGAATTGTGAATGACCAGAAACACAATGAAGGCACCCCCCTTATCATTCTTAACGAGCATGGGACACTTCAGCATTTTCTGAAACCCTTCCCTGGAACATTAACGGCTATTTTTTCAGGGCACATACATGCATTTGAAATTATAAAATTATCATCTTCTGCGGTTTACCAGTTTGTCATTGGTAATGGAGGGGTAGCATTAGAGGAAGACCGCCCGCCAGAAGTTTTAAGGAATACGTGTTTAGAAGATCAGCGAATTGAAGAAGCCCTTGCTCTTGTTATATTTGGATATGGATTAGCAGAACATAATGGTGGCGAATGGAAGCTAGCCTTTAAAGATACAAAAGGGGAAATTATTGAGGCTTTTTCCTGGGGAGCTCAATCTTCTCTTGTTGCCGCTGATCACCCATAATAGCTACGAAAATGGGGTTTTGAGCGCGGCAGTAGCGACGTTGATTGGCTGATGGTATTAAATGATGCTCTGTCTGAAGAGATTCTGCAATAATTTCAAAAACCGCTGAAACCATTGCTGCAAGTGGTGGGCCCTGAAGGATTCGAACCTTCGACCCCCTGATTAAAAGTCAGATGCTCTACCAACTGAGCTAAGGGCCCTTATACTCACTTATACGTTTATAATGAATTAGCGGTTGAAGGTCAACCTTTTTTCTGGCATATGTGACAAGAGGGATTGGCTTTAAGGAATTGTTAAAGTCGGCGTGCTATATTAGGGGCACTAGGTAAGAAAAATAAAAAGATGAATTTGATTCGATTTTTAAAAAATTTAAACCCAAGTCAAGCAATGTTAGCAACCCTAGTGGTTGTTATTGGTTTTTTGGCGGTGTGGTTTGTGACTTTGCGTGTGGGTAAGCCTGTTATGCGATCAATCTGTGTTGCTGCAATGGCTTCAGATCGACGTGTGGATCGTGAACAACGGATGCGTGTTGTTGAAGCGCAAACAGTGAAATTGGGCACGGTTAGTAAGCGTATCAATACCGTTGGTCACATGCGGGCCAATGCTATGGTGGTTATTAAATCAGAATTATCAGGGCGCATAGCCGAAGTGCTATTCACCGAAGGTGGGGCTGTTAAAAAGGGCGATTTGATTATTCGTTTTGAAGATGCTGAATACCGTGCGGCTGTGCAAATAGCAGAGGGTGAGCAAGAACATGCAAAATCTAATTTTGAACGTATTTCAAAACTTTACGAACAAAAAGCTGCAAGTAACAAACAGCTTGATGAAGAAAATGCAAGATTGAAAATTGCTGAAGGCAAGCTTTTGCAAGCAAAAGCAAATCTTGAGAAAGCCAATATTAAAGCTCCATTTGATGGGGTGATTGGAATTATGAACATAAGTGCAGGGGCCTTTGTGCAAGGTGCAACTGAATTAGTAACTGTTGTGGACAACTCATCTGTTAAGGTTACATTTAAAATTCCTGAAAAAAATATTCACGATGTTGGTCCAGGACAAGTTGTTGAAGTAAAGGTTAGTGCGTTTAAGAATCAAGTGTTCACAGGAACCATAGAAGCGGTTGATGCTAAGATTGAAGCAGAAAGCCACAGTGTGCAGGTAAAAGGTATTATACCAAATCCCGATAGTTTATTACGTGATGGATTATTTGCAAACGTAAGTCTGGTTGTCGGTGAAAAAGGTGACACCATGACCGTTGATGAGTCTTCAGTTGATCGAATGGGTGAGGTAGAATACGTGTGGGTAGTTGAGCGAGGGAGGTCGGAGCGTCGACGAGTGCTGACCGGATCACGTGAAAATGGACAAGTTGAAATTGTGGCTGGCCTACAGCCTGGTCAAGTTGTTGTTACTTCAGGACAGATAAAGCTTAGTGATGGCGCAAAGGTTAAAATTTCTAACATGCCAGACCCATCAGCAAAAGTTATGCTATAGAGGTCACCCATGCGTATATCTGAAGTTTGTATTGAACGTCCAGTCTTTGCATGGGTAATGACTCTTGTTTTAGTTCTACTTGGTTTAGTGGGTGCGTATCGTCTTCCTTTGCAGCTATGGCCAACCATGCCGCGTCCCTCTGTTACAATCGAATCTAGTTTGCCAGGTGCTAGCCCTGAAGTTGTTGAGATAACACTTACGCGCGTTATTGAAGAAGCAGTGGCTGGTATTGAGGGCATTGAAACTATTGAATCAATCAGTAATTCAGAAGAATCCAAGGTTATCATCGAATTTCGTCCCGAGCGAAAAATGGAAGATGCGATTAACGATATTCGCGATCGACTTTCAAAAAACCAGGAAAAATGGGCTCAAGAAGCAACTCAGCCCACCCTAACCAAATCGCGCGCGGAAGATAAAGCTATTATTACCTTAGCGTTAACATCTGCAACTCGTGATACAGGAGAATTGCATGATTTTGCGAAGCGTGAATTAGAAAAAGATCTGGATGCGGTTAGTGGTGTTGCGCGCGTTGATATTTTGGGTGCTAGTGATTATGTGATGCGTATTTACTTAAATCCCTTAAGTTTAACGGCCTATGGCATAACGGTTGCCGAAGTTTTACAACAGGTAAAAAAACAAAACATTGAAAAACCTGCAGGAAAATTAATATCAAAAGATCGTGAATATTCAGTTACAACTATTGCGTCGCTAGAAAAGCCAGAAGAATTTGAAAATTTAATTGTAGCAAATAAAAAAGAATTTCTCGTGCGGCTGCGAGATATTGGCCGCGCTGAAATTGATGCTGATGATAGACGCACAAAAACATTATTTAATGGAAAATCAGGTGTGAGTATTGGTGTTGTTAAACAATCTAATGCTAACCCAATTGATGTGGCTCGTGGTGTTAAGGCCATTGTTGAAAAAGTCAAAAAGAGCTTGCCTGAAGATATCACTATTCATATTGCAAGCGACACAACCACATTTATAGAAAAATCTATTTTAGAAGTTTACCATACGCTTTTCGAGGCTACTGTGCTGGTAATTTTGGTTGTGATGTTCTTTTTACGTTCTGTACGCGCCTCAATTATTCCTTTGGTAACAATCCCAGTATCTTTAATAGGTGCATTATTTTTAATGTATTTGTTGAATTTTACCCTAAATTCCTTAACTTTTATGGCAATGGTTTTAGCAATTGGTTTGGTGGTTGATGATGCCATTGTTGTGCTTGAGAATGTGCATAGAAACCGTGAATTAGGAATGAAACCATTTGAAGCTGCGTACAAAGGTATTCGTGAAATTAGCTTTGCTATTGTAGCTATGACTCTTACTCTTGTTGCTGTGTATGCACCGGTTTCTTTGGCTAATGGACGTATAGGAAAATTTTTAACTGAGTTTGCAATAACTTTAGCAGGGGCAGTTTTATTATCTGGTTTTGCAGCGCTTACACTTTCTCCAATGATGTGCGCGCGTATGCTTGGGGATGATGATCACTCAAAAAAACAACCTCCCAAAGAAGTCGATAATTCTCAATGGGGTAGGTTTAAAGAGTACTTTTTGACTGACAAATGGATGTTAAATCTAGAAGTTAAGTACGAACGTATTTTAAATATACTAATGCCAAAACGTTTAATGGTGGCTTTAGGTGCCATAGGGTTTGCTGGCTTGGGATATACCATCCACCAGTATTTGCCAGCAGAAACGCAACCTTATGAAGATCAAGGGCATTTAAAAATTGAAGGCCAAGCACCGCAAAGTTCGACGCTTGCTTATACTGAGCGTTATGTTCGTCTGCTTGATGAGGCGATTGATAAAATTCCAGAAGTTGATCGTAGGGTTATCAATATTACAAACCCATCTTTTGATGGATATATTCAGCTGAAGGGTAGCGCAGAACGTCATCGAAACACCGAAGAAATTGCTACCGAATTAAGAGGGTATTTAGAAGGAATCACGGGTATTCAAGTTAAAATTGAAACTGGAGGTTCGGGTGGTGGAAGCGAAAGTGGACGAATGGTTGATTTTGTGCTTCGTGCGAATAAAACATTCCAGGAACTACAGGGAATGTCGCAAAACCTTCATGGTGAATTGAGCGGATCAGGATTTTTCAAAGATATTTATACTGACATACGAGGCGATGTTATCGATTACACCGTTACAGTGATGCGTGATAAATTATCTTCTTTGCATATTGAGCCTGAACAAATTGCCGATACAATTGATACCCTTATTCGTGGACGAAAAGCGAATACCTTTAAGAAAGAAAACAAGGCTTATGAAGTGCGAATTCAGGTGGAAAATGCATCTCGCCAAAGTCCAGAAGACATTACAAACTTGTTTGTAAAAGCGGGTGATAGAGAAGGAACCCTAGTGCCTTTAGCTGAACTTGTGGCTGTGAATTCGCGCGCAGGCCCAGTTGAAATCCGTCGTACAAATCGTATGCGGTCTGTCCTGATATCTGGTGTATTAAAGCCGGAATACAGCATGAAAGATGGAATTAGGGCAATTGAAAGTATCGGTAAGGATTTAACAACTACAGATTATCGTGTTGATTTTATGAATGAGGCAAAGCGATTTTTGGCTGAAGGGCCAATGATGCAACTTGTCTTTGTGTTGGCAATCGCATTTATTTATCTGATTATGGCTGCTCAATTTGAAAGTTGGCGCGATCCCTTTATTATTATGCTGAGTGTGCCTTTATCACTTGCAGGGGCAGTGTTTACTCTTGCCTTCTTAGATGGTGGTAGTTTGAATCTGTATTCCAACATTGGGTTAATTACCTTAATTGGGCTGATTACCAAACATGGAATTTTAATGGTTACTTTTGCAAACCAACTGCGCGATGAAGAAAGCGCAGGAGTTAATGATGCCATTATAACAGCGTGTAAAATTCGTTTGCGCCCTATTTTAATGACTACTTGTGCAATGGTGTTAGGTGCTTTACCCCTTGCGCTTGCAAGTGGTGCTGGTGCAGAAAGCCGTAGGCAATTAGGTTGGGTTATTGTAGGCGGTATGACGATTGGTACATTATTTACTTTATTTGTAATTCCTGCTTTCTACAGCTATTTTACAAAGAAGAATCGCGTGATGGTGAAGTTAGCCACCAACGTAGCGTAAGAAGCATTTTAGTTTCTCCAAGTCCCATCACACAGAAACTAAGAAGGTGTTGTTTCATTGCATAAAGTTCCTTTAATTTTTGACCACAAGCTTTTTAAAGCAAAATATAAACATTCGCAACCAACTGTTGTTCGGCTTCAAAACCTGTTAACCGAAACGCTGCAACAACGGTTACATTTTTTCTCGAGAAAGTTTTTATCTCAAGTACATCATGATTTTTCAGGGGGCAGAGCAGCAAAAAACTTAATTGAAATTAATCCTGAGACGTTACCTTTTAAACACCATAGTCTTGATCTGGTAATCAGTTCAGGACCACTAATGTGCACGAATGATATTCCTGGAGTGTTAAAGCAATGGTACGCAGGCCTGAAGCCTGGTGGCGTGTTTATGGCTTCATTTTTTGGTGAAGATACATTAATGGAATTAAAAAATTGTTTTTTGAAGGTGGAAGAAGCTCTCAAGCTTCCTCACTATTTACGGTTTTTTCCAACTGTTGCGACAAAGGATGCCGGTATGTTACTGCAACGGGCAGGATTTCATTTGCCGACAGCTGACCGTACACGGTGCGTATTCCAAGTAAAAAATCTAGATGAGCTTTTAAACATTTTAAAGGCCATGGGTGGAAACATACTGCACCATCGGTCAGCCACCCTTACTAAAGAATTTTTAAAAGCAGTTGAAGCTCAATATATTGAACACTACTCTTCAGAGGGGCAACTAAATGTGACAGTTGATATTGTTTGCATGACAGGTTGGGCAATTGAGCGCTATGCTGAAGAACGATTACAACAAGACACACCAAAAAATATAGGATTTTTATGATTCGCACCACAACTTTTGCAAACGGTTTAAGAATTGCCAGTGATACTATTGACCATGTAGAAACTGTAGCACTTGGTGTGTGGCTTAATATTGGTACTCGCCATGAAAAAAAATCAGAAAATGGCATTGCCCACATGCTGGAACACATGGCGTTTAAAGGTACTGCTAATCGTACGGCATTAGATATCTCAAAAGCTATTGAAGATGTAGGTGGGTATATGAATGCTTATACATCTCGTGAAATGACAGCATATTATGTGCGGGTATTACGCAAAGATGTTGAGCTTGCGGTTGATATATTGTCAGATATTTTACAAAATTCAGCATTTGATGCTACTGAATTTGCTCGCGAACAAGGGGTTGTTTTACAAGAAATTGGACGATCGAATGATACGCCTGATGATGTGGTTTTTGATTACTTTCAAGAGACCTGTTTTGGTGATCATCCTATGGGGTGGGCAACTTTAGGAACAGAAGATATTATAAAATCCCTTAAGCCAAACGCAGTAAAGGCCTATATGGACCGCCACTATGGCGTAAAAAATATGGTGTTTTGTGCGGCGGGGCGTGTTGATCATGATGAATTATGTGGGTTAGTTGATAAATATTTTACCAAGCTTACTGATAAGGGCGATCAAACTCCACGGCCTGCTGAATATGTTGGGGGAGATTTTAGGCAAGAAAAAGATTTAGAACAAGTGCATGTGGTGCTTGGGCTGCCTACAGTAAACATGTTTGATTCGACCTATTACGATTATATGATTTTGGCTTCCGTTTTGGGCGGGGGTATGGCATCGCGACTTTTCCATGAGATTCGCGAAAAGCGTGGGCTGGTTTATACAATTTCAGCTGATCAATATAGTTATACTGATGCTGGTATGTTGACCGTATATGCTGGTACAGGTCCAAAAGAAGTAGCTGAGTTGTTGCCAGTTGTATGTAGTGAGCTTAAAAGAGCCGCGATGACAATTACCGAAGAAGAAGTAAACCGATCAAAAAATCAAATGCAAGCAGGAATGTTAATGGGGCTCGAGAGCACTTCAAATCGTTGTGAGCGTTTAGCAAAACATATGCACTTGTTTGGCCGTTCAATTCCTATGGAAGAAGTGCTTGAAAAGCTTGGGCGGGTAAATGCCAAAAGTGTTCAGGCTGCGTGTCAAAAAGTATTGGCAGGTAAACCAACCCTAACCACCCTTGGGTTAGTTGAGCATGTTATGGCCTACAATGATTTGGCAGAAAACCTAGCTACGTAGCTGTATTGATTTTTTATTGAAAGCATTAGTATGATACTTAAAGTATCCAAGAATTATAGATATAATTTATGGTTTTTAGAAATTATGTACACCACTTTTCTATTTTATTAATCATAACATTATTCAATATCGTATATTCTTCTGCAGGTATGCCTCCAAGGTTTACAGATCTTTTAAATGCTGAAAATAGAAGGGTAATAAATACAGCGCTAATAGATCAATCAGAGTTTCGAGATTTTTTTAATGCCTTAAATTTTACAGAGGGCGAGTACGCTAAAAAAAGAGCCGAGGGTGCATTTATAAGAATACCGGTTGCATCTCGGCAAGAGGTTATTACTACTGTTTATAATGACCCCCATAAAATGGAACAGTTGTCAGAGGAGAGAATCATCCCTAAATAATTAAAGCAGGATGAATTAAATGAAAAATAACATGAAGAAGAAACCGCACAGTGCAGAATTTAAATTCAAGGCGGCGATTGAAGCTATT
>CANJXJ010000021.1 GCA_947478955.1 Alphaproteobacteria bacterium | reverse complement strand
CCCCAGAATGAAAAGATCTCGTTTCACACAAAAACTTCAATTATCACGATAACATGAAATAATAAAAGTGCAAAAAAGTATTATGTCCCAAATAATTTTATTAAAATTTTAAATATATGACATGAAAAATGGATGCAGAACTACGTCTGCGGTGAGGGGATGAGAAAGCTCATCTCTCCTATTCTTCAGCACCTATAACAGGATCCACTACCCCAACTGCTAATTCCTTTAAGCTTCTAATTTGCTGAGCAGAAATATCTTTATGTTTTTTGTCTTTGATTATATTGCTTAGATCTTCGGAAAGGCGTGCGCCATGGCAAGCAACTACTTTACCAGCCATATGGCTTCCTAATTGTAGACACTCATCAGTTTTCCAACCAACAGAAAGTCCGTATAAAAACCCACCTGCAAAAGCATCGCCTGCTCCTAATGTATCAACAACATCTACGGCACGTGCTGAACAATGCCAAATATCTTTTCCATCTACAGCAATTGCTCCGGCTGCGCCAAGGGTAATAACTGCACGTTTGCTTATTGCTTGTATAAATTCAACACACGCTTGTAAATCACCTTTTATCCCTTCGTTGCTAACCAATTCACATGCTTCTTCTTCATTCATAATGAAGAGGTCGGCTGTGGTTTGTAGCATTTCAATAAACCGGTAGCGTTGATTTTTTATGCAAAATGGATCAGAAGCGCTTACCACGATGTAGCTGCCCTCTGCTTTTGCTCTCTCCATAGCTTTTAAGTAAAGAGGATATTTAGCTTCGTTGCTTAATCCATACCCTTCTACAAATACAATAGAATTTTCATTGAATGTTAAGCTTGTAAAATCATTGCCAGGTACATTTTCTGTACCAAGATAGGTGCGCATAGAACGCTGACCGTCAGGATGAACACATACTAAGCATCCTCCCGTAGGTTCGCTACCGCAAGTATGAAGCTGCATATCTACCCCTAAATTATTAAGGGAACTTCTCCAAATCTCTCCTGCCTTATCCCTACCACCTGTTTTATCGCTACCAATAGTAGAACCAAAAGAAGCATGCCCACCTAACTGTGCAAATATTGCTGTTGCATTTGCAGCAGATCCTCCTGGAATAAGAGGGAGATGGTCCAACAGTGCGTTATACTCAAGAAACGGTTCTTTTGTTAGGAAACGTGGGCTTGTTAATAATGCATCATAGAGTGCATGACCAGAAGGTACTATAATATCTGTAAATGCGCCGCCAATGGCTACTAAGTGTTTTACAGGGGCTGGCCCACTACCATCATCAAGAGAGGCCGAACTATTACAATCATTTATTAACATAACGATGATTAGCAATAAAAATATAATTTTTTGTTTCATTAGGATAAATTTCTTTAAAAATTTGATGTAATCAGAAAATGCTATCAGTTCAACATAGTGATTTCCATAGCATTTGGGAGGGGATTTTGTTATCGCTAACCGATGTGATAAATGGGTAACGTTACATGGTGAACTAATTTCTACCCCCTGTGTGCTTAGAAGTATTATCGCTTTGTCCGAGGCGTATTTATTGCCATGGCATAATCTTTGCAAGTACTGAAGCAGAACAAGAATAAGGGTTATGTTATGGTGCAAACTGTATCGCTTCATGGGGCGAAAGCGCAGGCCATTGTCCATAATCAATCAAAGCCAACTGACAAAGAAAATGCTATTCGGTATACGCCGCTTGATTTAAGATTTTTATCTCAGCTTAAGGGTAGCGGTGTTCGCGCACCTGTTCATGAAGATTTTAATTCATTTCTAGCCAGCTCAACTTCTCAGATTCAAGGGAAAATGCTGGATGCGATTAAGCAGTCTGTTAATGGGCAAAATCACCGTTTTGGACCAGAGGATGGTTCGTTACAAAAAAGTGAAGGTGATAAGCGACCTAAACCAATGCCTGCTCTAAATCCAGAATTATCTAAGTCTTTAGATAAAAATCATCATATTCCATTAAGTACTATTCCACGGGTTTTGGAAAATTTAAATTTAGGCCAGGTTGCGCAGCCTATAAAAGCGCAATATCCGTCTGATAAAGGATATGGATCCCGTGTAATAACGGATCCGTTAATTGTAATGGCCGCTTCCACTGACCTTGATAAAATTTCGATGGGGTTAGTAGGGGCGGTTCATGGACGTTCTTCAACTTCTGATAGGGAAAGTGACGAACATAACTTTGGGGAGTCAGGCCCCAAATCCAAGACATCAATAAAAGCAAATCAGGTTGGGCGTAGCGAACACGCTAGTCTTTTAAGGCGAGAAGAAATTGAAGTGCTGAGGGATGTTAAAGAGAAATTTGTACAACAGTTAAAAGCTCAATATCCACACATTTCTGTGCCAATTAAACATCCGGAAGGAATTGTTGATGTGCATATGCGCTTTGATCGCAAGGCCATGGGGCCAGATGGCATGAAAGGGTCTGTACGGGTAATGTTTTGCGGGTCCAATCCACAGATTGTTACTCTTTTTGCCCAGCATCGAGAAGAGTTTATGAAGATTATCACCCGCCATGGATATGCCATTGATCCTTCTAGAATGCAATTTAATGGTCCCACGATGAAAAAAGAAGATAAGGAAATATAAAAAATGCCAGGTAACGCAAGCATCATAGGGTCTGAAGGGTTCCGTCCAAATATTGATTTGGCAAAATATTACCCTAAGGAAAAAGAAGCTACGCCACAATCGTTTAATGACGTATTGAATGATAAGGCTGATATAGATAGGTTTACAAAACCTGAAGGTAGCCAGCTTCAAAAAGATATTAAGAAAACCGTAAAAGGTATTCAAGAAATGGTATTGGCCTATGTAAAAGGGAGGGTGCCTTTGGGGGATGATAAGTTTAATACCACGGATATGTTGCGAAGTATGCTTGATATGCTCAATGCAACCGGCAATATGCAGCAGGCGGCAATGCAAGAAGATGGTAACAAAATGGCGTTGCAACAATTGTGTGTATTGATGTCGCAGCAAGTAGGGCGAGATGCATTGGTCAAAGATAGCCAGCTTGATTTTAAAGGTAAGCCTGTGAACATTGCGGTGGAGGTGCCAGAGGAAGCAGGTGCCATCCTTGTGGCAATTGAGGATCCAAGCGGTAAAATTATACGAAGCTTCGAAATGAATGAGCAGCCAGGCATTCAGTATGTGCAGTGGGATGGGCGTGATAATGAAGGGGAAGTTGCTAAAGCAGACACTTATATGGTTCGTGCTGCCCGTCAAGATGAAGAAGGTAATATTGCTGGTGTTCCTTTATACGTTCCAAGGAAAATAGAAGAGTTACGTTTTGATCCCACTCAAAATGGAAGATTTCCTGTTTATTATAGTGGTAACCAACCAATTAGAAATATGCTTTCGGTTTATAGCGGATCGGATGCGTCGGTTGTTACACCTCAGACTGACGAGGCTGTATAATGAGCGATATGGTTTCAAGGTTTGATGGCTCAACCCTTACAGGTGCTTTAAGCAGAGAAGCTACAGCATTAAATAATACGGCAAAAGCTACCAATGATACGGCTCATAATTTGGCTGCTGAACAAACAATTGCTGGACGTCCGCGCAATACTTTTCAAGACGTTTATTATTCTCATATGGGGGGAGAAGCGGCAGGATATATAGAAAATGATGTGCGGTATTACATTAGAGGGGCGGGAGCGCCGGTAGATTCCCAAGTAAAAACCCATTTATCGTTACTTGGGGAATCGGCATTTTTCCCGGTTCAAGATGCTAAGGGCGATGAATATTACACTAGGGTTGGAACGTTTAACTATAATGCGACTAATCAAATAGAAAACCATTTTGGGATGAAGTTACTATATGTTCCGGCTGTAGGAGGAGTACTGCCTTCAGCGCCCGGCGGTTTCAGCGTTTTAGATTGTTCAAGTTTGACTTCGAATGCTGAGCAAACATCTATGATTACATTCCGGTGTGGAATTAGCGGTGATGTTGGGTCTAGCATGACTAGAGCCATTACGGTTTATGACAACCAAGGCACATCACGTACGCTTAATTATGTATTCACACGAAACGCTGATGTAGGTGGTAATCAATCTTGGAATTTAAAGCTTCAGGCACCAAACGGTTCAGCTGTAGTAGGAGCCTATAATACCGCTACGCCGGTGACAATTCTCTTTAATGCTGATGGTACCCCAGCCAGTTTTAATGGTGATGCAACGCCTCCCGATTTATCTGTCACATGTCCTGATGGGGCTTCAATCCATGCTACTATGAACTTAGGGACGGTTAATAGATCAGATGGAGTCATACGAATTAATGGGGGGCAATCTCGGCTTCAAGTTCAAGTTAATGGCCACACCAGTGGGATTTTTAAATTTTTAGAAACCACAGAAGATGGCTATATCTATGCAAATTACGATAATAATCAACGAGAACTTATAGGGCGTTTGGCGGTTGGGGTATTTAATAACCCTGATGGGCTAGAGATGTTGGATAGAGGTTTGTTTTTGGCTAGTCCTCGTTCTGGCACTGCAACAGCCAAATATATAGGTGAGACCCCGGCTGGAAAAGTAGCAGTGGGTGCATTAGAGAGCAGCACTATCGAGACGATTCCGCAAATGGCAAAGATGATTGAGCGTCAGCACCAATTTAACAATTTGACCAGTACCTATGGCACGGTCAAATCCATGCTTGATAAAATTAGTAATTTGAGGAACGCGTAGTTTAATTGTTGGTGATTTTTTAGTGGTTTCCCTACGACTTGATCGTAGGGTCCATTAAACAAACCACAAGTGTTCTGGATTTTATAAACTGGCCCCCCTGGTCAAGCCAGAGGGAAACTAAAGAGGGCATTCGTCCCTAATCTAAGAGCCGCCTAAGCCAGTTTTTTTTTTTAGAAGGGCTATCTGGACTTTCTGATTTTTGTGCAGGCTCTGCTTGCGCGGTTCCTTCGGTTACAGGGCCCATTCCTTCTTTACGCTTACGATTTCCTCTATAACGGCGACGCTTCTTGCCAAATTGAGGGGCAATAATATCGGCGCCTGGGCTAGGTGCCCCGTCGGTTTCTTGAGGGGCAGGGCTTACTGGTGCTTTTTCAGGTGTAGTATTTTTATGGTGCGGTTTAGAAGGTGTAGGATGTTGATGTTGTTTTTTAATAGGCTTTTGTACAACTGTTTCTGTTTCGTCAGGCAATTTTTCTGCATCTACTGCCTGTTCTGTTCTAGCAGGTCTTTGATGGGTGTTTTTTTTGTGATGCCTATTGTGGGTATTTTTTCTTGATTCTTCTGGTTGAGTATCAGTCGAATCTTTAGGAGAAAATGCAGGGCGTTGTTTTTTTCCATGCGCTGGTTCTGCTACTTCATTAATTTGCTCAACCTCTGGTGGTGCATTCTCTTTTAATTTAAGAGTATCAACGCGGAAAAAAGGCGCTAATGCTATATTTTCATGGGTCACATAAACAGACACATCGAAGCGATTTTCGATTAAGGTTATTTCACGGCGCTTTTGATTGAGCAGATATAAATCAACACCCTGTGGAACAGCAGCCTGAATTTCTGCGGCCCTTCCTTTGATCGCTTCTCGTTCAATAACGCGTAATACTTGTAATGATAAGGATTCAGTCGATCTAATAATACCCGTCCCATGGCAGTGTGTGCAGGGGGATGTATGGGTTTCCATCAGGCTTGGACGTAAGCGTTGACGTGAAAGCTCAAGTAAACCAAAGTGGCTAATGCGCCCCATTTGAATCCGCGCACGGTCTGGCTTTAGAGATTCTTTTAGCTTGCGTTCAACTTGTTGAATATGGTTGTTATCTTCCATGTCGATAAAATCAATAACAAGCAGACCTGCTAAGTCACGTAAACGAAGCTGGCGAGCAATTTCTTGTGCCGCTTCCAGGTTTGTTTTTAAAGCGGTTACATCAATGTTGCGTTCACGGGTGGAGCGCCCTGAGTTAACATCTATTGCAACTAAGGCTTCTGTGTGGTTAATCACTACGGAACCACCAGAAGGTAGCTCAACTTTAGGAAGCATCATTTTTTCAATGTGCTGCTCAACTTTGAATTTGTGAAACAAAGGAGTCTGAATATCTTTATAAAGTTTTACCTTTTTGGCATGGCTTGGCATTAAGACTTTCATGAAAGCTTTAGCTTCCTTGTATGCCTCTTCGCCTTCGATAAGTACCTCATCAATTTCGCGGGTATAAATATCGCGGATTGCTCGTTTGACTAAATCACCTTCGGCATGAATTAGGGTAGGGGCGATAGATTCTAATGTCTTGGCGCGAATTTCTTCCCATACGTGAATAAGGTATTCATAGTCACGGCGAATTTCAATTTTTGAGCGTTCTTGACCTGCTGTGCGCACGATCAGGCTCATGCCCTCGGGGACTTCTAGATCACTTAAAACTTCTTTTAGCCGTTTACGGTCTGTATCATCTTGAATTTTTCGAGAGATTCCGCCATTGCGTGTGCCAGCATTGGGCATAAGGACGCAATATCTGCCTGCTAAAGACAAGAAGGTTGTAAGAGCAGCACCTTTGTTAGCGCGTTGTTCTTTAACAACCTGGATCAATAAAATTTGGCGTTTTTGGATAACTTCCTGAATTTTGTAACGGTAGTTGCGCTTTGGCCTTACTGGTGCTTCGTCGTCTTCAGATACTTCAGAGCCCTCTTCAAGGGTGCTATCAGCCGCTTCTTTAACTGGTTCTTCTGCGGTTTTTCTATCGGCTACGGGAATTCTGTAATAGTCTGGGTGAATTTCAGCAAAGGGAAGGAAGCCGTGTTTTTCACCGCCATATTCCACGAACGCCGCTTGCAATGAAGGTTCAATGCGTATAACTTTTGCTAGATAAATATTAGATTTCAGTTGCTTTTTGCTAAAATGCTCAGAATCAAATTCTTCTAGGCAAGAGTCCTCCACGACGGCAATCCTTGTCTCTTCGACATGGGCAGCGTCAATTAATAATTTTTTACTCATAAATAAAACATCTCCAACAGATCTTAAACGGCCAGTTTTATGGGGCATACAGCCTACTGGCACTATATTTTTACTTTTGATTGATTAAACCATAAAGAGTCAATAATAAGCAAGTTTTTTTAAGCGAGTTTAAAATAAAAATCGTGTATTTATTTTTTTTTACATATCTTTTTTGTCTTCATGATAAAATGTAGAGTATATGTTAAATTTTTTAAGTAATATTTTTCATTTTTTGTTTGATTTTATGTGATTGAAGGATAGAGATTAACATAATATTAAAAGGGATATGATTAGAATGAACATGCAAACTATTATTATTTTTGTATGGTTTTATACATTAAAATTTTTTTATGTATAAGTTTACTTGCTGTATGCAATACAAGCATGGGCAAGGAAAATAGTAGTTTATCTCTCTTGGATATTCACAAACTTCGGTCGGCTAAAATAGCCAAGAGTCGTGCTTTTTATGGGAAAGAAATATTGATAAAGCGATTCGGGAGTAAGTCTGGATTGTTAGCAAACAATGTGGCTGACATGGCTAATCGTGTAGGATGTGGCCCAAATATGAAAATGGCTGCAAAGCGTGTGTTAGGGGAAAAATCAAAAAAGCATAGCAAGGCAATCTCTACCGCATGTGAGGTCAAAAACAGGGAAAAATAAAACTAAACAGGCAACCTGTTAATTAAGTTTAAAAACCGATGGATCAATCTTAATTGCCATGTGGGTTTTATCTGGGTTTAGGTGCACGTTTGTTATTGACCCATTAGGGTTTTGAATAGCCCATCCCATTAAAATCATAATTGGCTTGGGTTTGAAATATAAGGTTACGGGGATTGAGCCTGCGGGGCTATCGTAGGTTAGGAAAAGCTGCCACAGGTCTTCGATTTGGGTTAGGCTTTTTACCGTGATGCCTTCACTTTTGAAACTAATGGATGGGCGCAGTAAAATACCGGCTGGGGTATCATCGGTGGCATATTCTTGAGGACGTTCATTTTCTTGAGCAACGATTAGGGTGCCTTTTTTAGCAATCATGGTGCTTTTTCCATAATTGAGGCGTAACTGTTTATTTTTACGATCAAGCCAAATTTTTCCATCAAAGTGTTCGGGGGGTATATTATTTCCTGAATCAATATCCATGGTCATGTCAGCTTCAAGGGTATCCATTGTGCTTAAGAAGTCTTCAATGATCTTTAGTTTAGATTCATCGATGGCTGAGTCTGCTGCTTTTTGCTTATTGTTATCAGTAACTGAGTCTGCCGAAATGGCGCTGAAGGAAAGCGCTATGATTAATAGAAAAGCACGCATATTTTTTCTCAAAATTTTTATAAATAATAAGGGCGAATCGAAAACAGTTTCTCAATTTTGTGAACGGATTCTTTTTGAGTAACAATAATCAATTTGTCATTTGCGCTTATATTCATGCGGTTGGGCAAAAAATGCAAGGTATCTTCGCGAACAAGGGCAATTACCATAATTTCAGAAGCAATGGTCACATCTTCAATATCAAGGCCAATAATATGGCTAGTTTCGCGTGCGCGCGCTTCAATCACCACCACATTTCCTTCGGCTATGGGATGTATACTTTGTAAGTTTCCTTCTCGTACATGCTTTAAAATAGTCGATACGGTTAGAGCTTTTGGACTGATGACGGCATCGGCACCCAAAGAGGTAACCATTGAAGCATATTGCATATTATTTAAAAGCGCTAAAGAACGTTTCGCACCATGACGTTTGCTGATAAGGGAAGCCAGGATATTGACTTTGTCATCGTTGCTGACAGCAATAAGGGTTTCGCAATTTTCTATATTAGCTTCTTGAAGAAGATCGTAGTCTAGGGCATCTCCATGCAAAATTTCAGTACGCTTTAAAGCGCGGGCAATTTGTTCGCAGCGCTTAGGATCTTTTTCGATAATACGGGCATGGACATTGCGATATTCTTTCTCAATACCAATTGCGAGGTTGAGCCCAATGTTGCCGCCTCCTACAATTAATATTTCACGACTTTCAGATGTAGAGTATCCAAAAGCTTCCATGACCCCACCAAGTTGCTCTTTAGGGGTAATTACATAGACTTCATCGTCTACTAAAAGATGATCGCGAGAAGATGGAAAAATAATATGCTCATCACGCTTGATAAGCACGATTGCCAAATCGAGGGTAGGGTATAGGGAATTAATATGCTTGATAGGCGTGTTAACGATTCCAGAATGAGGTAAGCACCGAACACCAATAAGCTTGAGGGATTCGTCAATTAAGGAGATAACATCAAAAGCGCCAGGAACCCGTAAATTTCTGTTAATTGTCTGGGCTACTTCTACCTCAGGGGAAATGATCACATCAATGGCCAATCGTTGTGATGCTAGCATTTCTGACCAGTCAGAGTTTAAATAGTTTTGATGGCGTACTCGTGCTATTTTCATAGGCACATTGAATAAGCTTTTTGCGACTTCACAAGCGATCATATTTACTTCGTCTGAAGAAGTAACGGCCACGATTAAATCTGCCTCTTTAGCGCCGGCTCGATCAAGCACTTCAGGGTGGGAAGCAAACCCAAGGATGGGTTGTACATCTAGTTTATCGGAAATTGCATCAAGAATATGGGGGGAGTGGTCAACGATCGTGATATGATTTTGCTCTTGCACTAAATAGCGTGCAATACTAAATCCTACTTGGCCAGCGCCAAGAATAATTGCTTTCACTGTTTACCCTTCACGATAATCACTTACCCCTAGAGCTCGTAGTTTCCGGTGCAGCGCTGAGCGTTCCATGCCAATGAATCGAGCAGTTTGTGAGATATTTCCATCAAATCGTTGGATTTGGGCAAGCAGGTATTCCCGTTCAAAAGTTTCTCTCGCTTCGCGCAGCGGTAATATAATAATATCCGCTGATTTTTGCTGCCAGGTACTTCCAAGCGGTGCGTCATTTTGAATTTCAGGCGGAAGCATTTCCGGGATTATTGGACTTGTGGGGTCTCCCCCAGCCATAATTAATAGCCATTCCACAACATTTTTAAGCTGATTAATATTTCCTGGCCAGCTATAGGTTTGCAGAATTGTCAAAGCTGAATCACCTATTTTTCTAGGCATAGAACTGCGACTTTTTGCAATATTTTCCATAAAATACGAAATCAACAGGGGAATATCGCTCGCGCGCTCTTTTAATGAGGGGAGGCGAATATGGTTTGCGGTAAACCTGTAATACAGGTCTTCTCGTAAATTTCCGTTTTGCACAAGATCATTTAAATTTTCAGATGTGCTTGCAAAATAGCGAATATCAACCTTGATGGGGTCTTTTGAACCTAATCGGAAGAATGTCCCGTCTTGCAAAAGCCTTACAATTTTCCCCTGGGTAGGGAGGGGTAAAAGCTGAAGTTCTTCTAGGTATAGTGTTCCCCCGTGGGTTTTTTCAACTAATCCAATTTTACGGGGTTCATTTTGGGTTTGTCCTTGAATTTCGGTGCCAAAAAGTTCTGCTTCAATAGATGTTGGGTGCGCACTTCCGCAATTAAATACAGTAAAAGGTAAGCTAGAACGTTTTGAAAGTCTGTGGATTTCACGTGCAACGCTTTCTTTTCCAGTGCCGGTTTGGCCGGTTATAAACGCCCTGCTATTGCCTTCTGCCATTTCTGCAATAAGGTTACGGATTTGCTCAATGACTAAGCTTTTTCCAATAAGGCTAGACGTTCCTGTCCGCTGGCGTAATTCATCATTTTCGCGCTTTAATGAGGATGACTCAATAGCGCGTTCTACCACCATCAGTAGGCGTTCTGTTTTAAAAGGCTTTTCAATAAAGTCATAAGCCCCTTTTTTTATGGCAGCTACAGCGGTCTCAATGGTGCTGTGGCCACTAATCATAACAGTTGGCACATATGGATGATCACGCTTAATAATTTCTAAAATTTTTAAACCGTCGCGTTCTCCATCGCCTAGCCAAACATCAAGAATAACTAAATTTGGTTGTCGTTTTTTTATTTCTTCTAGCGCTTGCACGCCATCAACGGCCACTCGGCAATTGTAGTCTTCATCTTTTAAGATGCCGCTAATGAGTTCACGGATATCTTTTTCATCGTCTACAACTAAAATATCAAACGCCATGTTATACCTTTTTTGAATATAAAAACTCTAAAACAACCTTAGCACCACCATGGTACTCACTGTCTTTGAATTCTACATTCCCATTGTGATCCATTGTAATCTTAGAGACAATCGCTAACCCAAGGCCAGTACCTTTTTCACGGGTTGTGTAATAGGGCTCAGTAAGGCGCTTGCGATTTTCTTTTTCAAAGCCTGGACCATTATCTTCGATGATCATATAAAAATGTTGCTCTTCAAGCAACAATTGAAGTGAGATTAAAGGTTTTAAAACTTTATTTTCTTCTACAGCATTTACAGCATTTTGCAAAAGGTTTGTTAGTAACTGGCTAATTTGTTGGCTGTCACAGTTCCAAGAAAAATTTGCAGGGCCACTAAATTTAAAGGTTATATTGGGATATGCTTGAATTTGTAATTCTAGTGCCTGTTTGCATAAATCCACTAAATCTTCTTCTTGTATTTTTGGTTCAGGCATACGTGCAAAAGCGGAGAATTCGTTGACAAGATTTCCGATGTGGTTGACCTGACGAATAATTGTATCGACACAATTTTGAAAGGTATCTGGATCATTTTCGATTTGCTTTAAATATTTACGTTTCAAGCGTTCTGCTGAAAGTAGAATGGGAGTTAAAGGATTTTTGATTTCGTGCGCAATTTTTCTGGCTACATCTGCCCATGCAGCTTTTCTTTGGTTAAAAGCAAGTTCTTCATTTTGTTTTTTTAAGCGATGGGTCATGTGGTTAAATGCCGCAATCAGGTTATCCATTTCATTATTTAAAAGCTTATTGGTAATGTTTACATCTAGGTCACCGTGGCTGACCCGGTGTGCTGCTTCGATAAGTTTTGAAATAGGAAAAAATAGGGCATTGGCAAGAGATAATCCCATCCATGCGGAAACGAGAATTAATACCAAAACAAGAATTGCGAAAAAAGCTAAAAAGGTTAATTGAATATCGCCTTGCTGTAGTTCTAACATTGAATAAGCCGTTACGGCGCCTTTGGCCTTATCCATTGCCTTGGTGACTTCTTCAGAAACTGTTTTGCCAATGAACAAGTATGTATCCGTAATTGGATCTAGTTGAATTAACGCACGGACTTTATCTTTGTAGGTAAATAAAACGAATCCATCTTCTTTTACCTTTGCTAAATTTTGAGGGGTAATGCTCTCAAAAGCTAGGGCGAATGTAAAATATGATCGTGCAATAATTTCTAGGTGTCCATTATAGACAAGTGCCTCGCTAAACCCGCGTTGTTCAGAAAATTGCGTTAATGCATGATTGAATTCATCATCATTTTGAATAAGCATTGGAGTAATGGGTTGTAGTTGTTTAACCATGCGGTAGCCATCATAAAGGATGGTCTTTTGGTTTTCTTTGATATAATTTTCAGCAATTTCCGTGGCGGCATTAATGGTTGTTTTAAAAGGTTCTGTAAACAACGATTTGAGCGATGAATTAAAGAAAAACGTAGAAAATACTGAAATGCCAACGGCTGGTAGTAGGCCTGTAATTAATAAAACCATGACCAAATGCAAATGTAACTTTGTGCCGCGAATGCCGCGCTTGCGATCTAACCACAACGTAATAACGCGTCTGATAATAAAAATGGCCATTAGCACCAAAAGGCCTAGATTAACGTAAAGATAGGGCAGGATGGCGGTAGCTTTTAAAACACCAGACCCAAGCCGCATTACCCAAAGGGTTGCTACGCAGGAACAAAGGGCAAGAGCGATGACAATATATTGCAAGACTTTTGCCACCTTTTCGTGAACTAAAGTTTGTACAATCCGTGTCGCAAGTGATGAAGTCTCTTTTACCATTTGATTTTAATAGATCTATATTTTTGATTTGTGTGCATTGCTTATACTCTGAAGCAAAGAAGCTATTACTTGGGAGTATCACACAGGCTGGGAAAGAAATAAAGGAGGCATATTAAAACTTTTTGTTGCTGGATAGTTTATTGTTGGGTTACCATAGAATAGTGCGCATACTGCGCGCTTTATTAATAAATTTAAGATAAGGAATCTAATCATGAATACATATTGGCAATTTACACGATTTAGCATCGAACCGAAGCAACTGAATCAACATTTAGAAAAACGTTTACGAGGAACTAATCATGAAAAACTGTGTATGCCTAAAAGTTAGTATAATCTGTTTAATAAGCTCTCTCCCAGCTCATCCTGAGTCTGTTGTAGGTCGAATCCCTGACCAAATTCTAAGCATCCTAAAACCCTTCCAAATTACACAAGACATTGATAAAAAAAGCATAAGTCTGCTTTCAAGACATTCTGAACTTCATTCTTTCGACTATAAATCTTTGCAAGAAAAAATTGCTAAATTCTTGAAAGACAAAAAGCCCTTAAAATTTTTATTGGTAGGTTTTCCTTTTAAATCAGCAAATACAGAAAAAAAGGTACTGGGTCAATCGCCTGACATGGCGGAACGCCGCAGCCTTCAATACCTGCATGGCTTAATTAAATCGCTCAAGGAAGTTTATCCTTATGGGGTTGAACTTGTCATTTTTTGTGATGGCATTCCTTTTTGTGAACACCTTGGGATTTCAGCTGAAACTGTGAAGCTGTATGAACAAGGCTTGCAAAAACTTGTACAAGATATGCCGGGAATAACGTTGATTACTTCTGATTCTTTACAAGAACAGTTGGCACTTTTATCACCTGGCCATATTTGCGATGTGATCGATAAATACGCTCCCAGTGATGAAGAATTTCACGAGCAGCTCAGCGCAGATTCTGCCCTTCAAGATAGTTACACAAACCTTTTGGGACGTCTTGAAATTGAATTTGATTCAATAAAGGGTAGGGAGTTTTTGGCAAAATACGGTCCTTTGTCGAAAATTACGAAGGCCCTTATGGCCAGAGAAATGCGCATGCGCCGTTTCATTGAATCTCAGTTTAACGCTGAGGAGTTCATTCGCTTAACTGTCCATTATTCCAAAGACTTAAGCAAAAAGTTTGGCATTAAGTTTTCCCCTAATTCTTTTGTCACTCCCTATCATGGGGTGTTGGTGGAAGAGGGTGATGGCAATTGGTTCATTCGTTTCCGTAAAGATATCGACCCTCAAATTTTTGAGGAAGTATCTGAAGTGGTGAATGGCCTGCAGTGCCAGTACATGCGCCTCAAAAAATAACCGGACGATAAGAAGTTTTTAACACTGCCTTTGGGCGGTGCGGAAAATCTTTGTCTTTTTTAACAATTTAAAAAACAGCGTTTGACTGTTCAGGGCCGCTATTTGCCTTGTTTTTGATCAATTTTTTTGAATGGAGAATTATTATGCCTAAAATATTAACAATTTTAATACTGGCAGTTTTAGCAGTACCTATTATAGGTGCTGCTGCGGCGGCCGAAGAATTAGATCTTCCTAGTACATACAAAAGAAGCTTGCCAAAGCTGGAACTTGATGGACTGGATCTTCCATTGGTGAAGGCCGTTAATGTTGTGGATTACTTACAGCTTATAGGAGGGGGAGATCCGCTAAATAGTTCAGCGCGTGACAATTACGTAGGCTATATAGAGAGCCATATAAGAACTGGTACGCCAATTCAATTTGTAATTTTGGGATTCCCGTGCAAATCGACCAATATTGGGAAAAAAGTTTTGTGTCATAGGTTTGATATGGCTGATTACCTTGGGCTTGCAAGGCTTGAACATATAGCAGAGCAAATTCAAACATTTGTTGGTGTACCTTGTGAAATTCATATTATCAATAAGGAACCTTACATACCTGAAATGTTTGAAGCTATTGGAAGGGAGCTTGGGATGGGACTGCTTAATCCTGAGGAATACGAGCGAGCTTTTTTGCGATTGATAGCAACCTGTCCACTCCACATTTGTGCGTGGGCGCAGATTTGACTAGGGAGTATTTAGCAGAAAAAGTGAAAGAGATTTATCACACCGAGGCAGCGAAAGCTGAATTTGGAACAACTGCAGAAAAATTAAAAGGGTTCTTTGCCAGTGAATTGGACGCACCGATTGTTGATACCGCGTTAAATGGAAAGGGGGTAATAAGCAAATCAGCGCTTGTAAGAGAACGTAAAAGGCTAGGTCTATTAATGTCACAAGTGTACCAGTTGGGGGTAACAGTCTTTAGAGAGGTGGTTAGAACCCATGGATTATATGCGGGTATGCTTCGCCTTTCTGTTCATGGGGACGCTACAAAAGTTATGATAAATTTTGCTAGTGCCCCTGGTATAGTGAGTGCGCATACTTGTGTTCCATGGCACGCGGCTTTGCTATGCACTAGATTTGATGACGATATTTCATTTGATCTTGTGCGTGCTGAAGATATGCCAGCAGAGGCGCATGTCACAACCATGTCAGTAGCGGGCATTGGATTATCTTATGTTCTAAAATGATAGTAGTGAAGGAGGGTGCTCAGCACTCTCCTTGATTTTTTTTATGCACTACCCATATCTACCATTATACAAAATTATTACCAGATACGTATGCTTAAAAAATGTTAAAAAGTTATATAAAAATTTAGAAAAATAATAATATTTGCCAACATGACAATGATAATTCTATCTTAAAATTTGATTAAACGTTTTAAGACCTTAATAATTTAACAGGATGGAATTTATGAACTTTACCAAGAGGCTTTCATTAGTATTTTTAATTGCAATTTTGGGGCTCTGTGAGGCTGTCGCTACTACTTATGAGCTAGAAGCTCATGCAGTACGCCGCCCTTTTAAAAGGCCCGATGTAAAAAAGAGAAGTAACCCGGGAGCTGATTCTCCCCTTGTGCCACATTCGCCTAGTACCTCTCCTGTTGCTAGTAGTATATCTGGCGAGGAGGACGATGAGGGCGCACTTCTGTTTGTTCCATTAAAAAGAGCACGTGGGGAAAGAGCACGTGGGGAAAGAGCATGTGGGGGTGGATCAACAGATGGCAGCACTGTAACAACTGCATCACAAGGAGGTGTTTTGCCTCGTACTGCAGGCGGCTCTCCAACATTATCTGTATCAGTCGCCCCAGTAGTAGCCCTTAAGCCAAAAGCCACTCTTTATCGTTCTAGATTAAGATCCCAGCAACAAGCTATAATAAAGGCAAGAAGAGCACAATTTAGCGCAGCTGCACATGTTCCCGTTCCAGCCCCCATTCCTGTTGTTGATGCGCCTCTTGGTGATGCAATACCTCGAATTGCTGTAGCGCAAGCTTATGCACCACTAGGTTTTCAAAAAGCAAGAGAATTTGTTGAACCAATAGCACCTGTTGCTGTTTATAATTTAACAGGAAATTGGAGACTGGATAAAAAAGGTAACTACCAAATAAGTAAATTTGGTTGCACAGTCACTGAATTAGGAAAAGAAAAGATAGCCACGGTATTTTATAACGGCGAGTATGGAGCTTATTTATCGCCAGATTTTATCGCAGCCAAAGAAGAATTGGTAGGCAAACACGTGAGAATCATAGGTCCTGGCTGCTTGGTAGAGGAAGCAACCAGTGATATTTCAGTTGTAAATTCCACTTGGGAGAAAATTGCTCTATTCAAAAGATTTAGTTCTTTTAAAGAGGGGCAAGCATGGGTAGAACAAGCTATCGTTGACTTAGGAATTTCTTTGGAGAAAAAGCCAGCATAAACTTAATGAAATGCCAAGGGGTCAATATCCACAATTAACCTGATGCTGGCAGGCTTTGCGACCTGAGAAATCCAGTGACGGATGAAAGATTGTATAGCAAACCCCTTGGAATATTTTAATAAAAATCTCCAGCGAAATTGATTTTTTAACCTTGAAAGTGGGGCAGGAACTGGCCCCATGATTAGGATATTGTCATGTCGGGGGGCGGTGTGTAGAAGCTTTCTGCAAAAACTTAAAACCTCAGTATTATCGCGCCCACTTACCAAAAATGAAGCGAGCCGGCCGAAGGGAGGCATGCCATGCTGTTCACGATCTTCAAGTTCCAATTCAACGAAATTGGCTTGGTCCCAATTGGCTACAGCTTTAATAACCGAATGCTCTGGATCATAGGTTTGTAAATAAACAGTACCTGGTTTTTGTTCGCGTCCACATCTCCCTGCTACTTGGTGTAATTGCTGGTAGGTACGTTCGGCACAGCGCAAGTCGGGCCCGTTAAGGCCCATGTCTGCATCGACTACTCCTACCAAGGTGATGTTGGGGAAGTGATATCCTTTGCTAAGCATTTGAGTGGCGACAATGATATCGAATTGATTATTGAGAATGCCATCGACCATTTCTTGGGTGCGCTTGGGGGTGTTAACAAGATCGCTGCTTACGCTTAATATTCTGGCTTGGGGCAATAAAGCTGTTAATTCTTCACTTAGTCGTTCAACCCCAGGGCCGCATGGACTTAGGGTTGTTTGAGAACATTTTGGGCAGTTTGCTGGAATAGGCTGAGTAAAATCACAATAATGGCAGTGAAGGCGTGGTTGGTTTTTATGTTGAACTAAGGCGACATCGCACGCAGCGCAAGTAACTTTAAAACCGCAGTCGCTACAAATTGTTAAAGGAGCGTAGCCACGCCTGTTTAAAAACAAAAGGCTTTGTTCTTGGCAAGCCAGTCGCTTTTGAATTTCTTCAAAAAGGGTGGGGTGCAACCATTGGCTTGCCCGTTGTGATTTTTTAAGACCGCGCATAGAAAGTATATTGATTGCGGGCAAGGCAGCGTTCCCATACCGACTATTTACTTTTAAGTGAGCGTATTTTTTTTGACGAACATTATAAATTGTTTCAAGGCTTGGGGTAGCTGAAACCAATACGGTGTTAATGTTTTCTTGAGCTGCCCGTAAGATAGCCATGTCGCGCGCATGGTAAATAATGACTTCATCTTGCTTATAAGAAGGGTCATGTTCTTCATCAACTACTAACAAGCTTAGGTTACTAAATGGCAGCAATAGGGATGACCGCGCGCCTAGCATAATACAGGGCACGCCTTGATGAACCTGGTGCCAAATTATATTGCGTTGTTTAGGGGATATTTGCGAATGCCATATTAAAGGCTTATTTCCAAAACGATCTTCAAAGCGTTGCTGAAATTGTGCAGTTAAAGCAATTTCTGGCAAAAGGATGAGGGTTTGTTTACCCATTTCATAAGCTTTGGCGCTGGCTTCTAGGTATATTTCTGTTTTGCCACTTCCGGTTACCCCGTCCAGTAAACTAATGTGAAATTCACCGAGTTTATCGAGGATGGCATCTTTGGCGCCTCTTTGTTCAGCGGTAAGTTCGGGAGCTTTAAATATATATGCAGGAGGTGTAATGGCTGGAGGTGTGATTACTTTAGGTAGTACGTGTTTTATCAGCACTCCCAAAGGTGTAAGTGTGTAATGGCCAAATTTTTTTAAAAAAATTACAAATGGTTCGGGGAGCACTAGAGGGTAATAATTGAGCACGCTCTTTAAGCTATAGCTATTGGGGATGATATCTGCTTCTAATGACCAAATGACTCCTACTGTGCTGCTGTTTTTTAAAGGAACTTCAACAATTTGGCCTATGGTTGGTGGAACATCAAAAGGCCACAAATAGGTAAGGGAGCGATCTAAAATGGATGGGACTGCAACCTCAACTTTCATGTGGCAAAAAGAGGGTGCAACATGCTAACGGTTATAGGGCGGCGTTGTTGCGCTGAGAGGGTATCAATTCTGTGAGCCCAATGGCAAATAGCCGGAAAGTTACGATCAATGCGCCGAGATAAATATTCAAGGATAGAGTTATCAACCGTTATGCCTTTGTCCTTCCAAATTTTTGTCAGCACTCTTTTTAAAGTATCATCATCTGGGCTATGCATTTCTGCACTTATAAACGTTGCCAACCGTGAGCGCCAGTCGGCAAGTTTTGCTGGCCACATCGAAGGGGGTTTTGTGGTGCCAATAATCAATAATTTGTTTCGTTCTTTTATTAAGTTGTAAAGGTGAAACCACCATATATCATCCTCAACCTTATGGGCATCATCTAAGATCAGAATTTGTTGTTCTCCATAAATCCAGTCCCAAGGGTTTGCTGTAAGGGCCTGATTTGCGGTGGTGTATACAAGATTATATTCCTTTGCAAAACCTTGAAAAAGATGAGTTTTGCCACATCCAGGTTCGCCATATATACAGAAGAATTTATCTTTTGTTGCCCCTTGAAAGGCAGCATGCAAAAGCTCAAAAGCCATTTGATTACAATTAGCTACAACAAAATCACATAATTCATGACTTTGATCATAACCTAAAGGCAACAATCCTTGCTGCACGATACTACTCTTTCATTAATTGAACACGATAGCGAAGGACGACCTCTGATTTTTGTGCCACTTTTACTGGCCAATATACGCTTTGGGCGTTATCTTGCTTATGCGCTACACTCTCGCGGACTACTTTACCACGGTTTTTACCAAAAGGCAGCATAACTTTAATAGTGACTTCTTTGTCTCCGAAGTTACGAATGGTGAGCCTATAAGCTGCCTCTATAACTTTTTCGGTAAGCAGCGTTTTAAATTCTGTTTGTTCTATCGTTCCTTGAATCTGCGAAAGGGGTGAGTCTTGGCTAGATTTAAGTTGGGTGAGTAAATGAGGCGGAATACCTAATTGGACATTTTCTCCAGCTTTTGTAGCAAGTAGGGTGCTTGTACCTAGGAACCTTAAAGTGTTTGCATTATCACGGATATAGATAGCGATCTCACCGTTTGCTAAGTCTTGGTCTAGGTCTTTATTGAGTTGAAAGCCTAGCCAAATTTGTAGCGGAATATGTCTTTCAGTACCTTGAATATCGGTTAAAATTTCTCCCCCGACATCAAGCCTATAATCCTGCTCTGCTTTTTGTTTATGAATATCTGCCCAGGGTATTCGAACGACCCTATCTTTGTGAATGGATTTTTGCGTATTAATAACATATTCGTTAAAAGTTTGATTTTTAGCTAAGGCATCTGTTTTGGCATCAATTAGCCGTAGCTGAATATTTTCAAAATTTGCGCCGGACTGATTATCTATACTGACAAAGCTAGTGAAATTTTGAATTTCATCAAATAATTCATTAATTTCAACAACGTAATGCATATGCCATGCAATGCCCGAAAAACTATAAGAAATTTCTCCACCGAATGGGTGTTGAGAGGTGAAAACTAAATTAGCAGCGGCTGCTTCTTTCTCTTTGGTGATAGTATATTCAGGGACGATGTGTTCTTCATTGCGAAATAAAATTGATTGTGAATCAATCGAACCAGCAACAACAAAGGAATTGGATTTGTCTGCGGAATGCTTAATGGGTAGGGTGGCAATGCATCGATCTTTGTAGATAACTAGATTACCTGCACTAGTGGCTTCCTTTTGTGTTGTTTGCTCTTTTTTTTTCTCAGGTTCTTTTATGTGCTTATCTTCTGCAAATCCCAGCTGAGTAGCTATTAATAGGCAAATAAATACAGAAAATGTTTTCATATTTTTAACCTTGCTAGTACTTCTTCAGCTTCTTGTTTATCACTAAACGGGTATATTTTATTTTCAATGATCTGCCCAGCTTCATGACCTTTACCTGCTATTAAAAGCGTATCACCTTTTTCAAGATGTGCAATAGCATAAGCAATAGCTTGACGCCGATCTGCGATCTCATGTGCTTTTGAGATACATTCTTTTAAAATCTGTTGTCTAATGTTGGCCGGGTTCTCTGACCTAGGATTATCATCAGTTATAACAATGCTGTCTGCTAAGTCAAGGGCAATTTTTCCCATTAAGGGACGTTTTAGATTATCTCGATCTCCGCCACAACCAAATACAACCCAGATTGAATTTGAAGTATGGGTTCGTAAAGATTTTAGAGCGTGTTCAAGGGCATCAGGGGTGTGAGCATAATCAACATAAACATGCGCTCCATTTGGAGTGGACCCAATCAATTCCATACGTCCCGCAACAGATTTTAGTTTTGGAATGAGTGGTAAGATTTCAGATAAAGGTGTTCCTGACGCAAGGAGCATTCCAATGGCACATAGAGTATTCTCAACTTGAAAAGTTCCACTAAGATTTAACACAATATCAGGATAAGTTGTTTCTTTATATTTTAGGTCAAAGGTGATATTTGAGCCGTGGGTTTTGATTTGAGACGCGACCAAATCAGCAGCAGCATGGAGTGCATAGGTAAGGACTTTAACACTGCCCTTAATGGCGATTTCTTTAAGACGTTCTGTATATGGGGAATCGGCGTTTAGCACAGCTATTTTTCCTGCAGACAATACTTCTGCAAAAAGTTTGGCCTTTGCCTGAAAGTACTCTTCCATGGTTTGGTGGTAGTCTAAATGATCTTGAGTAAGATTGGTAAACCCCGCCACACTTAGCTGACAACCATGAATACGAGATTGATCGAGCCCATGGCTAGATGCTTCAAATACAGCATGATTAATTTTGGCGTGAGCTAGACTTTGAAGCAAATAAAAAAAGGATAAACTATCGTAAGTATTAAGAGTCGAGGGCATTTGAGGAAGTGTAGCTTTTTTATGTAGTGCTTGTTTAGTAAGCTCTACGCCAAGCGTTCCAAATGATGTAGCATGGTAACCCAATAATTCCCAGAATTGGCGCACTATACTAACGATAGAACTTTTACCATTGGTGCCCGTGACAGCACATAAGACTTCCGGTTGTGTTTTAAAAAAAGCTTTTGCTAATAAACTGAGTGCAAGCCTTGGGCTAGGGGTTTCTATGAAGATTACAGACTCGTCATTACGAAGGCAGGACGTCTGTGGCAATTCAGTATGATGGTGGAAAGCATCAATTACCTCTGTAGTAGCGATAACTATGCGAGCACCTTTATCAATTGCTTCCGCCGTATGCTTAATAACTTGAGGGCAGGGAACTGCTACAAAAAGATCACCAGGTTGAGCTTTTCGAGAATCCGCGCACAAATTATTTATGTGCAAATCTTTGATGTCATTTTTGTCTGTGTAAAAGCGATAGGTTATTCCCGAACTCTTTATTATATCAGCAAGTGAAAATTTATCAGATGGGCCCAATTTAGCGATCTCCATCCTCATTGCTAAGAGATGTCAGGCGCATTAAGTCATCCGTTTTCTGGGATTCTTCTTCAAAGTCCGATTCTACACCAAGAAGGGGGGCAATACGTTCAATAATTTTTCCGGCCGTTGGGGTGACATTCCAACCAGCCGTAGCATAGCCATAAGTTCCTTCTGCGGGTTTGGGGTCATCAAGCATCACAATCATGAGATACCTAGGTTTATTTGCCGGGAATCCTCCAATAAGCGAAGTTGTGCGGTGACGATCTGCGTCTGATCCGTATCCTCCGAATTTCCCTTTATTTTGGTAGGCGGTACCGGTTTTGGCAAATACTTGGTAACCTTCAATGTTTGCTTTTTTTGCAGTCCCTTCCCGTACAATCGTGCGCATCATCATACGAATTGCTGTGGATGTTTTTTCACTGACACATGGATTTTTTGAAAATGAAAGTATTCTCTCTTGGCGATTGACAGCATTTACAAACCTTAAAGTTGGTGTAGGTCTATAGCCGTTATTAACAATTCCAGCCATTGCAGATAGAGAGTGCAGCGGAGTTACGGCGATGCCATAGCCAAAAGATACAGACATCATCGCAGTTTCCCGCCAATCTTTTGGGGTTAAAGTGTTTCCAAGTTCAGGAATTTCTAAATTTAAGGGGGTTAGTATACCGAACTGTCCCATAAAATGCTTTTGCACTTGGGGGCCAAATTTTTGAGAAATTTTAATCGCAGCAATATTAGATGAGTGTACAAGAGCTTCCACAAGGTTCAGCGGGCGTTTTTGTCCTTTAAAGTCAGTAATTTTAAACCGCCCAATGTGCACAGGGTTTGTTGCATCAAAAATTGAACTTAATGTAGAAGTTCCTGTTTCAAGGGCAATAGCGGCATTAAGAATTTTAAAGGTTGATCCTTGCTCATAAACTCCTAATGTGTTTCGATTAAACCCACATTCAAGATTTTTCATTTGGCGATTGGGATCATAATCAGGAAGAGAAACCATCGCAATGATTTCACCTGTTTGAACATCCATAACCATAGCATTTGCTGCAATGGCTTTGAATTTTACTAAGGCAGCAACCAATTCATCATGGACAGCATGCTGAACACGGATATCTAGGGATAATTTTAATTCACCCTCTTTAGTGCTGAGGGTGGTGTCAAAGGCTTGTTCAATACCACTGACGCCGTAACCATCAATATCGCAACGGCCAATCACATGGCATGCCAATGTTCCATGGGGATAAACGCGCTTTTGGTCTGGCTGTAAGTATATGCCAGGGATTCCTAAGGAATGAACAGCTTCTTGCATTTTAGGGGATGCATGGCGCTCAATCCAAACAAATCCTTGATTCGATTGAAGCTTTTGCAGAATGTTTTCAAAAACAAGGTGGGGAAAAAGGGAGCAAAGTTTATTAGCAGCTTCTTTTGCATCAATAATAACCTTGGGATTAGCATAGACAGATGCTGTAACAAGTTGAGTTGCCAGGATTATGCCATTTCTGTCCACAATATTTTGGCGAAGCTGGCATTCCTGTTGTTTGCATCCTATGGTACAGGCAGGTGTCCTTATAACCATAACATCAGCTAATCGTATGGTGATAGCAAGAAACGCCACACAGGCTATAGCTGTAGTGCTAAGGGTGCGTTGCCGAGCAGTGTGCAGCAATTGCTGATGCTGAGAAAATCGCCAACCGCTTAGGCGGTACCATAAGCTTTTAATGATGGTTTTAGGCTGCATGATTTTCCTCTGGTGAGGAAGGAGATGTTGTTGCTTGTGGCGTTACAGCATTTACAGCATCCATTAGGGCTTCAATAGGGTCTTGTGAAACTTTTATTTCTTTTGTTCGTTTAGGTAGTTCAGCAATAGTAACAATTTGACTTGGCTTTAGGGCGCCAAAGCTAAGATGGGTAGAGCTAAGTTTTTGTAGACGTGCGGGGTCATTAAGATGGGTTAATTCAGCTTTTAACATATGGATGGATTCTTTGGCTTCGGCAATACTTTTTACAGCGTGCTTGTGATCTTTTTCCAAAGCCATAACCTGGTATTTTACGCGAAATAACCCAAGACCCACACAAAATGCCATGATTGTTAAAAAGAATCGAGATCGTCTCACTAGCGTCTCACTTCTTTAATGAATCCACGAAGTTTAGCTGAACGGCAACGTGGGTTTGATCGAATTTCAGGTAAGGAGGGCGTAATCGTTTTTCGGTTAATTGCTGTGTACATGCACAACTTCTCCTGATGACTAAAGGCCACCCGGCTGTGGTTTTTAACTAAACGATCTTCTAACGCATGGAATGCCACTGTGACAAGCCGACCCCCTATCGGCAAAAGCTGATTACTCAACTTTAAAGCACGTTCTATCTCTATTAACTCATTATTTATAAAAATACGCAAGCCTTGAAACGTAAGGGTTGCAGGGTCAAAACCCTCTTGACTTGAGACGATTTTTCGGATCAACAAGGCTAGCTCTTGTGTTGTCTCAAATGGCTTTATAGATCTCGCTTCAATAATTGCGCGTGCAATTTGTCGGGACCTTGGTTCTTCCCCATAAACATACAAAATTTCAGCAATATCTTTTTCTTTGAATGTATTGACCACTTCTGATGCGGTATATGTGGCGCCTAATCCCATACGCATATCAAGTGGGCCATTTTGGCGGAAAGAAAATCCTCGATGTGCCTCATCCACCTGATAGCTAGATATACCAAAATCAAAAACAATACCATCCATTGATTCTGGTTTTAAGTATTTATCCATTTCACTGAAACAGCTATGAATCATTTCAAAGCGTTCGCCAAATTCTTGGTTGAAAGATTCTGCACGTTTTACAGCATCATCATCACGATCAAACGCAATAACCTTAGTCGCGCCCTTATTTAAAATTGCTCGTGTGTATCCTCCGCCTCCGAAAGTGCCATCCACATAGACCTTTCCAGGGAGAGGATCTAGGATTTCGACCATTTCCTTGCAAAGCACAGGAATGTGAGTTGGGGTGGGATCAATTGCCATAGGGCTGTTAAGTATAGTTTCTATTGCATGTCTTATAGTTCACGGGTAGCATAAGTAAAAAATTTCGTCAATATTATTGTTGTTTAAACAGAATTTTTAATATTTTTTTATTGAAATCACCATGCAGCCTGATGCCGAAAAAATTCCACCAGTCGATATTTTAACTTCTTTAGAAGTTGGGGCAAATATTATCAAAGACGTGGTGAAAACCTTGCCTAATAAACCAGGGGTTTATCGGATGATTAGCTCTTCCTTGAAAGTGCTGTATGTCGGAAAAGCTAAGGATTTGAAAAAGCGAGTGGTTTCTTATTCTCATGTGGAAAGACTTCCCAATCGCTTAAAGCGTATGGTCAGTGAAACCCATACAATGGAAATTGTCACGACATCAACTGAGGTAGAGGCCTTGCTTCTTGAGAGCAATCTCATTAAAAAGCTGCAACCTAGGTATAATGTGTTGTTGAAAGATGATAAATCTTTTCCCTATGTTTTATTAACTGCACATGATTATCCGCGGATCCTGAAACACCGTGGCCCTAAAACGGAAAAAGGAACATATTTTGGCCCCTTTGCAAACGTAGCTGCGGTTGAAGAGACTATTCTTACAATGCAGCGACTATTTCAAATAAGAAATTGTTCAGATAGTTATTTCCAAAATCGCAATCGCCCCTGTTTGCAGTATCATATTAAACGCTGCACCGCGCCGTGTGTTGGTAAAATTTCGATGGGCGAATATAAAGACTTTGTTCAATCAGCCAAAGCTTTTTTGGCGGGGAAAAGTGATATGGTTCAGCGCCAGTTGGCTGCAAAAATGCATGCAGCATCAGAGGTGTTGGATTTTGAACGAGCTGCTGAATTTCGTGATAGCATTCGTTTACTAACACAAATTCAAGCGCGCCAGCGTATTAATGTGGCAGGCGTTGATCATGCGGATGTGTTTGCGTTGGCGCAGCTTGGTGGGCGCGCTGTGGTGCAAGGATTTTTCTTTCGTCATGGAAGGAATTATGGCACCGAAACCTTTGAGTTGGTGCACACTGATGGAGCAACTCAAGAAGAACAAATGGCTGCATTTCTTAGTCAGTTTTATGTTGAGCATGAGCCGCCAGCGATGATTCTTTGTAACCTTATTCCTGATGGCGTTGAAGTGCTAGCCTCAAGTCTGCGTCAGCAATATGGATTAAAAGTAACAATAGAATGTCCCCAAAATGGCGTGAAGTATGACTTAGTGGAACACGCCTTCAAAAATGCAAAAGAATATTTAGAACGACAATATAATGCCGAGCTGACCCATCAGAAACAATTTGAGCTTTTGCAAGATTTTTTAAATGTTCCAACTATTGATTCTATAGAAGTTTATGACAACAGTCATTTGCAAGGGTCTTCTGCTTATGGAGTATTAATTTGTGCGACCCGAAAAGGTTTTGAAAAATCCAGGTATCGTAAATTTTCCATTCGTGAAATGAAATCAGATTTCGGAGGCGATGACATTGCAATGATGCGTGAAGTTATGAGCCGTCGATTAAACTATAAAGATGAATGGCCCTTACCAGATTTGTTGCTTATTGATGGGGGGCAAGCTCAGGTTAATGCGGTAGCTGTAATTCTTGAAGAACATAATATTGAATTGCCAATCGCAGGGATTGCTAAGGGAGCGGTTCGCAACGCAGGTGATGAGACTTTTTATTTTCCTGGTAAGCCATCACGTAAACTACCCAAGGACAGCCCTTTATTGTATTTTTTGCAAGTCATTCGTGATGAAGCGCACCGGTTTGCTATTGGGGTTCATCGAGCCGGGCGGCAAAAAAGCTTAGTGAAATCTCAGCTTGATCAAATTCCAGGCATTGGGGCGAAGCGCAAAAAAATGCTGCTGCAGCATTTTGGGGCAGCCGCTGGGGTAGGGCGTGCTAGTATTGAAGATCTGATGACCGTATCTGGAATTAGCCGTAAAGTTGCTGAAAAGATTTATTATTTTTTTCATCAAGGGTGAAAATTCTTATCTGCTAGTTTGTGTGCCTAGCCCACGTCATTTTCCCTAGAATTGAAATGCTGTGCGAAAGAGTCTATTATGAGCCCATGTGCTAAGTAAACATTTGTGGGGCTTATGGACTTTTTCTATCACGAATCGGGTCTTCGATTGCCAAAGACGGTATCTCTGCTGCCGGTCTATGGATCGATTTTAATGCCTCGTGCCCAATTGCCAGTTCCTATTTTTGAAGAGCAGTATTTACGCTTGGTTTCAGATGCCATTCGCGAAGATGTTTATGTGGGCGTTATTCAGCCAATTTTGGAGAGCGGCCATAATGAAAGCAAACCGATGCCGTTGTTTTCATCTGGGACCTTGGGGCGTATTACGGAAATTGTTGAAATAGAAGAGCAGCGGGTTGTTGTAAATATTATGGGCGTTTGTCGCTTTGATATTGAAGAAGAAACTGAGGTGGCTACGGGCTGCCGTAATGCAAAAGTTCGCTACGAACGTTACTTACAAGATTTGCAAGAGCTACCTGAAATTCAAATTGATCGTGAGCGTTTGCTACAAGCATTAGACGCCTATTTTCGTCAATATGATGTGGCACCTAATTGGAAAGAAATTGACCAAACAACCGATGCACGGTTGATTGCAGCGCTTACCATGGTTTGTCCTTTTGATTCTCGTGAAAAGCAAGCGTTGCTTGAAGCGCCTAGTTTAGAATTGCAGTCTGAAATGATTACACAGCTTATTGAATTTGCAAACTTTGAAGGTGCTAGTCCTTCTATGACAAGGCACTAGGTTGATGGATAAAAAGCTTTTGGAATTGTTGGTTTGCCCGGTAACAAAAACTAATCTAATTTATCTTCAAGATGCTCAAGAATTAGTAAGTCTTGCTGCACGCCTTGCTTATCCTATTCGTCAGGGGATTCCCATTATGCTAGAAGATGAAGCTAGGGTGCTATCTGATGCTGATGTGGAGCGCATTGCGCCCCTTAAGTAACTTTTATGTTATATATAATCCTTTTAAATTTTTGGTCAATGATCGTGCGCCTAGGTGCGCCTTTTTTGATTTCAAGGCGCTTGAAGAAAGGGTTAGAGCATCCCATCCGCTACACAGAAAGATATGGTGTATCTGGCCAAGCTCGCCCAAAGGGTGAACTTATATGGTTGCATGGGGCTAGTGTGGGCGAAAGCCTTTCCATATTGCCGTTAATTGAGAAAATGACAGCGCAAAAACCGGATGCTTATTTTTTAATCACCACCACTACCATTGCGGCCCAAAAAGTAGTGAGTGCAAGAATGCAAAAAAATACTCTCCATCAATTTATACCTTTTGATGCAATAATTTGGGCCAATAAATTTTTAGATCATTGGCGGCCCAATGGTGTGTTTTTTATTGAATCTGAAATTTGGCCAAATATTTTATGGCAGGCCTATCGCCGCAATATTCCCATTACCCTTTTGAATGCACGATTATCGGAAACGAGTTTGCGTAATTGGATGTGGGTTAAAAAAATCTCAAAAAAACTGTGGGGATGTTTTTCAGGAATTTATACGCAAAGTGATGTGTTCACACAGAGATTTCACCAGCTAGGTGCTAGTTATGCCAAGACTCTTGGCAATATAAAGCTTTTGAGTGCAGAACTGCCTTTTGATGAGAAAGAGTATCTTTACTGGAAAGCGCAGATTGGTAATCGCCCTTGCTGGGTAGTAGCCAGTACTCATAAGGGGGAGGAAGAACAAATTTTTAAGGTTCATCAAGTTCTTAAAAAAGACTTTCCAGGCCTCTTAACTATTATTGCACCACGCCATGTTGAAAGATGTGAAGATGTTATAAATCTAGATCAAGAGGTGACAATTGCTAGGTTCACGAATCAGAAGCTTCATGATGAGGATATCTTATTGGTCGATGCCATGGCAAAATTGGGAGTGTTCTACCGCCTAAGTTCTATCGCCTTTATTGGTGGGTCGTTGATTCCACAAGGGGGGCACAATCCCCTAGAGCCATCGATGATTGGTACTTTTCCTTTGTGGGGGCCCTATTTTTTTAACGTTAACGACATGATGTATTTGTTTGAAGGGTTGCCGTGCCAACAGTCAGATACTGAACGGCTTACATATTCCTTAAAAGATCTATTGGCTCATCCTGAAAAGGTTGAGGGGTTGGTAAAAGATTTGCAGCAACGCATTGTAAGCAGTCAGTGGCAAATTAATCAAAAAGTTGATGAGATTGTGTCCAGTATCTAAGGGCACAACTTAAAAAATTTAAGACAAGTTTTAGGTAAAATGGGCGCGCTGGGCAGTGAGGTGGCGTGAAATCTAAAAAACTAACAAAAACTTAACAAAAGATATTGACAAAGATG
>CANJXJ010000020.1 GCA_947478955.1 Alphaproteobacteria bacterium | reverse complement strand
TGGCTTTTGGGGAACGGCGAATCAGGTCTAAAAATGATGTCATAAACTTAATCGTAATACTTAAAATCCTTAAGTCTTATCTAACATATCTCATATCCTCATTCACCAGCTTTTTATACTTTGGCAGAGAATTTTGCAGAGGGTTCTAAATGGCACTCTTGATGAGTACCAATAAAGTAATGAAGGAGAGGGGCTGGAATTCCTAATGCTGCTAGGCCTTTAAGAAAGTTTTGTATGTGTAGAGCGTCATAAATTTTACGTTTTCGGATTGGTAGGGCTTCGTGATGCGTGGAGATTGCTACATATTGACCATCACTAAACACTCCTCCCCCACTCATTCCAGGACGAAACCCAGCTTGGTAAGTTTTGAGTGGTATTAAAGTTTTTCCTGCTGGGCGTTTTTCACTATCATACTCTTGCCTAAAGCCAAAGCAGGAAGCAAAATGCGTTATTGTAGTGGGATGAGCTTTAAAATAACTATCAAAAGGACTAATCACAGCGCGCTTAAGGCCATCGCAGCGACGAAACCATGACCTAGCATTTCCACTGGCACCATAGCCAACTATGTCTAGATTTTTACCAAATAAGCCCGATGAGTCTGATTTCAAATAAGTTGGTTCTATACCTTCTAGGCCTGGAACGGGGGTATCTATGGAAAAATAAGCGATATCATACACGCACATAGGTGAGGTATTTCAACTTACCTTGCTTGTCACACCATGGAGTCATGCAGTGAGCATTTGTTAAAAATTCTTTACCTCCACCTATGCATACTGCTGATCCAGTACTAAACGTCAAATTAAGTCCAAAAGGTAATGGGATCACAGTTTCTAGTTGAACTACATGGCGAGCTACAGGAAGTTCTCTGGCACGCTGTACTAAAGCTGCGTCAGTTAGTGTATCTGCGATATCTGCTGTATAACCTGGACAAAAACAAACAATACAGAATTTTATTTATATTCATAAAGTAAATTTTCTCAGAGCTATGCTTCAATTTTACCAGCACATTTTATAAAAAATATAAAAGCGACATGTTTTAAGCCTACTATAACAAATAATCACCGAAAGGGGGATTTTTGTCTACGCGGTTGATGGAATAAGCTCCGCTTATTCCCTATAAATTATAAAAGTTTACGAATTTTTTATGTTTGAGCCGATACAATAAATTGTGAAAGATAATTGTCATATGTATGAGTATTGATGACCATATAAAAAACGCTGTATTTAGTCATACCAAGACAACCAAATTGTTGCAGGATTATGTGTTGTTTGGTGAAAAATCTCCAGAAATTATTGAAAAAATTGGTTTAACCAACAATTGTGATTTTGGAGTTTGGTTAGAAAGTACTGAAACATTACCCTTTCGTCAAAAAACAAACTTTGAAGAATTAAAAACACTCCACACAATTTACCATAATGAAGTTAAGCGCATTGCTGCTTGTATTCACAACAATGACCTAAATTTAGCTCGATTACTGATTAGAGATAAAGATTATCAACAAACCCTGAGTCAATTTATTGAAGTATTATTTAATTTTCTTGATCAAGTCCGAAAAGATGAACAGTATAAAAATTCAAAGCAAAGGTAATAGTTTAGCTATAGCGTTTGTGCATTGAATTAAATCACTTTTTTCCATTGTTGCACCACACCATATTCTAAGACTTGGTTTCGAATGAGCATGGTTTACGATATCGAACATCTCACCTTTGTCGGCAAATGGTTTTGCTAGTGCGCGATACTCATCAAAGGTGGTGAACTTATCTATATAAAAACAGACAGAGCCTCCCTTCGCTTGTATATCAGGAGCAGCCATAGGTGTTAAGCCTGGGGTATTGACTACCCAATTATATAAAAATTTTACATTGTCAGCGGCTTTTGCATACAAACCACTAGCTCCGCCTAAGCTGTCAACCCAATCAAGAGCACATTCAATATCAGCCAAAGCTAGCATTGATGGCGTATTTAAGGTTAACCCGTCAAAAACGCCGTGATTTACCTTATCACCAAGCCATAAACTTAAAATTCGGGGAATTGGCCAGCTGGGTGTATAGATTTCTAATTGGCGCAAGGCACGCGGGCTAAGAGCAAGCATACCATGCGCAGCTTCTCCTCCTAAACCTTTTTGCCAGGAAAAAGCTACTGCATCGAAGTTTGAAAAGGGTATTTCAAAACAAAACGCAGCGGCCGTTGCATCAACAATGACTAATCCCTCACGATCTTTCTTTATCCAATCGGTATGAGGGTATGCGACCCCAGTAGTGGTTGCGCTGATGGTCATGACCAAATCACGATCAGGATTATGGTGTAATTGGGGAAGCATTCCATATTCAGCTTCGATTATATTCACATCCTTAATTTTGAGCTGATGTTCAACATCATGGGCCCATATCTTGCTAAAGACGTCTAGAGTATGTACATCTACCCCCCTGCTGCCTAATAAGCACCACATCGCTATTTCAATGGCCCCCGTTGCAGAAGCTGGAACAATTGCAAGGCTGTAGTCTTTTGGAATATGCAACAGGATTTTTTGCCGTTCAATAATTGATTTAATATGGTCTTTTGCAACATCGCTACGATGGGACCTGTGTAAAAAGGGCCTATTTAGTTTTTCTAATGACCAACCTAAGTGCTTAACGCATGGACCTGAACTAAAATATGGACGCATTATTCTCTCTTTTCAAAAAGATATCGCAATGTCTGCCCTATTCTACTTAAAAAGAAGGACCGTGGAATATCTTTTTTTACAATCAAGGGTATAACAATCGGTTCATTCCAATCAGGATGAGTAACCGTCACTTCACCTACTTGATCACCTGCTTTAATAGGGGCCTCTAAGATTTTTTGATATTTTATAACCGCCTTTGTTTGGCCAATGCGATTACGGTGCATTACTATGACATGGTTTTTAGGTTCTACCTCAACCGTTTCTTGAGAGCTGTATCGTATGGGTAATTCAATAATAGCTTTACCTTTGGGGGTAATTGTATAATTTCCGAAAGTTCCAAAACCCCATTGCAAAAGACGATACGCTTCTTCGGCGCGCTGCTTCATTGATCGTAAGCCAGATACGACTAAAAATAATCGACGTCCATTTTGTGCAGCAGATGCTACCATGCCATAGCCAGGTTTCTCAGCATGCCCTGTTTTTACACCGTCGCAACCAATGTTTTTTTCCAGTAGCATATTTCGATTTTGTTGGGTAATCCCACGGTACGTGAAGGTGATTTCTTTATGTATGCCATACCATTTTGGAAAATCCTCAAAAGTTCTCTTGCTCATAAGAATCAAATCATGCGCTGTCGTTCTATGGCCTTCTTCAGGCAAGCCGCTAGCATTTTTAAATTCAGTCTGGGTACACCCTATTTCTTTCGCGATGTGGGTCATATCGGCTGCAAATGCAGTTTGTGTACCGCTTAAAAATTCGGCTAAAGCTATCGCTGCGTCATTTCCAGAGACTATAATTAATCCTTTTAGTAAATCTTCGACACTAACCTTGTCACCAATTTCCAAAAACATATCACTGCCTTCCATTTTACGGGCATTTGGTGAAATGGTAACAAGTGTTTTTGGCGTTATACGACCTTCATGCAACGCTTTCATAACCATATAGGCAGTCATGATTTTGGTCATTGAGGCAGGCTCAAAAGGTTGAGATGCATTCTTTTCAAGTAAAACCTTACCTGTTTCATAATCCACTAAAAGTGCATGGGTAGAATCAACTTCAATTCCATAAGGCTCTAAAATATTTGTCTGGGGCTTTTCATTTGGCTCATTCTTGGGTTTTGGCAAAGGTTTCTTTTGCTTTTTGGATTTTGCATTTTTAACAGGAGGGGCTTTTTTTGTCTTAGCAGTAATATCACTAACACTGGCCCCTAAAAATACAATCAATAAAAATTTCAATACCAACATGTTAATCCTTTATCATAATTGATTGAGCGTATCCTTTTTCTTGGACTTGCTTTAGAACTTGCTGGGCTGCTCCTTGGTTTAAGGGGCCGATTTGTATGTTATAAAGCATTTGTCCACTGGGATGAAGCGTTTGTTGTACAGAGGCATTCCAGGTTTTGGGTAAGCTTGCAGCAATTTTTTGTGCATTAGCTTTTTGTACATACGCTTCACCTAAATTGACATAGGAATTAAAGTTGGCAACGCTTTTTACCGCTGCTGGTTGCTTAATAGCAGATGGGTTTACAGGGGCCACTGAATTTAGGATATCATCCAATGTTTTTGTTTCAGGAACCGTTGGTTTTTGAGGTGTATTAAGGGGCTTTACTGATGCGTGTTGTCCAGTAGACGGAGGGTGTCCTACAGTTTCTGAGCCGTGATGTTGTCCGGCAATTTCATCTGCGTATACTTGTTGCCATGTTCGCCCATCTTTCATTTTTCCGCTTTTGTTTCCATGCCTAGCTAAGTAATCTGATAAAGCCCGGCTTTCATCGGGGACACTTTGAACCCTGACGGTTACTAAACCTTTACTATAGGTATCTAAAGCCTTTGCTGCCCCTATGCTTAGGTCAATAATCCGTCCCTGATACACAAAGGGCCCCCTGTCATCAACAACTAATTTAATAGATTTACCATTTTGCAAATTTGTAACTTTTACAACCGTTGGAAGGGGGAGGGTGCGATGGGCTGCAGAAATTCCATTCATATTAAAAGCTTCCCCATAAGGTTTTGGCTTACCATGAAATCCTGGCCCATACCAAGAAGCTAGACCTGTCTGATCATACTCATAAAATTTTTGAGGATAATGCCATTCACCCCTACAATAGTAACTATTAGTTGACCCTTTACCGACAGCCCCAATCGCTGTGCGCGGCCCTGAAGGCCCTCCACCGCCACAACCTACCAGTAATAGGAATACAATTATTGCGAAATGCAAAGAAATACAACGATTTTATGTTAAGTACTTATTTATAATCGTTTTCATTTAGGTATCACAAGCAGTAAATGTAGCTAGATGTAGTTATAATTTATGCCAATAGAAAAGGCCACATTCAAGTTTGAAATGCAACGCGAGCTAAATTTTTATTAAAAATCTCTAGTGGTGTTTTCCAGCCAAGGGATTTTCTTGGTGTCGTATTGTAATTTAAAATATTCTCATCAAAGTCCTCCTCTGTAAGCTGCTGAACGTTCGTTCTTCTCGGCATGTCGCGTCGTAACCTCCCATTGGTGTTTTCAACACCTCCCTTTTGCCATGATGCATAGGCGTCACAAAAATAGGAGGGTAACCCAAGTCTCTCTAGCCACTGATGATGATCTGTGAATTCACCACCGTTGTCTAAAGTTAAGCTTTTACGAGCTTGCCTTGGTATCTCTGCCATTAACTTTATCAGCTTTTGAGCGGTGGATTGCGCTTTTTTGTTTGGCAAGACAGCGGATAAGGTGAACATGGATAGGCGTTCCCTTAGAACTAAAATGTGCTGTGAGTTCTTTATAAAGCTCATTAAATCACCCTCCCAATGGCCAAACTCCCTTTTGTTATCAATAACTTTTGGGCGGTCATGAATGGAAACACGATTAGGAATACGAGAAACTCCTGTCCCCTTGCTCTTACAAAGTCCACGCTTGGCTTTGTGTCTAGCTAAAAATTTCCAAAGCTTATCTTTATTTTGTGACTGTCGGTAAATCCAAGCATAAATGCTTTCATGGCTAATTGATTGTATCTCTTTTTGTCGATGTTTAAGCCAACCAGCAATGGCTTCGGGCGACCAATAATGACAACAAAGCTTGGTGATTACGAAATCCTTTAGGGATTGATCACGATCTAATTGGTAGCCACGCTTACATCTTGCCAAAGCCAAGGATTGTGCTGTATCTGGCCAATACTCTCCTGGTGGAGATTGATTGCGTCTTAGCTCACGTGAGATTGTAGCTGGTGAGCGATTAAGCGCTACGGCAATCTTCGTTAATGATGACTCCGATTGCCTTAACATCGCTATCTTTGTTCTTTCCCATGCTGTTAATTGGTCATATCTTCTCATTTGCAACGCCTTTCTGTGCCTGTGTTTTCAACAAACACTCTAATGCGTTGCACTTCATTTTAGAACCTGGCAAGTGCCACGAAAATATAGAAGCGTAAGCTATTCAGCTACCATGATTTCATCTTTATATACTTGCTGCCAGGTTCTGCCATCTTTCATTTTTCCATTTTTATTCCCGTTCTTCTCCAGGTAGTTTGATAAAGCCAGGCTTTCACTCGGAATACTTTGAACTCTGACTGTGGCTAAGTTCTTGCCATAGATTCCTAAAGCCTTAGCTGCTCCCATACTTAGGTCAATAATGCGTTCCTTATAAACAAAGGGGCCTCTGTCATCTACCACCAATTTAATATATTTACCATTTTGCAAATTTGTAACTTTCACAACAGTTGGATGGGGCAGGGTACGGTGTGCAGCTGAAATACCATGCATGTTAAAAGCTTCACCAAGAGGTTTTGGTTTGCCATGAAACCCTGGACCATACCAAGACGCCAGTCCTGTTTCGTCATATTCATAAAACGTTTGAGGATAGTGCCATTCACCCCGGCAATAGTAACTGTTGGTTGAGTTTTTGCCCACACCTCCAATTGCCGTGTGCTGGCCTGAAGGCCCGCCACCACAACCTACCAGTAATAGGAATATAATTATTGCGCAACGCAAAGAAATACAACGATTTTATGTTACGTGCTTATTTATAATCGTTTTCATTTAGGTACCACAAGCAGTAAATGCATTTTACGCTTTCATGTTAATAAAAAAACGCCAGGAAAACCCGGCGTTTTTATTTTAATTAAGATAAGCTTAGAACTTGTAGCCAACACCTAGGGTAAATCTGGAGTTGTTGAATCTAACCTTGTGTGATGATGTCTTTGTGGCAGCAGCAGCCGTAGTTTTAAAAGGCTGCTCAATGGTCATGTTAATTGGAAATACATAAGTGTATTCTGCACGTACAAATATCTGGTCATTTGTAAACATGTCCACGCCTACAGATGGTGCAAAATTTATACTCTTTCTAGTTTTCTTAACAACAGCTTCGCCAACAGTAACACCAGTACCATGCGCTACATGCTCAACTTTTAAAGTGGTGGAGCTGTATTCCGCCCCTAGTCCTAAGAAAAGGATCGAACGTGGGCTCATAGTGTATCCAAGACGTACTTTTGCTCCAAAATTTAATTTACTTTGCAGCTTATCGGCCCATGTATTTGTGGGCCCACTTACATCAATATCGTCTATAATAGTTTCATTATAGTTGGCAAAATTTCCATAAACTTCACCACCCACGATCATGCAGGAACCTACACCCATTTGATAACCAGCAAACAACCCCCCAGTAAAAGTCTTTTTACCAATTGATGATTTTTGAAATGTTTGGGTGCCTGTGAAATCCCATTTCAATTGTCCCGTACTTTGTTGTAATCCTGCATTCACACCTGCATAAAAACCTTGAACGCTTGTTGCGCAGCTTTCAGCATGGATTGCTGTTCCTAAAAATAGAGCGGCAGCGCTTAATATTATTTTCTTCATGTAGTACTCCTAAAGGTTTATCCATAAATTTATAATATAATTTATATTAATTTTATGAAAAACAATTGAGTAGTACTTCACTTGCTGTTTTAAACATGCTGAAATTTTGCTACAGACGTTCCTAACATACAAAGCGTGAAAGCCGCAGAATTATTATGTTTGTTGACTTTTACACATTTTATTTTTGGGCTCCTAGAATATGAAGAGCCCAAAATCTGCAGTAAATTAAGATAATATTAACTAATGATTGGTAAAAAAGTCTTGTGTAACAATTCATTCGCACATAAAACTGATTCTGTATAAATATCCATCGGTTGGCCATTCATGTTAGTAATAACACCACCAGCTTCCCGTATTAATAGAACGCCTGTAGCCATATCCCATGGTTTTAGACCTTCTAAGAAGCAGACATCAAAGCGACCGCTTGCTACATATGCTAAATCAAGAGCGCCAGCACCCGAATATCTAATTCCCGAAACTTTTCCGTCAATTTGTTTAATGGCGGGATGATCATGATCACAACACACAAGCAATGATTCCAAATCACGGCGACTAGAAACGCGCAGGCGCTTTTGATTACAAAATGCTCCCTTGCCTTTTTCAGCCCAGAACATTTCATCCAAGATTGGTTGATAGGTAACCCCTGCAATAATTTCCCCATCAAATTCTAACCCAACGGTTATGGCAAAATGAGGATTGCTATGTAAAAAGTTTGTTGTGCCATCAAGAGGGTCAATAATCCAGCGGTGCCTGGGGTCTCTGCCTTTAATTTCTCCTGCTTCTTCACACAAGAAACAAAAATCTGGACGCACTTTGCGTAGCTCATCAATAAGAATTTGCTCTGACCGCTTGTCGGCTGAGCTTACAAAATCTCCAATTGATTTTCTTGTAATCTGCAAATGACTTAATTCACCAAAATCCCGCACAAGGCCACGAGCTGCTTTATAAACAGCTTGAGACATCACATTAATTAAAGCAGACTTCGGTGTTTGAAAGGATCTTGTCATTACTAATCTTTCGCGCGTTCTACGTAGGTTCCATCAGCAGTACGTACCACTACTCTAGTACCTGATTCAATATGGGGAGGTACCATAATACGAACACCATTCTCAAGTATGGCAGGTTTAAATGATGAGGTTGCAGTTTGTCCCTTAACAACGGGGTCAGCTTCTGTAATGGCTAATATAACCGTGTCAGGTAACCTTGCCGAAATAGGGCTGCCTTCATACATACATAATTCAATAATCATATTGTCTTGCAAGTACGCTGCAGCATCACCTACGAATTTTTTTGAAACGTTAATTTGGTCAAAGTTTGTTTGATCCATAAAGACCAGGTCATCTCCATCAGCATATAAATACTGAAACGGCATTTGATCAAGATGGACTCGTTCCACGCTTTCTGCTGAACGGAATCGTTCATTAAGCTTTGTGCCATCAGTTAGGCATTTCAGCTCCACCTGCATATAAGCTCCACCTTTACCTGGTTGAGTATGCTCAGTTTTTACCGCGGTCCATAATTTTCCTTGGTACTCAATAATATTGCCGGGACGAATTTCATTTCCTGATATTTTCATAGATGCTCAAACACTCTTTAGATATTGCATTATAGTAGGTATAAAAAAACCCGCAACCAAATTGCTGCGGGTTTTTAAGGTAAAAAGCGATATTAGTTGATAACTGTAATCGCAACACGGTTTTGAGCGTGTGCTTCATTAGTATCAGCTACTACTTCCAATTTCTCTTTTCCGTAAGAAATTGTTTTTAGACGGCTCTTATCGATACCAAGTTTAGTAAGTTCTTTTTCAGCTGCGTTCGCACGACGTGCACCAAGTGCTAAGTTATACTCACGTGTTCCACGTGCGTCGCACTTACCTTCAACAGTTGCTGTTGTTGATGAGTAAACTTTTAACCAACCAGCTTGTGCTTCAAGGCTCTTTTTTGCATCTGCAGAAAGAGTTGAGCTATCGAAGTTATAGAATACGCGGTCTTTTACAGTTTGCTTGAAGTGACCAGCTGTACCTGGAGTAGCTGCTGCATTTGCATCTACATTTTGGCATGTATCTGTGCATTCACAACCAATTAGTAATAGCGCAAGCGCTGCCGAAGACAATACTTTTTTCATTGGATAATCCTTCCCAAGAAATTTATTTAAATTAAACTAAATTAAACCTACCAAAGGTTTGATAAAACACCAAGAGAACACTAACCCAGTAAAGAATAATGTGGGCATATGTAGATCTTTTGCAACACTATTTTTTTAGGGGGTGGATTATTTAGGTGCAGTGAGTTAAGCGCCCTTAAAATTATAATAAGAAAAATTGCAAAATGGCTCAATGGTTTTGCCAGACCCTCTAAAATCGATATTCCAGGAAAATGAAGAAAGTTATCTTGATCTAAATTACAAGCTTTGAATTGATTTTTTAAATCACCCTACTTGTTTTTTGACAAATTTTTCGTTATACAACACAAATATTTTAACGGATTCGTATTGTGAAATTTTTTCTAGTTTATTTTTTTTTGTTTTTTAACATAGTAAATGCCTCAAGCGGTCATGAAGATGCCTCTGAAGAAGTCGGGGTGGCTTCTAAAGCGCTTCAGCAGGGTTTTATGACTCTGGTTTTTAGAGACGGACGTTTTCCCGAAGGCGCAAGTTTAGCAGCATCAAAAAGAGCAATAGAGGAACGCTTACCTGTGGCGCCTATCCCTCTTAATTCCTGGGATGGGGTTAGTAGAGGGTTTTGCAGCGCACATATTGATCCTTTTTTTTATGCAGTTTTAAACCATGTTAGCGATTTAGCAGATGGCATGAGTACCCCTCCAGTTGTATATGACTTTGGTGCAGCGCTTGGAATTACCACAGAAATGTTATGCTTAGTAGGTGGCCATGCCCATGGTATAGAAAGTGCTCGTATTACAAAAATTGAGCGAGAAAAGATGCTCTTACTTTTAAAAGCTTATCAACCTCTTATTGCGGAGTTCAAATTAAAAGGAAATTTTAAATACAACACATATAATGCTTTTGAGCTTCCGGAAGAAATTTTTCTTCCGCTTTCTGCTGATGCAGCATTCTTGGGAAATTTCATCCATATGTTTGATATTTGTACGGCAATGGGCTTTGTTAATAATGTTCTTCTTAAACTCGTCAAACCAGGCCGTACAGTTTTCTGTTCAGTTGACGGAATTGGGTTAGCATTATCTGGAAATTTTGTGGGATTACCTGTTTTAGAAGGTGCACAAGTATCCCCTAGAGAGGCGTATTTATATGCAAAATCTAAAGGGGCACGTTTTCCTAGTGTAATGTTTACCCAGCGTCTTGTCCAAAAAGTTCAAAGAAGCGAAACGGCAGTTGAGTACGTAGCACTGGGGGTAATTGGTATAGAACATGACGAGGCCGTTGGTTCTGATGGAAGTGCTTCTGCCCCTTGCCGCCGTGCCACTTTTCTGAATGGTTCCACTTATGAGGATTTTGCCCGAACAACTTGTGGTTACACGGGCCTAACAAAAGATTTATTTATTGAAAAAATTCTCTTTTCTGACTTTGACTATCCCTGCATACAATTGGTTTTTCCACCAGAAAAATGGGAGGTCGCCTTGCAACGGCGTGGGGCATTTTATGAGGCGTTACCTGATACGATGGCCGATGAAGATGTTATTTCTTGGTGTATTACTGCTACCAAAAAATCGTAAAACTAAACATCAATAAATGATTCTTGAATCTGATGTCTGAATTCTGTAAAAAATTCACTTAGGCCAATTTGACGTTTACGTTTAGCTCTTTCTGCATTCAGTATTGCATTTACTTGAAAAACGCTTTTTTCAAAATCATCGTTTATTATAACATAGTCATACTCTGGCCAGTGACTCATTTCAGATCTTGCTTCGCTCATTCTTTTGGTGATGGTCTCTTCATCATCTTGGGCCCTAAGTTTTAATCGCTCATGCAATATAGAAAAACTAGGAGGCAAAATAAAAACAGTCACCAAATCATTTGGCGCTATTTGGGCAATTTGTTGAGTTCCTTGCCAATCAATGTCAAAAATGACATCAAGACCTTCTTCGAGTTTTTCAAAGACAAATTCTTTTGGAGAGCCATAAAAATTTCCAAACACTTCTGCATGCTCTAAAAATGCATCATTATCTCGCATTTCCTTAAATTCATCGGTGCTTATAAATAGGTAATCTTTTCCATGGGTTTCTAACGGACGCTTTGGCCTCGTTGTTGCTGAAACTGAATTCTTCAAATGGCTATCTTGTTTAAGCAATGCATGAGCAATGGAAGTTTTTCCAGCACCCGATGGCGATGACAATACCAACATTAATCCTCGTCTTTTGATATTCATGACTGCTTCTTTCTTTGTTTTTCAAGCATTCGAAGGTTGCGAACATTTTTGTTATGCGCTGTTAGATTCGAGCTAAACTCATGGCCTCCCGTACCACTTGCCACAAAATATAAATAGGACGTCTGAGCAGGATTTAATACAGCCCTAATACTGGCTTCTCCCGGACAAGCAATTGGGGTTGGGGGCAAGCCCTTTTTTAAATAAGTATTGTAAGGGGAGTCAGTTGCTAGATCGCTTTTGAAAATAGGTCTGTAAAAGGATGTTTGACCTTTTGTAAGCGCGTAAATAACGGTGGGGTCAGCTTGCAAGGGCATATTAATTTTTAGGCGGTTTAAATAGACGGATGCTACCAAGTCGCGTTCTTCTGGTAGCCCTGTTTCTTTTTCTACAATTGAAGAGAGATTCAAAACCTCTTCCCAACTTTTTAAATTATAACTTTCTAAATCATTCTGCGGCTGGTGATTTACCCATACTTTATTTTTAAGGGTATCCATAGCTTTTGCCATGCGTTGCAATAGATGCTGCCTTGAATCGCCCCAGTAATAATCATAGGTTTGGGGAAGTAGTGATCCCTCTTGTGGTAGGGAGTCAATTGACCCTGTTAAAATCGCAATATCTTCCAGTTTTTTAGAAATCTCATAAACAGTTAGTCCTTCGGGAATAGTCACATAATGAACAACAACCTCACCTTTGGTAATTTTTTTCATGAGTTTCCATAGGGTAATCTTTGAGCCAACTAAATATTCTCCATGCTTTAACGGTTGCTTTTTGAGCTTTAAAAACGCTGCTCCCGCTAAAAATCCTATGCTATGAGGAATTATTTTTTGCTCTTTCAAAGATTTTGCAATTGATAGGGTTGAATCACCCTTTTTGATAATGAACGTAGTGTCTTCGGTTACCTTTAAGGGCTTTAATAGTCCACCGGGCCCATAAGCAATAAAGCTACCAACAACTAAAAATGATAAGATAAGAAATATAATACGGCGCATAAAAAAATAACGAAATGGTGGTCGCAATAGGGATTGAACCTATGACCCCTACAATGTCAATGTAGTGCTCTACCGCTGAGCTATGCGACCAGTTTACTGGTTATACCATTACATAAATTTTGTCGCAATGGCAGTGTTAAAGTTATCTGCTTATTCTTCTTCAACTGATAAACATAAAAAACTCGCCAAGCTGCCTTAACAGATAGGCGAATATGATGCTTTAAAATCCAAGTTTGAATTTACAAAAACTTAATTTCTAAAGCTTCTAACGCGCGCAATTCATCCCGAAGGGTCGCGGCTTTTTCAAATTCCAAATCTGCAGCTGCTGCTTTCATGTCTTTTAACAACTGGTTCTTTTTCTTTTCAAGTTCTCTTGCTGAAAGCTTTTCAAGTGGAGAACCAGAATCTTCTTGTTTTTTTCGCAAATCCAAAGACGATGAAATAATTTTTTTAATTGTCTCCGGCGTTATGCCATGAGTTTCATTATGGGCTAATTGCTTATTGCGCCGCCGTTCCGTTTCTTCTAATGCCCCTTTTAAAGACCCAGTTAATTTATCTGCATAAAGAATAACTTTTCCTTCAACGTTTCGCGCAGCACGACCGATGGTTTGGATTAGTGATGTTTTTGAACGTAAGAACCCTTCTTTATCGGCATCTAAAATCGCCACAAGGCCACATTCCGGAATGTCTAATCCTTCTCGCAAAAGGTTGATGCCTACCAAAATGTCAAAATCCCCAAAACGAAGGCCGCGAATAATTTCAATACGTTCAAGGGTTTCGATGTCTGAGTGCAAATACCGAACTCGCATGTTGGCATCGCTTAAATATTCGGTCAACGCCTCTGCCATTTTTTTAGTAAGCGTTGTTACTAAAACCCTGAATCCATTAGCAACTGTTTTACGGCATTCTTCCATCAGGTCATCAACCTGGTGATCGCAAGGCTTAATGGTGCAAATAGGATCCACTAATCCCGTTGGACGAATTAGCTGTTCAACAAACACTCCCTCAGTTTGGGCTAATTCCCAGGGCCCCGGTGTCGCTGAAATAAATAAGGTTTGAGGACGGAAATTATTCCATTCCTCAAACATTAAAGGGCGGTTGTCTTTGCATGATGGAAGCCTAAAGCCATGTTCCGATAACACTTCTTTACGAGCCCGGTCTCCTTTAAACATCCCCCCGATTTGGGGAACACTAACATGGCTTTCATCAACAAATAACATTGCATCTTTTGGAAGATACTCAAATAGAGTAGGGGGCGGTTCACCGGGAGCACGTCCGGTTAAATACCTGGAATAGTTTTCAATGCTTGCGCAGGTGCCAGTTGCTTGCATCATCTCCACATCAAACTTTGTACGTTGAGATAGGCGTTGAGCTTCTAGTAATTTTCCCAACTCTTCAAGTTCATTAACCCGTACAACCAATTCCGATTGAATATTTTTAATTGCCTGTTGGATGGTGGGCCCGGGGGTTACATAGTGGCTGTTGGCGAATACACGAATTCCCTCAAGGTTTGCAAATTTTTCCCCTGTTAAAACATCCATTTCCCAAATGCTTTCAATTTCATCACCAAAGAAACTCAGGCGCCATGCTCGATCAGCGAAGTGACTTGGGAAAATATCAAGTACATCCCCACGGCTTCGAAAGGTTCCTCGTACGAATGCCAAATCATTGCGTTTGTACTGTAGTTGAATAAGGTTTTGCATCAATTGTTGCTTATCAAAGGTTTGACCAACGCTCAAGGGAATGGTCATTTCACTATATGTATTTGCTCCACCAATACCGTAAATACACGAAACGCTGGCAACCACAATAACATCACGCCTCTCAAGCATTGATCGGGTGGCAGAGTGGCGCATTCTATCGATTTGTTCATTAATAGATGCGGTCTTTTCAATAAAGGTATCGGTCCGTGGAACGTAAGCTTCCGGCTGGTAGTAGTCATAATAGGAAACAAAGTACTCAACCGCATTGTGAGGGAAAAATTCCTTCATTTCAGAATACAGCTGTGCTGCCAAAATTTTATTGGGCGCCATAACTAATGATGGACGCTGCAAATGCTGAATCACATTTGCTACGGTAAATGTTTTTCCCGAACCAGTAACCCCTAATAAAACCTGATCACGTTCACCGGCTTCGAAACCTTTGATAATTTCTCTTATGGCAGCTGGTTGATCGCCCCCTGGCTTAAAGGGCGCCTCAAGCGCAAAAGCAGGACTTGTTTCACTGCGTTCGTTATATAGCAAGGGAACGATGGCAGTCATAAACTACGTATTTTAAATGGGTTATGCATTATTGATAATCTAGACCTGTGGCGCAAGGAAAACTTACGTTTAGTTTATCTTACCCAACTTTAATCTTCCTGGAATCAAAAGCATCGCGCACGGCCTCTCCGGTAAAAATCAATAAACTTAACAGTATTGAAATTGAAAAGAATGCGGTCAAGCCTAACCACGGAGCTTGGATATTATTTTTAGCCTGGGTAATGAGTTCGCCCAGAGATGCAGATCCAGGAGGAAGCCCGAACCCTAAGAAATCAAGAGAAGTTAACGTCGCAATGGAGCCATTCAATATAAACGGTAGATAGGTGATGACTGCTACCATTGCATTAGGTAGCATATGGCGCCAAATGATACGGCTGCTTGGAACACCCAAAGCTTCAGCTGCGCGAACGTAATCAAGGGTGCGCGTGCGGAAAAATTCAGCTCTGACCACGCCTACTAGCACCATCCATGAAAATGTCAGCATAATTGCAAGTAGCCACCAAAAATTTGGCTCGATCATGCTTGAGAGGATAATCAATAAATACAAAACTGGAAGGTTGCTCCAAATTTCAATGAACCGCTGCATCAGCAAATCAAACCGTCCGCCGAAATACCCTTGAAGGGATCCCGCAAAAATCCCAATCACCGACGCTCCTAGGGTAAGCGCTAACCCAAATAAAATGGAAATACGAAAACCATAAAGGGAACGGGTAAGGACATCACGTCCCTGATCATCTGTTCCTAAAAGGTTAGTAAGAGTAGGAGGAGATGGAGCGGGTGAGGTAAGGGCGTAATTGACCGTATTGGTACCAAATGGAATGGGAGCCCAAACAATAAATCCATTTGGCTCAATAAGTTTTTTCACAAAGGGGTCTCGGTAGTTTGTGGCAGTTTCAAATGTGCCCCCAAAGGTTGTTTCTGGGTAACTTTTAAAAATTGGAAAATACAAACTTCCCTTGTAATTAACTAAAAGCGGGCGATCATTGGCAATGAACTCTGCAAACAAGGTTACAAAAAAAATACCTAAAAAAATAAGGAAAGAATAATATCCACGTTTGTTTGCTTTGAACTGATACAAGCGTCGTTGTGTAATGGGGTTCATGAATTACCTTTCGTAAAGTGATTCATGATAACGTTTTTGGTGGCTTTTGATAAGCCATCACATATGCATCAATTGCAGGACCCGATGATTGAGGGTAGTACCCTTTGCGAATAGATACCATTTCGAAGCCTATTTTTTTATACAAACTAATTGCTGCAGTATTTCGGCATTCCACATCTAGAAAAAATTTTTGCGCTTTAGGTGCTTTAGCAATAATCCATTCAAGTAGAAAAGTAGCTAGGCCATGCTTACGTTGATCAGGATGCACCCCAAGGGTTAAAAGGTCGGTATATTCTTCAATTGTATAGGTAAAAATAAATGCCTGTTTGCCAATATGAAATGCTTCATATTTGGTCTCTCCCAAATGTTGTGACCAGAGTTCTTCCCGGTCAAAGCATGCTTTGAACAAGGGCTGAAACCAGGTGGCGTTATCCCTGGTAATTAGCTCGGGTTTTATATTCTGGAGTTCTAACATAATATGGTTCAGGACTGCTTAAGGTTTCAGGGGTTGGATAAGCTAAATAATATTGTATAAGGTTTGTAGCTATATTTTTAGGTGCTTGGCCTACATCTCCGCAAATTATTTTGCCTTGGCTTTTAAAAGTATCTAATTCTTGTGCGGTTACACAAGTAACTGTGTCATTAATTTTTGTAAAATAATCTCCACGGAAACTATCAATGGCAGGAATTGCTCCCTCATGTGCCCATTGTAATAAATCAAGGACATTGGGGCAAAAAAGCTGAGCTCCATAGCCTATTTTAAGGCCAATTGCGGTTGCCAGCTGAATGCGAATACTTGTGAATGATCCAGGGCCAGTTGTTGTAGTAACAACTTTCGGGGGCATCGGCAAAAATTCTTTTATCAACCGTGTTAAAATTCCAGCATGAGTTTGCCCAGGCTCTAAGGAGGTCACCTGTTCTTTAAGCTCACCATCATGATGCCAGGCTAGCTGACAAACGCCGGTCGATAATGAAAAACCTAGAATAGCCATTAAGATGAACACATGGTATGGTATTGGGGCAAACTTTAGCATAAACAATAATGAAAGCCGTAATTATTTTAAGCGCAGGACATGGCAAGCGCATGAAAAGCCCCTTGGCAAAAGTTCTACATAAAGTCGCTGGAAAGCCTATGCTGCAGTGGGTTATGGACGCGGTAAAGGTTTTAAAGGCTGATCAACTAATTGTAGTAACGTCTCCTGACCTTAAAAACCATGAGGTGTTAAAGGGTGCAGATGTTGTTGTACAAGAAATTCCCTTAGGTACTGGTGATGCGCTTAGACTTGCCGTTGAAAAGCTTAACAGCGCTATTGATAAGGTTTTTTTACTCTGTGCCGATACGCCTCTTTTAAAGTTTCAGGATCTTAAGAATGTAGAATTTTCAAAAGTTGATTTAACGGTTGTTGGCATGCGGATCAATGATTTAAGTAAATCATATGGGCGTATCGAATGTAGGGATAACTATCCGATTGCTATACGTGAGACAAAGCACAATGACACTGCTAAAAATATTTCCATTGCAAACGCGGGTGTGTATGCTTTTAAAGCAGATATGCTTAAAGTACTTTTGCCTGATTTAAAAATCACTCCAGAATCAGGAGAAGTTTATGCAACTGACCTTGTTGAATTGGCCATTGCTAAAAAGTACACAACTGAACTTGTGTTAGCTGATGAGGAGAATTTTCTAGGCGTAAATACCTTTATTGAGCTTGCTCAAGCAGAAACAATACAACAGCGCCGCATCAAAGCGCAGCACATGCTAAATGGTGTGCAGTTTATACTACCTGAAACAACTTACGTAAACCATGATGCTGAAATAGGTGCTGGTACCATTATTGAACAGGGCGTTCACATTGGTGAAAATGTACATATAGCAACTGATGTGAAAATTTTAGGATCTTCTTATCTTTCAAACTGCACTATTGAAAGTGGCGTAAATATTGGACCTTTTGCCCATTTACGGGGTAATGTTGTGATTGAAGAAAATGCTTCTATTGGAAATTTTGTCGAAGTAAAAGGTTCTAATATCGGTAAAAATGCAAAGGCGAAACATTTAAGCTATATTGGGGATGCAACCGTTGAACAAGGCGTTAACATCGGTGCAGGAACAATCACTTGTAATTATAACGGATTTGAAAAATTTAAAACCTATATTGGAAAAAATGTTATGGTGGGAGCGAACAGCACGCTTGTGGCGCCAATTTCTATTGGTGATGGAGCCTATGTTGCCGCAGGTAGTGTAATTACAGAAGATGTCGCGCCTAATAATTTGGCTATTTCAAGAACACAACAACAGGAGAAAAATGCATGGGCATCAGCCTTTCGAGCAAAGTATTGCAAAAAGTTATCGTAATTATTTTCAGCTTTTTGTATGCAAGCCTTGGCGCTGAGCCATTGCCCTACTTTAGTGTGTATAATGTTGCACCAAAGTACGACGCTACAGCTCAACATTTTGACTATGTAAATCCAAGCGCCCCCAAAGGTGGTACTTTAAAAATAGCGGTGGTTGGAACTTATGATGGCTTAAATCCTTTTGTAATCATGGGAAGTAATCCAATGCATATTGCACTTTTGTGTTTTGCAAAGCTACTTGATGAATCACAAGATGAAGTCGGCATCAGTTATCAATATACAGCAAAAAGTGTGGAAATAAGTGATGATAAAAAAACCATTACATACCACTTACGCGAAGATGCAACCTTTTCTGATGGAACTCCTATAACCGCTGAGGACGTGGTTTGGAGCTTTAATTTTCTAGTTAAAATTAACCCCATGATGAAGCAGTATTATAAAGATATATCAAGGCTTGAAGCGCTTGATCAGCATACCATTGCATTTCATAGCACCAACCCTGGAAATAAAGAGCTTCCTGGAATATTGGGGCAGCTGTATATATTTCCTAGTAAATTTTTCAAAGAAAATATGGCAGAAAACGGTGCAATGACTAAGCCATTTCCATCAAGTGGACCATACAAAATAAGTGTTGCTGATTTTGGGCGTACCCTTGTTTTTGAGCGGGTGAAAAACTGGTGGGGAGAAAAAGTCCCATCAAATGTTGGGATGTATAATTTTGATAAAATTGAACTGCAGTATTATCGCGATAGAAATGTTGCTTTCCAGGCATTCTTAACAGGAGGTGTTAATTTATGGATTGAAGCATCTGCTAAACAATGGCATACAGCCTATGATATTCCAGCGGCAAAAGACGGAAAAATTGTTAAAAAGATCATAGCTGATAGTAGTAGGCAAGCTACAAGGGGTTATGCTTTTAATTTAAGACGTCAGAAATTTCAAGATATTCGTGTTCGAAAAGCCATTTCAATCCTCTTTAATTTTGAAAGCTTAAATAAAGCGATGTTTTACAATGAGTATCATCGATTGAATAGCTACTATGGGGATGCTGAATTAGCACATCATGGTAAGCCACAAGGTGAAGAACTTAGCTTATTACAACCTTATAAAGATAAGTTGCCAGCCGAGGTATTTGGGCCATCATTTTCGAATCCTGTTTATATGGAAGATATTGTTCCGCGAGAAACCTTACAGCAAGCTTTGGATTTATTGAAAGAGGCAGGATGGGAATTAAAAGATCAAAAACTTACTAATGCAAAAGGGGAAGTTTTTGAAATTGTTTTCCCTTATACAGATGTTTCTCTTGAAAAAATGATTTTGCATTTTCAGCGCAATTTAGCGGTTGCTGGAATTGCAGTAAAACCAAGACAAGTAGATGCAAGCACCTATACGGAAATGGTTGATCAATTTGATTTTGATATGGCCATGGTGCTGATTGGACAAAGTCACTCATTGGGTAATGAACAACGGGAATTTTTTGGCAGTAGATCAGCCCATGTAAAAGGGTCAAAGAATTTAGCAGGCATTGAAAATCCAATAGTCGATGAATTAATTGAAAAATTGATTGTCGTGAAAGATTACCAATCAATGTTAAATTGTGCCCATGCCATAGACCGCGTATTATGTTGGAATTACTATATAATTACAAACTGGGATTTTACAGGGTTGCGCACAGCATATTGGGATATCTTTGAAATGCCAGAAAAGTCCCCAAAATATTCACCGTTTCCCTTACTAACTTGGTGGGAAAAACCTGCGACTCTCAAAGAAGAAGCACTACAAGAAAATGGAATGCTTAGTAAAATTATAAGTACAGTAAAGGGATGGTTTTGAGCATGAAATACGTTGTCATTCCCGCGTCCCTATTTGTCATTCCCGCTGAGGCGGGAATCCAATTCTATAATTCTTGTCACCCTGAATTTAGTTCAGGGTCTAGATCCCGAAACAAGTTCGGGATGACAAAGAGATGTAAGGCCAGTAAATGATAGGATACATCGCCCGCCGGCTATTGCTTGTAATCCCAACCATGCTGGGAATAATGTTGCTGAATTTCATTATTGTGCAAGCGGCCCCTGGTGGACCTATTCAGCAGGTGATTAGTCAAATGCGTGGTGACGCAAGTGATATTGACGCAAGGCTAGGCGGCAGTGGTGATCAAATGCAGCGAGAACAAACATTTGGCATAGATCATTCCTATCGTGGTGCTCAAGGCATTGACCCTGAATTTATTAAACAACTTGAAAAGCAATTTGGGTTTGATAAGCCTCCTCACGAACGCTTTCTTTTAATGTTAAAAAATTATGCACGCTTTGATTTTGGTAAAAGTTATTTTCGCGATAAATCAGTCATTGAGGTTATCAAGGCAAAGTTACCCGTTTCAATATCGCTGGGGCTTTGGACCACGTTGCTGGTATACCTTATTTCCATACCCCTTGGCATTCGCAAAGCGGTGCATGATGGCACCAGATTTGATATTATCACCAGCGCCATTGTCGTTGTGGCATATGCTGTGCCCAGCTTTTTATTCGCGCTGTTTCTGATTGTTCTTTTTGCTGGCGGTAGCTTTTTTCAATTTTTCCCTTTGCGGGGATTATTTTCCGACCACTGGGATACCTTAAGTTTCATGGGCAAAATTACAGATTATCTTTGGCATTTATTCTTGCCCTTATTAGCGATGGTCATATCGGGGTTTGCAAAGCTTACTTTGCTTACCAAGAATTCCTTTTTAGAAGAAATTAATAAGCAGTATGTAACGACCGCTCGTGCCAAGGGATTGGAAGAAAAGAAAATTTTGTATGGGCATATTTTCCGTAATGCCATGTTGATTGTCATTGCTGGATTTCCCGCTGCGTTTGTGCATATTTTATTTACATCAAGTCTGTTAATTGAAGTGCTTTTTTCCCTAGATGGCCTTGGATTACTTGCATTTGAAGCAGCGTTAAGCCGTGATTATCCGGTAATGTTTGGATGTCTGTATATGTTTACGTTGCTGGGGATGTTTTTGCATCTTATTGGTGACATAATGTATATGGTGGTTGATCGTAGAATTGATTTAAATGCAAGTCGTGAGTTGCAAAGCCAGTAAAGTCTTACTATTTTTTCTAATCGCGCTTCCGCTTAATGGGATGGTCGCATCAGGTACAGTCAGGGAACATGTATCTTTGGCATATGACTCACCGCACCATGAAGCTGCGGGGCTTATTGTTGATAACAGCCTAAACTTTACTCAGTCTGGCGTTTTGGTTCGCAATAACATTGTTATTACCGCCGCTCATGGTATGCAGCTATTGCTGAATGCGAAATATCCTATGAAAGATTTAGGATCATATATTTTGGTTACCCCTAAACAGTTAACTGTAACATTTACCATTATTCCTAATCATGAAGTTACATATGACGTTGAATATGTGCTGTTAGACAGCAGATATGTTCGTTTTGAGCCAGGTGACCAGCATAAATTTGATATCGCGATTTTAAAATTGTCTCAACATGTAGATGGTATTACGCCCGTTAATATTGAGGATGAGTTGGTGTTAGAGCCAGATATACCAATGTTGGTGCTGACCTGGGGGAATGCAGATCTTCCTTCTCAAAAACTAAAACGCGGTTTTTATTTATATGAATGGAGCCTTTTCTTTCCCAATGTTGATGAAGACCCTTTAGCAAATTATCGAACGGTTATGATAAGTTCCCTTTTCTTTGATCCGGCTAATGAATTGCCAAAAGAACAACCTGGAATTAATGAACCTGAAAGTATGCAACGCCGCTATTTTGCCTTAAAAAGTTGGCTAAAGGATAAACGTCCTTATGGATTAGCACTTCCAGGAACGAGTGGAGCCCCAGTATTTGTAGAAACAAAAATTTTAGGAAAGCGGCGCGTTCATCTTTTTGGGCTGGTTATGGGATATGCAACCTTGGGCGAAGAAATGCGGATGATTTCAAAAAACAGTGAGGAATTTTCCAAAAACCCCAGCAGTGCTTACAATAAATACCAAACGATTATCACTACTCCCTTTCGGTTGAATATGCAGCCTACTGCCAATATTAACGAAAACAAGCACTTTGTTATTGATAAGCGCTATTTGAAAATGGTAGAAGATCTTTCAAATGGGAGTATAAGCTAGCTCTAGCCTAGGCATTATCCAGGTTTTTATATGGATGTGGACCCTATCGTCAAGCAATAGGGAAACTCTGAGTTTGATGTCTCAGCCCCTTTCTAGTTTTCCTATGTATTGACCTGAAGATCTAAAAATAACAAGGCTCAGCAGGTGAGACTTGCCCATTGTGTTAAAGCCTTAAAATCCAAAAACACTGAAACAGTTTTCCATGTATTCCCCTAATCGATCACTAGGAAACATGATTTCCTTATGCTAACGTTAACCAAAATAGAAATACTGTTAAGTTGTGAAACGACTTCTATCCGGCCTACTTATTCTGTTGCTTGCATCCTGTGCTGACGACAGCGAAAAATTTGATGAAATGTCAGTTGAACAGCTATATCTTATAGCTGTTGATCGTATGGAAGCTAAAAAGTATAAGGAGGCGGGTACAGCCTATGCTGAAGTTGAACGCCAGCATCCTTACTCAGACTGGTCTCTTAACGCTCAAATTATGGCAGGATACGCTTACTACCTTGCTAAAAAATATGAAGATGCTGAAGAATCATTTGAAACCTTTATTCAGTTACATCCGGGACATGAATTCGTTCCATATGCCATGTATATGAAGGGTTTAATTTCTTATGAGCAAATCCCCATCGTGGAACGAGATCAAACTCCAGCAAAAGAAAGTGTTGAAGCTTTCCAAAAATTAATCAATCGTTTCCCTAATGCGAAATATGCCAAGGATGGAAGGCTTAAAATTGATTTAATTCGTGACCACTTGGCAGCGAAGGAAATGGAAGTTGCTCATTACTATCAACAAAAGCAAGCTCACCTTCCTGCGATCAATCGCTTAAAGATGGTTGTGAAAGAATATGAAACATGTGCGCATGTTCCAGAAGCGCTTTACCGGTTAGTTATTTCGTATTTAGCACTTGGATTATATGACGAAGCACGGGCTTCTGCAGCAGTTTTGGGCCATAATTACAATAGCTCTACTTGGTATACTCAGGCTTATGGGGCCATGCAAGGGATTCAACGCTAGCACATGCTGCGCACCCTCAGTATACGTAATGTGGTTCTGATAGAAGCGCTGGATTTATCTTTTGAAGCTGGATATTGCGTGCTTACTGGTGAAACAGGCGCTGGAAAATCTATTCTTCTGGATGCGTTGTGCCTGGTCTTAGGCCAACGTGGGGAACAAACCCTGATCCGAAAAAATACCGAACACGCATCTGTTTTTGCTGAGTTCGAAGACGATCCCTTTTTTGATAGTTTTTTCCAAGAATACAGTTTGCCAAGGCATGACGTGATTGCCTTGCGTCGTGTTTTGCAAGTAAATGGACGCTCCAAAGCCTTTATTAATGATGAACCAGTTACCGCTCAAACCTTAAAAATGTTAGGCGATCAACTTATCAATATTCATGGCCAACAAGATCATCTATTTGAGCTAAGCAGGCAACGTATGTTGTTGGATCAGGCCATTGACGCACCCATAAAAGAAGCTGTTGAAACAGCATATGAAGACCTTCAAGAGGCGCAATTGAAGCTTAAAGTTTTTGAAGAAAGCCTTGCCAGCAATCAAAGCCAACGAGCATTTCTTAAAATGCAGTTAGAGGACTTAAAAAACCTTAAGCCCATTGATGGGGAAGAAACCCAGTTGTTACAAAAACGTGAAGCAATTGTAGGGTTCGCACAAATTGCTGATACAGTTGCTACGTGTTTACAAGGGCTAACTTACCCTCGAGATTTAGCTAGTGAAATTGCTCAGCATCAGCAAACACTGGCTCGCTCTAATCAAGGCGGGTTAGAACCTTTGGAAGAAGCATCTAAAAGCTTAGACCGTGCCTATATTGAGGTTAAGGAAACGCAGCAACTTTTACGTGATTTATTAGGGCAACATCAGGCTCATGCGCAAGAATTACAAGCTTATGATCAACGATACAGCGAGCTGCATGGAATCTCTAAAAAGTACAATATTGCCGGTGATGACCTTTATACTGTTTTGCAAAATTTGCAAGGCCAGCAGCAGGCTCTGGATGACCCTGAATTTGAACGTATTCAATTACAAAAACATGTTTCAAAAGCAAGGCAAGGCTATATTAATGCGGCGCAAGCCTTATCACAGCATCGAGAAAAAGCTGCCACCATCATAGAAAATAACGTACAGGCAGAATTGCCTGAACTATTTTTGCCTCACGCGCGTTTTCGCATTAACTTAAATCCATTGTTGGAAGCTCAGTGGGGGGCTTATGGAGTGGAGCTGGTTATTTTTGAAGTGTGCATGAACCCTGGTCAGCTTTTTACTCCCCTACATAAGACTGCATCAGGTGGAGAAATGGCAAGGCTAATGTTAGCGCTGAAAGTAGTGACAGCAAATCAACAAAATGTATCCACTTTAATTTTTGATGAAATTGACCATGGGGTAAGTGGATCAGTAGCCCTGGCTATTGGCAGGCGCCTGCGTCGCTTAGGCAAATGTGGTCAAGTCATGGCAATTACCCATTCTGCTCAAGTGGCCTCTCAAGCCCAGCATCATCTGATTGTGGCAAAGCTTCAAGAAGAAACCTCGACCGCTACAACTGTACAGGTTCTCTGTGAAACTGAACGGGTTAGCGAAATAGCACGTATGCTTTCTGGAAATGATATTAATGATGCGGCCCGTATGGCTGCAAGTGAATTAATGAAGGAGATGTCATGATTGTTTTGTGTGCAGGGGGAACGGGTGGCCATGTTTTTCCAGCCGAAGGATTAGCATCTGCTTTAAAAAAACGGGGGCATAAATTAGCGCTTCTTACCGACTCAAGAGCGATGAATTTTGTTAATTATGAATATTTTGACGCGATAGAAGTATTGAACGTCCGTCGGGGCAATATTTTTATATATCTTTTCACCATGTTAAGAAGCATTTTCAAAGCATTTTTGTTTATCAACAAAAACAAAGTAAGGATGGCCATAGGGTTTGGTGGGTACCCCTCTCTTCCTGGGATGATTGCAGCGCAATTGTTATTTAAAAAAACATTAATCCATGAACAAAATGCAGTGCTGGGTCGGGCAAATAAATTTTTGCAGCGTTTTGCCAAAGGATTAGCTATAAGTTTTTCCCCAACCCAAGGAGCACCCCAATCCGCTGTTTGGATTGGCAATCCCGTGCGCAAACTTGTGCGCATGGCAATGAATACGCCACGATCTAAAAATTATGAGAAGTTTCATATTTGTGTTGTGGGTGGTAGCCAAGGGGCAAAATTATTTTCGGATGTTATTCCAAAGGCGCTTGAATTATTACCTGAACCCTTGCAACAGCAGCTTATTGTCACGCAGCAATGTCGTTCTGAACAATTAAACGAGGTGAAAAATTTTTACGAAAAACTTAAGATAAGTGTTACTTTAGAAAGTTTTTTTAGTGATATGCCAAGCCGATTACGCAATGCTGATTTGGCAGTTTGCCGTGCGGGTGCTTCTACTATTGCTGAGCTAACCTGTCTTGGGGTGCCTGCTATTCTAGTTCCCTTAGCCATTTCAAAAGATAATGATCAAGGGGAAAATGCTCGTATGATTGTAAATGCTGGGGGCGCCTGGATCATTAATGAAGCTGAATTAACCCCCCCTGTTTTAGCGCAATTAATTGAGAACGCCATGAAAAACAGAAAAATTTTAGATGCCATGAGCGAATCAATCCATCACTTAGCAAAGCCTGATGCTGCAGAAGATTTAAGCAATTGGGTTGAAAGTTTCCTACAGGATAGCTATCTATAGAAGGTAGTCTTTTTTTTGTAATGTAGATGAATATTTTACCAGGCCAAACGCGTCCTATTCACTTTATTGGAATTGGTGGTATTGGCATGAGCGGTATTGCCGAAGTTCTGCATCAAAGCGGATTTCAAGTTCAAGGCGCTGATATTGCTGAAAGCTATAATACAAAAAGATTGCAGTCTCTTGGGATACCGGTATTTATTAATCACGATATTAAAAATTTATCTAACGTACAGGCTGTAGTTATTTCAACTGCTGTTAAGCCTGATAATATAGAACTTCTTGAAGCGCGTCGTTTGCGTATTCCTGTGATGCACCGCTCAGAAATGCTAGCGGAAATTATGCGTAGCCGTTTATCGTTAGCGGTCGGGGGAACCCATGGTAAAACAACGACAACTTCGTTATTGGCGTGGCTAATTGATGCTGCTGGTATGGATCCAACCGTTGTTAACGGGGGTATTATTAACGAATACAATACAAATGCGCGTTTGGGAAAAAGTAATTGGGCGGTTGTAGAGGCTGATGAGTCTGATGGTAGCTTTACAAGGCTTCCTGGAACTATTGCAGTGGTTACCAACATTGATCCAGAACACATGGAACACTACGGGGATTTTGAGTCTCTATACGCTGCTTTTCGTCATTTTGTGAGAAATGTGCCTTTTTATGGATTGGGCGTATTATGTACAGATCATCCTGTTGTGCAAGAACTTGCCCACGAGATTGGAGATCGTCGTATTGTAACCTACGGATTCAATGAAAGCGCTGATGTATCAGCCCAAAATGTTAAGCTTGATTCAGACGGTGTAACCTTTGATGTTTTTATAAAGCCAGATTACCTAGAAAAACAACGAGAGCTCGCAAATTATGCTGGGGCTAATATCGCAACTTTCCCCACTATTTTAAAAGATGTCCATTTGCCCATGATGGGGAGGCATAATGTACAAAATGCATTGGCAGTTATCGCTATTGCCCAGGAATTAGGTATATCCGACACGGTTTTACGCCATGCCTTCAAAACATTTAAAGGTGTAAAAAGACGGTTTACCCAGGTAGGCAGTATTCATGGGGTGCGCATTATTGATGATTATGCTCACCATCCTGCTGAGATCCGTGCTGTTATTTCTTCCGCTCGGCAAGCTGCAAAGGGCAAAATATATGCTGTGGTCCAACCACACCGGTACTCTCGTTTAAAGGATCTATTTGAAGATTTCACAGCCTGCTTTGAAGGTTGTGAGCAAGTTTTGGTTTCTCCCGTCTATGCAGCAGGCGAAGCACCAAATGGCGTTACAGGTGAAGATTTAGCAAATGGGATTGCCCAAAAAGGTATATTAGCTAGGTACTTTGAGTACCCATCTTCTCTAGCGGGTTTACTTATACCCTTCCTAGAACAAGGAGATATGATTCTTTGCATGGGCGCAGGAAGCATTACAACCTGGACCCATGAATTAATACAAGACTTGGAACAAAATTTTCATCCCGGTCTAAGAGCTTCTAATGAGAAGGTTTCATAAAAGTGGCTCAAAAGTGCGAGGGGAACACACTGTTTTGAGCCACGTCCCCTTTCGGGTTAATTTAAGATTATCATGAGAAATATTAATTAATGGTTACCGTTGTAAAAAAAAGTTTATCGCAAATACAAAAAGATGTTTTGCCTTCAGTTCGTGGGCGTTACAGCTTTGATACATCCTTGTCTGGCCTAACTTGGTTTCAGGTTGGAGGGCCAGCTTACGTTGTGTATAAACCGGAAGATGTTTCTGACCTTCAATATTTTTTAAAAAATAAACCAAATACCTTATCGTATTTTGTGATGGGGGCGGGCTCAAATATATTAGTGCGCGATGGAGGCTATGATGGAGCTGTTATTAAGCTAGGTCGTGGATTTTCCCAAATTACCATAGAGAATGATGAATTAATCGCAGGGGCTGCAGCCCTGGATAGAACTGTTGCTATGTTTGCTGTGCAACACCACATAACAGGGGTTGAATTTTTAGTAACTATCCCCGGCGCAATAGGCGGAGCGGTTGCGATGAATGCTGGGTGTTATGGATTTGAAGTGAAAGATATTCTTGCCTGGGTTGAAATTGTTGACGCGCAGGGTAATCTCTCTAGGCTTTCTCCTTATGAATTATCCATGAGCTACCGAAAATCAGTATTACCAGAAGGGTGCGTAATCGTGCGTGCTGCATTTAAAATAGCTCCGGGCAATGCGGTCGATATTCAGCAAAATATCCAACAGTATTTGCAGTTACGTGAGATGAGCCAGCCTACAAAAGGCCGTACCGGTGGCAGTACTTTTAAAAACCCTGAACATGTAGCAGCTTGGGAATTAATTGATCAAGCCGGGTGTCGTGGCATCTCAATTGGTGCGGCAAAAATGTCAGACAAACACTGTAATTTTATGCTTAATACCGGTGGCGCTTCTGCTTCAGAATTAGAGCGTTTAGGCGAACTGGTGCGACAAAAAGTAAAAGGAAAATCTGGCCAGGAACTTGAATGGGAAATTATTCGAATAGGTCATGAAGAAGAACTAAAAAGAGAAGTTGCGTAAAAGCACCTAACATTTTATTCCCTAGTTTTCCTGTTACTTGACCCTATAGACCCCATATCAATATAAAAACTGGCTACTATCAAGAAAGCCCTCGGATCAAGTCCGAGGGAAATTAGAAAATGGTATTAATTCCTATTACCGGTTATCAAACTCTACTTACTGGTGTTTGTTACAAAGTCTATAAAGTAAACTTTTTGTCCCGCTGCTTTTTGAGAATCTGCATCATAAGCAAATCTTTTAACTTCAATCTGCTTGGCCTTAAATCGAATAGTGATAGAAGGTGTAATGGCAGTTTGAATTAAAAAGAAAGTGCTTACAATTTGAGCCCATTTAAAGTCAAATGATTCAATGGGAACGCTATGTCCACCAATGTTTCCCGTTTTCATGAAAGTTATATCTACCGT
>CANJXJ010000019.1 GCA_947478955.1 Alphaproteobacteria bacterium | reverse complement strand
AGGCGCCCCGTTAGCAGCAGTCGGAGCTGGTACTGGAGCTGCTGCATTATTAGCCGCTGGTTCAGTAACAGGCGCCCCGTTAGCAGCAGTCGGAGCTGGTACTGGAGCTGCTGCATTATTAGCCGCTGGCGCATGGTCAACTGCTGGAGCAACCGCAGAAGCTGCGTTCGCATCTACCGGAGCCGGAGCTGGTACTGCTGCATTATTAGCCGCTGGTGCTTCTACAGGAGCTGCTAGCGCATCAGCTGGAACTGATGGAGCTGCATCATGTGCTGCTGGTGCATGGTCAACTGCTGGAGCAACCGCAGAAGCTGCGTTCGCATCTACCGGAGCCGGAGCTGGTACAGGTGCTGCCGCATCATGAACTGCTGGGGCCTCTACATGCGCTGCTGGCACATCTGCCGGAGCTGCTGCATCATGAACTGCTGGGGCCTCTACATGCGCTGCTATCACATCTGCCGGAGCTGCTGCATCATGAACTGCTGGGGCCTCTACATGCGCTGCTGGCACATCTGCCAGAGCTGCTGGTGCCTCTGCAGGAGCTGCTGGCGCATCAGCTGGAGCTGCCGCATCATGAACTGCTGGAGCCTCTACAGGAGCTGCTGGCGCATCTGCTGGTGCTGCCGCCGCCTGTATCAGTGCATTATGCGTTTCACCCAACTGTTGCTGTACTTCTCTCTTATCAGCTTCAGCCTTTGCTGCCGCATCTTCTGCTGCTTTCTTCTCTGCTTCTAATGTTGCTGCGTCAACTTGCAGGGCAGCTATTGCTTGCAGAGCTTTCTCTTGAGATTCCTTTAGTCGAGCAGCTTCTGCATCAGCTTCACTTATAGTTTCTTGCGCTGATGCCAATAATGCCTGGCTATTTTGTTCCGCTTCAGATAAAGCTGCAGCAGTTGCTTCTTTTTCCTTAGTTTCTTGTTCTGCTTTGGCTTGAGCTGCTAAAGCTTCTTGCGTTGCCTTCGCCTCTGCAACTGCCTTTTCATCAGCCTCGGTCAATGCTTGAGCAGTTGTAGTTACCGCAGCTGCTAGTGCCGCAGCTGCTTCTTGCTGTGCTTTTTGGGCAACTGCCAATGCTGCTTCTGCCTCAGCTTGAGCCTTAGACAACGCTTCTGCGTGCTCAGCTTCTCTCCGTGCTACTTCCTCTGCCGGTACTGGAAGCGCTGCAAGCTTAGCCGCTTCAGCTTTATTCTCTTCCTCAAAACGCACTTGCATCTTTTTAACCCAGTTAAAGGCTTCCTCAAATGTTGTCTCAGTGGCAAACTGTACTTCAGCTGCTAATCTTACTGTTTCTTCAGCTTGACCTTCTCGTGCTTCTTTATAGATATTAGCTACCATAGTTGGTACTTTTGAACTATCGCTCTCCTTCAGCATTGTTGCAGCTATAGCTACGCCTACCCTTGGTTTTTTACTAAATATAGTCATAAGCTGCGTTGTCAACTCTTCAAATAATTTTGGATGAGCCTTGGCTTCAGGTGCTGTGCTTATAACCACAAACTTCATGCCATTAAATTCAAAAGTATGCGTTAGTGGCGCACTCGGATCAACCGCTGCAACAGAGGCAGACTCTCCGCCACCGCTGCTTTTTGCAGCAGCTAGTTCTGCCTTAAGCTTTTCAAGCTCTTCTGAAGAAGCACCACCACCGGTACCACCTTCAGCTGCTTTTTTCAAAGCGGCTTGGAGTTTTGCTGTCCCTTCCTCATTTGGTAGCTCAAATATACGCACGTTAGTATTTTCAGCCTTGCTCAAGGTACCAAAAATCTTTTGATCTCCAAAAAATTCTTTTGCATTAGGGTCAAGCTTCATTTCTCCAATAAAAATTTCATTTGTACCAGACATCAACATCCACAGAAACTTTTCATTCTTAGCATAACCTGCAGGTGTTGCATACTCAGTAAGCGCATCTTTATCTTGAATTATTGCTTTAGAAAAATCTACTTTGTAATTCTGCCCACCTTCATCCTTTTGATCACCGCTTGGATCTATTGGAAAGAAAATATTGATCATTTTGTAGCCTTTAGGGAGTTCTTGACCAGCCACGAAAGGCAAAGCATTCTTCCCTAACTCACCATTCATCATGCCCCTGGCTTTGTCAGTATCCATAAGCCACATGGATCCATCATTGATTGCAATTGTGTTATACACCATATCATCACGTTTTTGATGCACAGTAACAGTGATGTCTTCGCCACCTTTAGTCTTTAAATTATATTTCTTCTCTTCCTCAGCCTTTGGCGCTTCTGCTTTATCTACTGCTTTTGCTTCCTCTGCCGCGGGAGCTGCTGCAGCCTCTGCCGCATACATTTCATTCATCCAAGAAAACGCAGAACCCAATAGTAAGGAAAATAATAATTTCTTTTTCATAATTTCAACCCTAGTCAAGATTTTTAGCCTGAGTCTATTAGATCAAAAAGGAATTAATAAATTATTAAAGGGCCCGCTAAAAATAGTGAGCCCTATAAAAGTTTTAAAAATTGAAAGAAATTATGCAGCTTTTTTAACTTGGTCAACCAAAGCTTTAAAGCTTTCTGGTTGGTTCATTGCTAAGTCTGCTAAAACTTTTCTATCAATTTCGATATTGCTTTTGTTTAATGCATTCATAAATGCTGAATAGGTTAAGCCTAATTCACGAACTGCCGCATTGATACGCTGAATCCAAAGTGCGCGGAAATTACGCTTTTTAACGCGACGGTCACGATAAGCATATAATAATGCCTTTTCAACCCGTTGAATCGCTGAACGAAAACAAGTACTTGAACGACCACGATAGCCTTTGGCCATCTTTAGAACTTTTTTATGACGTGCGTGTGTTGTGACGCCTCTTTTTACTCGTGCCATGGTGACTCCTTATACGTGAAAATAATATGTACGAATGCGCTTGATTTCTGGCGTCGCGCATATCTTCATGCCGCGGGCATTACGTAAAAATTTATTTGAACGTTTACGCATTCCATGGCGTTTACCCGCAGGGGTCATCTTCACTTTACCAGTGCCGGTAAGACGAAAGCGTTTTTTAACGCTGCTTTTTGTTTTTAACTTGGGCATTTTATCTCTCTTTGTAAATTAATATTATACTACCACAGCTAAGGCATGCCCGGGCGATTTCACCCTAGCCACGCTGCTATATTGTGTATAGATGTTTTTTACCAATAAATCAAGAAAAGTTTGAACTACACTTTAACCCGGATTAATACATACCACCATTAATATGCAGAGTTGTGCCTGTTATATAGCTTGCTTTATCACTTAACAGAAAAGCCACGCTATCAGCAATTTCTTCTGGTTTTGCTAACCGCTTAGCAGGAATTGTTTCGATAATTTTTGCAAGAACAGATTCATCCATCGCTGATACCATATCAGTGCCTGTATACCCTGGAGCAATAGCATTTACAGTAATATTCTTATTGGCATTTTCTAATGCAAGTGATTTTACAAAGCCAATAAGTCCAGCCTTTGCAGCGCAATAATTAGTTTGGCCTATCTGGCCTTTTACAGCATTTACCGATGTAACATATACTAATCGTCCAAAATTGCGTTCTCTCATGCCCTGAAGTAAAGGATGAGTAACTTGAAAACATGAAAAAAGGTTAGTATGCAAAACCTCCTGCCAGCGTTCTAGGGTCATTTTGTGAAAAAAACCATCACGAGTAATACCTGCGTTATGCACTAAACAATCAATGGCGCCATGATTTTTTAAAATTTCTTGAAGTTTTTTTTCTGTCTCACTAGGATTTGCTACATCAAATCCGTAAAAAGGAATATCATGTTCCTTGGAAAAAGCTGCTACCTGTTCATGATTGGCGTGATAGGAACCTATCACATCGTAGCCAAGTTTTTTTAAGCAAAGACAGATTGCGGCTCCTATGCCACGGTTGCCACCTGTTACAAGTACACGACGCATGCGATAAACTTTTATTAAATTTTTATGGTTTAGTATAAACAAAATAGGGAAGAACCGCAAAGAAAGCTTGGAAGGCCATAGGCAATGGTAAAAAAACTTGGCAGTATAACAATAAAAAGGATACAAGTAGTCTTGGCATTTAGGGTAATTATCGTATTTTTTCTGTTGTGCCTTGGCATTCATGCAGCGCAACCCCTGCACTTGCGTGGTGATTATGCAAGCTGGAATCAAAAAACCTATGACCTATGGTTAAAAGGTAATGTATCTGTGATACAGAACTTAAAGGATGGAGCCCAAAGACGTCTCAATTGCGATTCCCTCCATTACAATCGTTTAAGTGATAAAATTACGGCCTATGGTTCAGTTGAGATAACTGAGCCGAATGGTGACGTATTAACCGCTGACCGCTTAGAACTAGATTCCCATTTTCATACAGGATTTTTAGAAGGTATGCGAGTATTCACAACGGATGCTGCACGTCTTAGTGCTAAAAGCGCTACCAGAAATGAAGGGAACTCAACAATTTTTGCAGATGCTGATTATTCGCCTTGCAAACAATGCACAGATGGTTCAGTCACATGGAAGCTGGAAGCTGAAAGTGTTGAACATGATCAGGCAGAAAAGCTTATAAGATATCGCCATGTCTATCTTGTTTTTAAAGGTGTGAAAATTTTGTATATGCCGTATTTTTCCCATCCTGATCCCACCGTTAAGCAAAAAGATGGTTTATTATCACCCGCCTTTGGGATGAGCAGAGACCTTGGTTTTTCAATGACACTCCCTTATTTGTTTACAGCTAAAAATCAGGACCTAACGATTACCCCTATGGTAATGACAAAACAACACCCCCTGTTGGCAACTGAATATCGCAGACGTTTTAGAGATGGAGAAATGTCGCTTAGTGGTAGTTACACATCTATGCGGCACAATGAGAAAAAAAAGAAAATCTACACCGCCATTCCAAAGAAAAATCGCTGGAATGTTTCGGGATCAATGTCCTGGCATATGACAGATCGCAATCGCATCACCGTCGATTTAAACCGAGCAAGTGATACAACTTATTTGTCTAAGTACAGACTAAACAAGCAATCCAGCACATTTAGTCGTAAGAAAAACTTAACATCCACAGTTAATTATGAGCATTTTGGGGATAATGGCTACGGCACTATCAGGACTCAGGCTTTTCAAACGGATACTCCTCAAACAACCCCGGTAGTGTTACCCTATGCTCGCTATCGTTACCAAACAGCACAGTTTTCCAACGGTAGTCATGTGGTTTGGGATTCAAATCTATTAAGCATTTTAAGAAAGCGCCCTATTCTTACTCAAACAGGAAAGCAGACCTATCGTGCATCAAGCGGGGTGACCTGGAATTTACCATACACAACTTCAAATGGGCATATTTTTAAAACTTCTCTATCAACCAGAGGGGATGCTTATATGTCGCAACGCTACAATCCGGACCAGCCCATAGGTAATAAACAGCGAAAATATGATAATCGTGTTGAGAGCAGACTCTTCCCCCAAGCCGCACTTGATTGGCGATACCCCTTATTATCAACCCAAAAACAGCTAAATTGGATTTTAGAACCTCGGGGGCTAGTTGCGTTAGCACCGCAAAATCTGAACCGAAAACGCTTACCTAACGAAGACTCAAGAATGTTTTCTTTGGATGATACCTCAATCTTTTTGCCAAATCGTTTTGACGGCATAGATTTAGTTGATCAGGGGCAACGTGGCGTTGTGGGTGTGGATAATCACGTGCGGTGGGGACAACAACAGCGAGCTTCTATCTTTATGGGGCAAAGCTACCGTTTTGATCATAAGGCTGTGGTTGGACAAACCCAAGGAGAAGGACGCTTTGCCTCGGACTACATTTCCCGGGTGCTTTATCAGCCCAATGAATGGTGGGTTATTTTTATGCGTGGCGCTTTCATGCGCAACAATATGAAGCCACGATATACAGAATGGGGCGCAAGTCTTGGGAAACCTTTACTGAAACTTGATACATCTTACGTACATGCTAGACGCGGCCTGAATGCGTCGTCTGCAATGATCTCGCAAGTCAACTGGCAGCTAAGCTCTGAAATAACGGAGAATTGGAAAATATCAGTCGCACAAATTCGCAACACAAAGCATTTCCAAAAGGGTGTGCTGGCCTCATTCGCTGGGCTAACCTATGTTGATGACTGCTTTGAAACGAAATTTAGCTTATATAGAAGCCATTACCGCGACCGTGACTTAAAACCTGATATGGGATTCTTTTTGCAGTTTAGCTTGAAAAATTTAGGTAGTTTCACGCCGTCCTCTGCACCTACTTACCCTGGTTCAGTACTAACGAATTTGCGGTAGATACTTGGTGCCTTGCTAGTTTCCATCTGGGGTGACCAAATGGAAACTGAACCGGTATTAGTCTTAACACTTTGCCGAAGTTTAGTTCTGGGTGGTTATATTTTAGTTAATGTGCTGTTTAAGCAAAATTGTATAACTTTGTGCGTACCCCATAAAATTCGTAAATAAAAGGTAAGCTTGACTTGATGCTTGAAACACTGTGTGGGTGAATGTCGTCTTTGCGCTCTCGAGTGCGCTTATGAAGGAGCATGCCGCTGGGGGGCAACTGGTGTGATGCTTGGTGCCGTCCCTGTATCTTGCGTATCACCACCAATCTGAAATCCTTGAGATGGCTGTATTTTTGTGCCAGGAGGTTCGCGCCCCTGTATAACATCTTCCATTGGGGCTATCCCGGCGCTGGTTGTTGTTGATTGCTTTGATGCAGATAGATTAATAGCATCGACCTGATCTGTTGTTGGAGCAAAATGCGCCGCAGTTAAACCATGGGTATAAATTGTAGCCAATATCATTAATGATAGAGCTTTTTTCATTTGTATTCTCCTTTTGGGTATATGAGGTTACAAAGTGATGTTATTAAACGTGTACAAATGAAGACCCAGTAACGCACGAATAGAGCAATAACCCTTCAATTATAAGCAATAAAAGTTACTATAAAGTTAATATGATGACTTTATATTGTGTGGCGCGGGAATAATATTTTGAATGAGTATCTGATGAGGTGAGATGGGGCTTTTATCTAATTTCCCCTATGGGCTAGGCCATAGGGGGTATTTGTAAATCTGTAATGAAGTTTTATTTTTAAAAAGAGCTATAGGCAGGCACAACCATTGGGTGACGTCTTATTGCTTCTATCAATGAAGTTATAGTTATTCCTGGTTTTTTACGTTCATCTGCTACGAATACAAGGAACCACTTTAAGAAATGATTTTCTGAAACTGCGGCAAGTCTATAAGGTTCGAATTTTTCTCTTGCTACTTCCCAAAGCTCTTTATGGATGCGTTTGATTTTCAATCTGCCGCCTTGCAGAGCTAACATACGTTTACTTGTGGGTAATCCTTCAATTCCTGTTTCTGCATCCGCTGCTATTGGGCAATCAAAAGATCTTACTGTTGAAGCAGAAGCAGTATCGCCAGCTTCTACTGCATCAGGTGGTGTACTATCGGCATTTGATCCTGCTGACACAACAGCTACTCCTCCACCTGATGCTGCCCCATTAGTAGACGCGGTACGTATCCAGGTCATGGCCAACATTTCAGGATCCAATCGCGTTTTTGCGTGTAGCTCTTTGAACCAATGACCTTTTGCATATCGCTTTGGGTCGGCCTTTGCAAATGCATTAGCTCCTAGATGTGATGCACCAACTCTAATCTTCAGCCCGCAGCTTCCTAATGATTTGTAGTGAGCAAACGCAGTGTATGCATCGCCTCTGGCAATTGCCAACATGTATTCACCAAGAGGAGTTCCAGCAGTTGTTAAATCGCGAATTTCGTCAGCTTGCATATAGGGTCTAATATGTGACTCTGATTTTACTCGCATGTCTTGAAAGTCTTCAGGTACAAGCGCCGGGCCTTCTCCACGTGCGGCTGCTGATATTCCTGCTCTATCAATATCTGCTTGTGTGCGCAATGCATCATGTGATACAGCAGCTAAAAATGATGAACATAAAAGCAAGCTTAGAAAAAGTGTTTTAAACATGAAATGACCGATCGTTGAATAATTATAAGACATATATAGCAAGTAAATTTATTTATTTCAGTTTTAAAATTCAAAAGAACTAAAATTTAGTTTTTGAAGTGGATGAATTCTACTAATTGCAATTTTAAAAAATGCCATTCCCATTTGTATAGCTTACTGCTTGTAGTTTGCTCTTGGTCGAAACCAAGAGCGTTTATAGGTTAGTCACCGTAGTGAGCAGGATCTGTATAGAAAGTCAAAGTTCTTATCCCGTCTAGATTTGGTTTGATTGTGTAAACTGCTCTGCCACTTGTGCCTCCACTTAATTTGTATTCGAAGGCGCCTTTGATAGTGCTAAATGTTCCATTATTTGGAGTGTCACCCATTTTAATTCTTTCGATTAATAAGGCAAAATCTTTACGTTCTGTTCCGTTTGCATGTTTTTCAAAATAATTCTCGTAGTGATTTTTTGCACCAGAAGCAAATTCGATTAAGAAATGTTCAGATGCAACGCTTGGTATAAAAACACTTAGGTTGCCGCTTTCGAAAAATCTAGTGACGTTAGGTTGTGCAAAAAAAGCTGTTTCGTCAACATGATCAGTTCCTGGTGCTGGTTGCCTTCTGGATACTGCCCTTGATCTCAACTCGGCAGCAGGATCTCCCATTCCTGTGGCCGATGCTGCCTGGAGGCGCCTAGGTGTGCCAGATCTTCCGCTTGCTGCGGCTGCAACATGTGGAGTAGTGGCACGTGGACGACTAGGAGCTCGTGAAAGAGACCTTGAATGTTTAGCCAGTACTGCTTCATTTATTATTCCAGATTCATCTATAATTCCATGTCTTAAAGCGAGAGAAATTTTTTCGCGCATTGTCATTCCTGTACCAGCATAAAGCAATGTCAGGGATGTGGAGGTTTTGATCAACTCATCACTGGGTTTTTCAGTAAGACTTGCCACGATTCGATCAATAACTTCAGGTGCACAATAAGTAGCTTCTCTAGGAACATAGGGAGATGGGGCCCTAGCCGCTGCTGCCGGAGCAAAAGATGTTGCGCCAGCTGCTGGAGCAGACGGGGCAGGTGCATGGACAGGTGCAGGTGCAGGCTCAGCTGCGCTTTTTGATGTTGTTGTTTCATCACTTGGTCTCGCTGAAGAGGCTCCGGCAGCTGGGCGCTTTTTTTCTGGTGCTTTGCTTCTTCCTGATCCGCCACCACCAGCTGATGCGGCCCATGATCTTGCAGATCCATGGCCTCCAGTAGCTGCTGATCCGCCAGCTCCCGCTGGATCTGTGAGTAGCTCTGCTAGTATCTGTCTTTTTAATGTTGTTATGGGGTCCCTAGCATTATGCATTTCTATTAAGCTTCGTAATGCACCCTTAACTAGTGTCTGCATACGTGAACTCATTAATGGTACCCTAGATCTTCCTGTTGCTGTATCCTGCATTATGATGGCAGATTTCAATTCAGCAATAAGCATGTAGTCACCAAGACCAATTGCCACACCGGGTCCTAGGTTCCTCCTTAAGGTATCCGAAATGTATCGGTGCGCATTTCCACCCAATTCAGAAGCAACTTTGGGGGGGAGTCTTTTTGCAGATCGATCAGCTGCTGATTCAGGGGCATGTTGAGTAACATGTATAAATTTTCCTGCTAGCGGTTTGGCTGTGTCAGAACAAATTAAAGTGCGAACTTCATGATACCAATAAATATCTGAGCCAGCAACTGTCGCTCCACTAGCTAACGCAGCGACAGCTTTTGTTGGTCCACTAACAGTTCTACGAATTGCTTCAGCGATAACTTCTGCTGACGTTGGCCCACAGGATCCATGTGGAATTTCTACTTCTAGCACAACTCTATCAAATTCTATTAACTTGTTTTCTAGTTTTTGGTTCTTTGCATTGTCTGTCTCTCTTAATGTATTTGATAGATGCCTAATTAGTGTGCTCAAGCATTTTGCTTCTGGTTCCGATTTGGTTCCCCTTGTTGGGTCTTCAAACTCGCATCCCATCAATTTAAATGCCAACATAATCCTTAGCATCATATCACTTTCCATTTTTAGGAAACTTCGTGTCAATTTTTCTTGATTGTTAGCACTAATGCCTGACATAAAATTCTTAAAGTTTACATCTCTTATCAAATCAGGTTCAAGATCTGTAATACACCCAAAGAAATGTTGAAAAGAAGGCCCTAGGGCTTTAACATCCAAAGTTGGAAGATCTTCGAGAGCACCTGACGACGCTGCATCCAAAAATGAAGTTGAATATAAAAAAAGCCCCAAGAAAAATACTTTAAACATGAAATGATCTATTATTAAATATGTATAGAATATATGTACTAAATAAAGTTACTGATTTCAACACAACAATGAAAAATTACTGGAATTTATTTTTTAAAGAGTGTGAACTGCACTAATTGCAAATATGAGCTTAGTTGGGTTGCTAATGTTGTGGATTCTGAACTTTTAGGTCGGCGTAGACAAACGAGTTTTGGGTGATTGAGGATTAGTTACACTGGACCATATGGTCAAGCCATATGGAAACTGCTGAGGGGTATTCGTCATCCCGAACTCGTTTGGGGATATAGACCCTGAACCTTTAGGTCAGCGAAGCTAAACAAGTTCAGGGTGACAAGAATCGTTTTTACTGAACAATACCCACTAGATCACTAGGCTTATCAACGATTACGCCTGGATTAGAAGACTCTAATAATTTTCTTGAATGAAAGCCCCAGGTAACAGCAACTGATTTTAGCTCTGCTTCTTTTGCTGCTTTGACATCACGAACTTCGTCACCAACGTAAAAAATAGTTTTTGACTTAAGCTTATCTTTTACCATTTTGAGGTTTTTCGCTTTGCCAAACATACAGCTGCCAGTAAAGATAAACTGAAAGTCTGTTAGATCATTGTTTTTTAAAAATGTATGAACAACTTCTTGGGAATTTGAAGTGACAATCCCCACCACTATTCCTTTGTTGGTCATTTCATTAATGGTTTCTTTTATTCCATTGTATAATTTCAACGTTGGAATTAATTGCTTCATGGTGCGTTTCATGTGGTAGATAACAACGGGCATTTTCCAAGAACTTACACCGTGTTTTTTGAAAACGTATTCTGTTTCGTAATTGTGAATATCGGCTAAATCTTTTTCGCTAACTTTAATAAGATTATAGTGCGGGGCTGTTTCATTAAAAACCTGAATGAATTGATGGAACGAGTCACAAATAACCCCGTCAAAATCAAAAATAACAACGGTTTTATTGGTAGGTTCTATGTTTCCGCTTATTTCAGTTTTGGTTATTTCCCAGTATCCAAACCAACCACTGCCCATTAGCAGGGCTAACAGAATCCATAGGAATTTTAATTTACGATTCTTCATCGTGTGCTACTTCATAGCTTCGTTGGTAATCTTGATCAAGATCCGGTTTTACAATGCCCATAAGGGTAGTTACGACATCATGCACACCTGTTTTTGTAACGCCTGAAATGGCAAAAACTTTTTTGCCTGAAGCTGCTTCTAGGGCAGATCGTTTTTCTTCAATTGCTTCTTCGTCAAGAGCATCAATTTTATTTAGGACTAGAACTTCAGGTTTATTCACCAAATTTTGTAAGTACATTTCCAATTCATGGCGAATGGTCTGATAAGCACCGACAACATCGTCTTGAGTGGCATCTATTAAGTGCAGCATGGCTCCACAACGTTCCACATGACCTAAAAAGCGATGACCAAGCCCTGCCCCAAGGTGGGCGTCTTCAATGAGTCCTGGCAAGTCAGCTAGAACAAATTCCTTTTCATAGGCATACACAACCCCTAGTTGAGGATGCAGAGTAGTAAAGGGGTAGTCAGCAATTTTAGGATGGGCTCGTGATACTGCAGATAAGAATGTTGATTTGCCCGCATTTGGCAATCCAATAAGCCCCACATCGGCAATTAATTTAAGGCGCAACCACACCCATTTTTCATCTCCTGGCCAACCTGGATCAGCTCGCCTGGGAGTTTGGTTGACGGATGTTTTATAATGGCTATTACCAAAGCCCCCGTCCCCACTTTTTAAAAGGCGGAAACGCATTCCTGGTTGATCCATATCAACAACGAGGGTTTCTTTATCTTCTTCAAAAATTTGGGTACCTACTGGAACCTTTAACACAACATCGGGTGCATCACCGCCGGTGCGATTACGGCCTGATCCGTTTTGACCTTTTAAAGCTTTGAAATGTTGCTGATAACGATAATCGATAAGAGTATTAAGGTTGTCAGAGGTTTCTACCCAAACGCTTCCACCTTTTCCGCCATTGCCCCCATCGGGTCCGCCGTATTCAATGAATTTTTCACGACGAAAACCAAGACATCCATTGCCCCCATCGCCGGATTTAACGAATATTTTTGCTTCATCAAGAAATTTCATACTTCACCTAAAAAATGATCTCTCGTCATTGCGAGGGTCGAAGACCCATGGCAATCCAGTGAGCAGCATCAATATTAAAAGTATAGGACTGGATTCCTACGTCGCCTGCATCTCCTCTGAATGACGAAACCTGAGGAACTCAGCAGGCGGACTCTGGATAGCGGTTTCGCGAAGAGTTAAACCTTACGCGGCAGGGATAACAGATACGAAAGAACGATCAAGGCGACCCTTGGAAAATTCCACAACGCCTTCAATTGTTGCATATAGGGTGTGATCTGTACCCATGCCTACATTTTTACCTGCATGAAACTTGGTCCCACGTTGGCGTACTAAAATATTACCTGATAATACATGCTGCCCACCAAAGCGCTTTACGCCAAGACGTTTACTTTCCGAGTCACGGCCGTTACGTGAACTACCACCAGCCTTTTTCGTTGCCATGGATTTATCTCCTGTTTGTTAGTTAGCTTGCTATAATTTTTGTAATTTTAACAACCGTTAAGTGTTGGCGGTGGCCCTTCTTACGGCGATAATTTTGACGACGTTTTTTCTTAAAGATAATAACTTTACGATCACGCATCTGACTTAAAATCAATGCTTCCACTTTTGCTCCTGCAATAAGTGGAGAACCAATCGTTGATTTTTTCGCATCACCAATCATGAGAACATGATCAAAAGTAATCGCGTCACCCTCAACAGAATCTAATTTTTCTATTTTAATGATGTTGTTTTCTTCTACGCGGTATTGTTTTCCGCCGGTTTTGATCACTGCAAACATAGTATCTCTCTAAGTAACTATAAATTATTATGCCTACACAAATGCATAGCATCTAAAATATCTATCGCGTTTTGCATGTTTGTGTCAAGATTTTTATATAAATATAGATTTAGTTTTACATTTTTATGGATCAAGCTCTTACCATCTCTTTACTAAGGGAAGCTGTGCTACTAATTATGAGGCTAAGCTTGCCTGTGCTAGTTGTTGCACTAATAGTCGGCGTCATCATTTCTTTGTTGCAAGCGTTAACGCAAATTCAAGAGCAAACCCTAACTTTTGTCCCTAAGATGATTGCTGTCTTTGGAACATTGGTTTTATTGTTGCCATTTATTTTGGATTCTTTGCAAGTTTTTGCTGTAGAGCTTTTTAGCTTGATCGCTGCAAAAGAGGCCGGCATTGCTCTTTGATGCATCTCTTATTGGAACAACTCCATTTGAAATATTGCTTTCTGATTTTCATCATTTTTTTTTCGTATTTGCAAGGGTATTAGGCTTAGTAATAGGCATGCCATTTTTAAGTCAGATTGAGGTTTCAGGTCGCTTTCGAGCCGTAGCTTGTGTTGCGCTAACCATGGCATTTGCGCCTTTAGTATCAGGAGATTATTTCCCAGCATCGTCAACCTTGACAGTAGCATTTTGTCGATTTTTAGGAGAATTTCTTATTGGATTTCTTATAGGATTAATCGCACGCTTTGCCCTAGCAGCAGTTGAGCTTGCAGGTCATATTATAAGTTTTGCAACCGGCCTTTCATCAGCAATGGTTGTTAACCCTAGCTATTCAAGCCAAGGATCTTTAGTCGGTGTATTTTTAACAATGTCAGCCATAACCAGTTTTTTGGTACTAGACGGCCACCATATGCTTTTTGAAAACTTATTAGCTAGTTACTCCAGACTAACGCCTGATTGGTTTTCCCTGGATTCACCGCTGATAAAAGATATGTTTAAGGGAATTGTAATATTAAGCGACACATTAATGAGGGTAGGATTTCAAATGAGCGTACCTTTCCTTTTAGTAAATACAGTTTTGCAATTCGCGCTAGGGGTACTAGGTAAGCTTGTCCCTCAAGTACAAATTTTCTTTTTAGGAATATCCTTACAAATTCTGCTTGGTTGGTTTGTATTGCTTGTAAGCATGGGGGCAATATTGTTTGTCTACGAAAAGCTTAATACATCAACTTATTCAATAATGGGTTTTGCCCATGGCTGATACAGAAGAGCCGGATAAAGAGCAAAAAACATTAGATCCCAGTGAAAAACGGTATGAAGATGCCTATAAAAAAGGGCAAACACCTATTTCTAAGGACTTTAATAATTTTATTTTTTTGGTTGCGTGTTTGGGGATTTATGTATGGATTTTTCCATGGTGTTTTCATCGTGCCCTAAATTACCTAGCAACTTTTATCGGCATGTGTTGTGAGCTGCGTGTTGAGACCCCCAAGCATTTAGCATTGCTGTACAAAAGTATGCTTTGTAAAATGATTGAGGTTCTTTGGATTCCTTTTCTATCGCTGGTGATAGCAGCAATTGCTGTTGGGTTAGGCCAAAGTTATAAAGCGATATCTGCAAAAAGCATTCAACCAAAACTATCCCACATTTCACTAGCGAAAGGCATGGCACGGGTTTTTAGTAAGCAATCGGTAGTTGAGACCATCAAATCATCAATTAAGTTAACTTTTCTAGGAATATTGTTCTTTTTTGTTTTTAAGAGCCAAGCAACAGAACTGACTATATGGCTTTGGGCTAGTGCCACTGAATATCTTGTCCTTCTTAACCAGCTCATCATAAAGTATTTAAGCGTTGTACTCATTCCTTATGCCTTTGTGAGTGGATTTGATTTTTGGTATCAGCATCATATTTTCAAGCAAAACTTAAAAATGACCGTACAAGAACAACGAGAAGAATTTAAAGAGCAAGAAGGAGACCCAAAGATTCGTTCGCGTGTTCGTGAAATGCAACGTGAACGTTCTCGCAACCAAATGCTTGGAAAAATTCCTCAGGCAACTGTTGTGGTAACAAACCCGACGCACTTTTCAGTAGCCTTGCGGTGGAAAGAAGATAGCATGGATGCACCTGTGGTTATTGCCAAAGGGGCCGATGTCCTGGCCTTTAAAATTCGCGAGCTTGCAAAAGAACATAAAATTCCTATTGTTGAAAATGCCTCAGTGGCGCGTTCGTTGTATGATAGCGTTAATTTAGATCAGCAGATCCCCCCTGAATACTATAAGGTTGTTGCAGAAGTTATCCGCGTAGCGATGCGTATTCGTACTCACCAATTTTAGACACTGCATCATCACCGCTGTGATGGCAGCAAACGTCGCGAAAATGCCACAGATACAACAAAAAATTAGCCATCTTTTCAAATACACTGGTCTAATGAGGACTATGCTGTATATTGCTAATATAGGGTGCAGTATGCAAAGACTGTAAATTTTAACACGGAGTTTTTTGAGTTATGAGAGAATTATTAAAATTATTAACGGTTGCATTAGTTATTTCCGCTGCAAGTGCGGAAGATGTTGTAGCTAAGGCTGATGCTAAAGTAGAAACTAAAGAAGAAAAAAAGCCTGACGCTAAACCAGAGGCAGCTAAAGAAGAGAAAAAAGCAGAAGCAACAGATGCTAAGCATGACGATCATGCAGATGCAAAAAAAGATGATCACAAAGATGCTCTAGCAGCAGATCATAAAGATGCGCCAGCAGCAGATCATAAAGCTGCAGCACATGCTGAACCTGTTGTTCACGTAAATCGCAAAGCTGAAAACGAGCTAACTGCTCGCTTAAGCAAGAGCCAAGACCCATATAAAGGACCAATGGCGACTATTCCTGTTCCATCATGTTGTGTAGATGCTGCAAAGCCTACTGCAGCAAAGCCAGCAGCTGCTCATGCTCATAAAGCAGCTCATCATGGTAAAGCTCATAAAGATGCTAAAAAAGAGGATCATAAAGCTGACGCTAAAAAAGACGATGCAAAAAAAGATGATCACAAAGATGCTGCTAAAGACGCTACTGATACAGCAGGAAAAGCTCTTGAAACTGTTGTCACTACTACTTCAGTTGTTACTACCGGCGAAAAAGCTGCTAAGTAATTGCACGAATCAAAATAGAAGGGGGGCGTTTATGCCTCCTTTTTTTATATGAATTTTCTTCAAACATTTGTTCAACATGAATTAGGCTGGCATCCAAGCGATGTCAAAAAAGCCTATCAAGAATTACAACTAGGCTACAGGGCTGGCCAACGTGTTGGCTATGCAAACATTGAGCAAATTCAGGCTTATGTATTTACCAGGTTCCCAGCAACCTACCGAGTTTGTTTAAAACTTATTGAGCAACATTTAAATGGTTTAAACATTCAGTCAGTACTAGATTGGGGCTGTGGAATTGGTACAGCGTCTCTTGCTTTAAGTGAGCATTTTGAACAATTAGAATATTATTTAGTAGAGCAAGACCCAAGGGCCAGGGCTTATGCGGTGCAGTTTTTAAAGCATTTTTACGCCCATAATATTGTTCATGAAGATGCGGCATCTTCGGTTGATTTAACCGTATTCAGCTATTCATTAAGTGAAGCGCCAGACTGGCAGCATGTTCTTGATGCAGCTTGGGGTAAGACGAAGTATTTATTGATTATTGAGCCTGGCACAACGGTGCATTTTAAAAAATTACTGACCATACGAGACCACATGTTGGCAAAGGGGGCGAACCTTTGGGCACCTTGTTGCCATAAAAAAACATGCCCATTGAAGGCTGATGACTGGTGTCATTTTGCCGTGAACGTACCCCGTTCAAAAGAGCATCGCATGCTTAAAGGTGGTGCGCGTGGGTTTGAACAAGAAGCTTATAGTTATATGCTTTTTTCAAAAGAGCCTAAGGATGTTAATTTTGGCCGATTAGTAGCGCCGCCCAGAATTCACGGGGGGCACATGGATTTGAAAATCTGCACAGCTAATGCGGAAATTATTACCCCAACGGTTGGAAAAAGTTCTGATAATTATAAAGCCTTAAAGAAATCCGAATGGGGCGATAGCCTTACCCATGAATCGCTTTAGCAAATCCTGCCCACGCGGCTTCTTTGATAGCTTCGCTATGGGTTGGGTGCGCATGGCAAGTACGGGCAATATCCTCAGCAGTTGCCCGCAAACTCATGGCTTGAGCCACTTGAGCTATCAATGTCCCCGCACAAGTGCCTATAATATGCGCACCTAGCACAAGGCCCGTTTCCTGGTGACTTAACAGCTTTACAAACCCTGCAGTTTCATGGGTAGCTTTCGCACGACTATTCGCTGAAAAAGGGAATTTGCTGGCTTTGTAAGGAATATTAGCTGCTTGTAATTGAGGTTCCGTAAAACCAACACTGGCAACCTCGGGTTGAGTATACACCACCGCTGGAATAACGTTGTAATCCAAATGAGATTCCATGCCCGATAAATGCTCAGCTACCGCTATGGCTTCTTCCTCTGCCTTGTGGGCTAGCATCGGACCTTCGATCACATCACCAATTGCGTAGATACCCTTAACAGTGGTTTCAAAGTGGGTATTAACCTTGATGCACCCTTGGGGGGTTGTATCAATATTAATTTTTTCAAGGTTAAGACCAGTTGTATTTGGTATGCGTCCAATCGAAATCAGCACCTTATCAACGTTCAAGGTTTGAGTAGTGCCGCTTTTTTCAAGCAAAAGCTCTGCGCTCGTTTTATGATTTTTAAAGGTTTTAACCTGTGTGCCTAAATGAAAGATAAAACCTTGCTTTTCAAGAGCTGTATGTAATGCTTGACTTAAATCAGGGTCGAGCCCTGGTGTAATACGATCCAACGCTTCAATGACATGCACTTTTGCGCCCAACCTGCCCCAGACCGAACCTAATTCTAGTCCGATATATCCTCCACCAATAATCGCAATGGTTTTTGGCACATGGTCTAAATCAAGCGCACCAGTTGAAGATAGAACAACTGATTCATCAATCTCTATATTTGGTAATGTTCGGGGAATTGAGCCCGTGGCAATAATAATTGCATCAGCACTTAGAATTTCATCGCCGACTTTAACTTGATTTTGATTGATTATTTGTGCGGTTGCATTAATAAATCTTATGTTGTTTTTCTTAAATAAAAACTGAATGCCTTGACCCAGTTCATCGAGCACTTGCTTTTTTTGAGATTGTAATTGTTTGATATCAATGGTTAGTTCTTTGACCGAAATTCCAAGCTTTGCAAAGTCATGAGCCGCTTTGTGGTATTCATGAGATGCATGCAAAAGATTCTTTGACGGAATACACCCCATATTTAGGCAAGTTCCCCCTGGGCGGGGCATTGAATCAATAACAGTTACGGTATTGCCCAGCTGAGCGCAACGGATAGCGCATACATACCCACCGGGGCCAGCACCGATAATAACGATATTTTTAGCCATGTATGTGCTCCTTAGCTGCTTTTTGAATGTTGGAATATTTTTGATAAAAATGATTGGACTAAATTTGCAATAAAAATTAAGGATTCGTTAACTTTTAAATACTTGGGTTGCGCCGTCCCCCACCCCCACCCTTCAGAAGGGTGGGCAAAATCCTCCAGCAAAAACCTTATTTTGATAAGGTCTTTCTGTAAGAGTGTCGGTATCACACTCGTTATGGTCCGGATATGACGATATATAAAATAAATATGATTAAGAAACATTTAAAATTCCTAATGGACTTAAAAGCATTATGATTATTATTGTTGACGAAAAACCTCATACAGCGCAACGGCAGCAGCATTAGACACATTAAGGGTTTGAAAATTTTTAGATGTAGGAAGTTGAAGTGTTTGGTCACAATTTTTCATGGTCAACGACCGCATGCCATCCCCTTCATTACCAAAAACCAAGGCAGTTTTTTTAGCAAAGGAAAAATTTTGCAAAGTGTCTGTTGCATGCTCAGAAAAACCATATATCCAAAAGCCAAGTTCTTTGAGTTCTGCAATTGATGTGGCAAGATTTTTAACTTCAATGCGAGGCACAACTTCTAATGCGCCTGATGCAGCTTTCGCTAACACACCCGATTCTGGTGCGCTGTTACGCTCAGTTGTAATCACCCCAACAGCACCAAATACAGCGCATGAACGCCAAATCGCCCCCATATTATGAGGGTCTGTGATTTGATCAAGAATCACCGCTAGCATCGGCTTATCACCCTCAAGCATTGAAACATCTTCAGGAATCAGCTCATTCACGCATATAGCAATTCCCTGGTGCACGGCCTCTTTGCCAACTTTTTGTTCAATGATTTTGACATCGACCACTTCAAAAGGAATTTTCCGTATAAGCTGTACTTTTTTAGGATCTTGGCGTTTGTCTAAAAGAATTTTTTCAATTTTTCGATTTGGGTTACTAAGGGCAGCATTACAGGCGTGCCAGCCATACATCCAATAGGTGGTCATGCTGCTTCTCCTAGTAAAGCACGAATAGGGGCAAAACTTTTACGGTGATGAGAAGTTACCCCATGGCTTTTTAATGCATTTTGGTGCAAAGCGGTCCCATAACCGGCATTCTTTGACCAATGGTACATGGGGTGTTCTTTATCAAGTTCTTCCATGATTTTATCGCGGGTAACCTTGGCAATAATAGAAGCTGCCGCAATGCTTAGAGATAAGCTATCGCCTTTAACAATCATGGTGGCAGGCATACTTATTGAGGGTTTTCTGATTCCATCAATTAGCACATGTTCTGGTTTAGCGGGTAAATTAGAGATTGCGCGTTCCATTGCAAGCCTTGTCGCTTGTCCAATATTGAACTCATCAATTTCATTAACCGAAGCTGTCCCAATTCCATACACCAGCTGCTGTGAATTGGTAAGCACCTCAAAACATCGCCTACGCTTTAGGGCTGTTAGTTTTTTTGAATCATTCAGATCTGCCCATAAGGTTTCATCGTATTTTAAAAAGATAACAGCAGAGGCAACAACAGGGCCAGCCCATGGCCCGCACCCTGCCTCATCAACCCCTGCTACTTTTTGAGCTTTTAGTTTTTGTTCAAATGCAAAATCAGGCATCTTCGTCTTTACGCCTAACGCTTTTTTCTTCTTCATTCCATTCTTTTGCTGCACGCTTCCAGACCGATTTTAAAAAATGGCTGCCTGGCATACTAATCCATGCAACAACATCTCGTATAGATATTGTGGACTGGTCAGTAACATTTTTTAAATGGCGTGCCAAAGTCATCCAGATAGGGCTGAATAGCAATGAAAGAGCAGTCAATGACAAAATCAGCTTTTCTCCAAAATCATTAATGATTTTTGATTCATGACCAACTGATGCCATAAGGAAAGCAAACTCACCAATTTGAGCCAAAACAACACCCACCAAAAAGGCTTCTGACCAGGGAATTTGTAAAAAGCGCAAAATTAAAATGTTAATGGCGGTTTTTCCAACTGTAATTACCAATAGCAACAATAAAAAGGTTCCCAAATGCGCGTAGATAAACCCTACGTCCATTAATATACCTATGGACAAAAAGAACACCATGATCAATGTACTTTGGATGGGTTTTACTGTGTCGAGCACAGCACTACGTTCATGAGTATTTCCTATAGTAAGACCTGCTAGAAAGGCCCCATATGCAGCTGAAAAACCTATAGATCCAGAAATAGCGGCAGCAGCAAAACAAAAGGCTAAACTCACCAAAGGAAGTAAATCTTTTTGACGAATAATATCGGCTAAAAATCTAATGCGTACTCGCTGTTTTTGGCTAAGATAATAGATCAGCCCAACAATGATTCCCACAGCTAGCAATAATTTTGCGACAAGTTCCAACACAGATAATTGACTATGATAATCACGCAAAATAAGGATCATTGGCGCAATAGCAAAATCTTGAGCAATCAAAATCCCGAGACTGATTTGTCCGATTTCTGTGTTGACCTCGCCTATCGTGTCGAGCATTTTAACAGCAACGGCTGTTGAGGAAATCGCGGTAATAAACCCTAATAGTAAGGGCAATCCGTTACTCCACCCTAAAAAGTAAGAAACACTCCAGGTAACGGCTGTACAAATAAGAATTTGCAAAAGAGCTGCCAGCGTTGTTACAAGCCATACCTTTTTAAAGGTACGCAAGTTCAGCTCAATGCCGATAACAAAGAGTAAAAGCAATACACCTAATTCTGCAAGAATGCTGACTTGATCACGAGATTCAACAAATGCTAGGCCTGAGGGACCTAATATTAAACCCGCAATAATGTAGCCCAAAATAGGCGGCTGCTTTAGCCTGGTCATGCCTAATCCAAAGACCAGCGCTACCAGTATTACCAATGCGATATTGGTCAAACGAAATTCACCGTGCATTAGCATTCCCCCTTTTATACTAGAGGATAGCCAATAGTCCCTCCTAAACACAAGGAAAAGTCGCTAGAATTTAAAAAGAAAAAAATGCATTAAAACTATACTGCTTATTCACCCCCCAGTTAGTAATTAAATGGGGAAATCTTTAGATTTTAACCAACAAATTGAGTTGGAAGTTTTAAAAAAATATTTATTTTAACCTTGAGGCCTTACGAAGGGTCGCGTAGTCTGATCCTACTTGAACGATATAAGAGGTTAAAATGATCACAATGAATACAAAAATCCCTGAAATGATGGTGCAAGTGGTAATCCACGGCGAAAAAAAGGAAATGAATACAACTGAACTGTTTGAGGGAAAAACGGTTTTATTTGGACTTCCAGGCGCCTTCACCCCCATCTGTTCCCAAACCCAACTACCTGGTTTTGCTCAACAAGAGCAGGCCTTACGAGATAAAGGTTACAACAACATTATTTGTATGGCCGTTAATGATTCATTTGTAATGCAAGCATGGAAAGAACAAGTCGCACCAACTGCTGATATTATAATGCTAGCTGACGGAAGCGGTTTGTTTACCAAGGCACTAGGTTTAGAGCTAGATTTAACTACAAAAAATATGGGTATACGCTGTACTAGATTTTTGCTGGTTGCCGAAAAAGGTATGGTATCGAGAATAGATATTGAAGATAACCCAAGTGTTTGTTCAGTTAGCGGGGTAAGTTCGTTATTGTAAAAAATAAGCGCACTTAGATCATGTTTTAAATTTCACATCTTGATCTTGTGCGCTTACTCTAGCTTTGCTATGTTTTCCTCATTGCGGTCGTGGTGGAATTGGTAGACACGCAGCGTTGAGGTCGCTGTGGAGAAATCCGTGGAAGTTCGAGTCTTCTCGACCGCACCATTAGCTAATTTTCATCATCTTCTTCATCTTCATCATCCATAATATCATGATCAGAGGGAATGGCTGCATCGACACTAGGCGTATAACGTTCTTCACGATCATTGTTATAATCAAGAATACTAACTGGTCCATGGGGCATTAGGGTTGAAATTGCATGCTTGTAAATAAGTTGAGCATGGCCTTCACGACGCAACAAAATTGTATTGCTATCAAACCAAGTAATGGTTCCCTGTAACTTTACGCCATTTACCAAAAAAACTGTAAGTGGAGTCTTATTTTTACGAATATGATTTAAAAAAGCATCTTGAACATTAACCGATTTTTCATGAGACATGTGTCTCTCCTTAATTACTTTTATTCACGTGATTGTACCCCCTAGGAGAAGCCCTTGGCAATGGTTGGCTGATTTTTTTCTACAAGGTAGAAGGTTTAAATTTTTACAAAAATTACAGCTTCAATGCATTTTTTTGCAGCTCAAATAATTCAGAAGCGCCCTTTTGTGCAAGAGTTAACATATCCATAAACTGTTGCTGGTCAAATGGATTTTTTTCAGCACACGCTTGAACTTCAATAATTTTTCCACTTGCCGTTAAAACAAAATTTGCATCGACATCCGCTGAGGAATCTTCCACATAGTTTAGATCTAACAATGCTTTTTGTTCATGTATCCCGCAAGAAATAGCAGCAACTTGATCAGTAAAAGGAACAGAGGTGATTAGTTTTTTATTCACCAACCGTTGCATTGCTTGATAAAGCGCAACATACGCACCTGTAATGCTTGCTGTACGCGTACCGCCATCTGCTTGCAATACATCACAATCTATTTTAATTTGCCGTTCCCCCAAGGCTTTAAGATCCACTATCGCGCGAAGGCTACGACCAATGAGTCGCTGAATTTCCTGAGTACGTCCTGATTGCTTACCCTTTGAAGCTTCGCGCTCCATTCTATCTTGGGTAGAACAAGGAAGCATTCCGTATTCGGCGGTAATCCATCCAGTTTTTGTATTTTTTAAAAAATGCGGAACCTTTTCTTCAATTGTCGCTGTACATAGCACATGGGTATCACCAAATTTCACAAAGCATGAACCATGGGCATACTTTGCAAAGCCAGACCCTAAGAAAACAGGACGAAGATCATTAGAGGTACGTTTATCGATACGGGTCATAATTTTAATATTTTAATTTTTATTAGGTTAGCCGCAAAAAACAAACTTTAGAATAGGAAAAACGCCCTTCCTTTCAGAAGAGCGCTTTCCATTAAGAACTGCTAGCGGCTTTTAGGCTGCTGGCGCAGCTGCTTCATGATGTTCAGCTGCTGGTGCAACTGCTTCTTCATGATGTTCTGCAGCAGGAGCCGGAGATTTCTCTTGAACAATACCATCCTCAGCATGTTTTGTATCAACTGGTGGGCCGTCTGACGTGCCACTCACGATCAAAGGCTTTTCATCATGAGGAGCTGCATCACCATGAGTTGCCTCAGCATTAGGGGCAACATGCGTACCTGCGGTGTCTGCTCCACCCTCATGGCTTACACTGGCATCAGCTTTTTTCTCTTCTGGAGCAGCATCTGATTTAGCCTCAGCATGTGTTGCTGGGGTTGAGTCAACATGCGCGGCGCCCCCATCTACAGGATTACTAACAACAACGTCAGGATTCTTCTCGCTAAATTTTTCTTCCATTGCCTTATTGAGAGCATTTTTATCAGTTGCCTCCAAATTTATGGAGTTATCTCGATTCAGGACAAGGACTCCGAATTGCACTTCTGAAGGTGAAACTGGAGCTGCTACATCTGAAGCTGGAGCCGCCGCATCTGAAGCTGGAGCTACCGCATCTGAAGCTGCAATCACCTCTTGAGCATCAGAAACCGCTGCTTTACTGCCTTTTCGAGCCGCACCTTTTACCTTGCCTGCAGCTCTTTTAGTTTTTCTATCCACTCTTGCTGCTGCTATCTCTTCTGGTGTCATATTCGCAGCAGCTGCTTTTGCTGCTTCAGCTTTAGCAAGACTATTAGCTCTGCGTTCTTCAATTTGTTCTGGAGTTAAAGGAGCTTTTCTTGCACTTTTTAGCTTTTTGCCTGGCGCCTTTACTGGCTCATCAGCTGCAATAGGTGCTGCTTCTCCTAGAATTTCTGCTGCTGGAGCAGCTGCCACTTCTTGATTAGCACCTACTGCTGAAGCTTCTGCAGAAGGCGCTACATCTGCCTGAGCTGCCATCTGTCTTGCCATTTCATTTTGTATAGCTTCAACCGCTCTCTTATGAGCCTCGTCAGACGGTGGAAGAGCATCTTCAAGTGTTGTCCGTTCTACAATTATTGGAGCTGCTGGAGCTTGAGCATCCGCTAACACAACTGGCGCTGCTGGAGCTGGAGCATCAGCTAGCACAACTGGCGCTGCTGGAGCTGGAGCATCCGCTAACACAACTGGCGCTGCTGGAGCTGGAGCATCCGCTAACACAACTGGCGCAGCAGCTGGCGCAACCACTAAAGCAGCTGGATCAGAAGCCACTACAACTGGGGCTACCGCTGGTGCAACCGCTAAAGCAGCTTGATCAGGAGCTACTACAACTGGCGCTACCGCTGGTGCAACCGCTAAAGCAGCTGGATCAGAAGCTGCTACAACTGGCGCTACCGCTGGTGCAACTGCTAAAGCAGCTTGATCAGGAGCTACTACAACTGGCGCTACCGCTGGTGCAACCGCTAAAGCAGCTGGATCAGAAGCTACTACAACTGGCGCTACCGCTGGTGCAACCGCTAAAGCAGCTTGATCAGGAGCTACTACAAGTGGCGCTACCGCTGGTGCAACCGCTAAAGCAGCTTGATCAGGAGCTACTACAACTGGCGCTACCGCTGGTGCAACTGCTAAAGCAGCTGCATTCGGATCAACCACTGCTGCTGCATCTTGCATAGCTTTTCTTTTTGCAGCCTTAGCGTTCAAATGGGCAGTGATTTGCTCAGGAGTTCTTGCTGCTCTTCTAGCCTTTTGTGCAGCAAGGTACTCAGCACTTCCTTTTACTAAAGGTGCAGGAGCCGCCAATACTGGTGACGCAGCATTGGGATCTGTTAATACAACAGCTTGTGAAGGCCCCATTGCTGGTGGTGTAGCATTCGGATCTGCTAATACAACAGCGGGTGAAACCTCCCCCACAGCATTTGGTTTAGAGAGAGCCACAGGTGCTGCAACCATATTTGGACCAGCTTGCACCGCAGCAGCTGCAGCCAATGAAGAATTAAATATCAATGCAGAAGCTGCGCTAAGAAAAAGGGAATATTTCAAAGATTTCATAATGTTCAAACCTATATTTAAGTAGTACCTATAAACTGTTGTACCCTATAAGTGTTAAATATTAGTTAAAAGAGTCTTTTTGTTTTCATTAATCATCCTAAAGTATATAATTTAAATAAAAAGAAATTATATATTTTATTATTATTAATACATTGTAAATTATTTATTTGTATAATAATGTTATATTATTAAGTTGTTTTGTTAATGACATTTGAAAAACCCGCCACGTTTTTATCTCAATCCCAAGAAAAGCTCCTTACCACGAGGTGGAAAGAACTTGAAGAATTAAAGGATAGTGAAGAGATTCTTTTGGCATTCAAACCTCTTTTAATGAACATTGTTAAAAAATATAAGCACTATGGAATTTTGCATGAAGATTTAATTCAAGAAGCATGGCTAGGGTTGTGTATTGCCTTATGCAAGTACGACCCAGATAGAGGCGTTCGTTTTTCAAGCTATGGTAGGTGGTGGGTAAATGCTAGCTGCCAAGATTACGTTATGCGAAATTGGTCAATTGTAAGAGTAGGCACTACCACTACTCACAAAAAATTATTTTTTCAACTCCGCTACCTGAAACGCAGCTTAGAAGAAGTAGATACTTCATATTTTGAACCACAGGTAGCTAACGCAATTGCAAAAAAACTCCAGATTTCTGTTTATGAAGTCCAAGCGATGTATGATCGCCTTACCCAAAAAGATAGACATCTTGATCAGCCGATCCATGAAGATACTGAAATTAGGTTTATCGATCTATTACCTGATGATAATGCATCCATTGAATCAGCACTGATTGAGCAAGAACAACAAAATTACTACATTTTTTTGCAAAAACAGTTTCATGAATTTCTAAGCGAGCGTGAATTTGATATTCTCGTAAAACGACGTATGGAAGAGCCTCCTCAAACCCTTGAAGAAGTCAGCCTAAGTTATGGAATTACTAAAGAACGTGTACGCCAGATTGAAAAACATGCGGTTAGAAAGTTAAAAAGAGCGCTTGTTTCTTCAGGTTTTAAATGCATAAATGAATAGAGTGAACCAACTTATTGCACGCCAATATCAAGCAGCAAGCGTAGATACCGTCATATTACTAACCTTCGCTTTCTCTAGCTTCTCAAAGTGTTTGATTGCCCAATAAAAACCGATACAAGTAGGAATTGTAATTACGTAGAAGCCATAATTTCCAAAGAATTCCACCAAGTAGATTAAGCCGAAAGAGTTTATGATGGACATACAGGCGTATGCGACTGCGTATAAAAGGGTAGCAGACGTAAATCTTTTTAAAATGGGAAAATTGACCAAAAAAACTGCTGAAGCAGGCATACCACCGAGGGCAAAAAATATAATAAAAGATTGCATTATCAATAAATGGATTGGATTATCCACTGTATTTAAAAAGAACGGTAATAATAAGGATAATACCGAGGCACCAAACAATTTAAATGTAAGAATTTTTAGCGGAAATATAAATTTACTTAGCATTGTGTAAACGACGTCACTGACTAAACCCACCACAGCGACAATTAAATTTTGGTGAATTATTTGGTCAGCAGTGTACCCAAATTTATTTTTCAACATAGAGGAACAAAAAACAAATGAAAAAAAGAAAAATATAGGATACCCGCAGTGCATTAAAAAGTAAGCCATTGCCGTCTTAGGATTAACTTTATCCTGCTCATCCAAACCAGCTTTCTTAGTAGCGTTTTTTCTGCGTATCTTTGCATTAACAAATTCCGCCGTCTCTCTGAGGCGCGTCCTAGCAAGGGAACCGACTACAGCAATACATGCTCCAATCCAAAAAGCCACACGCCAGTTCATCCCCGCTATGGTAACAAGAGAAGCAACGGCTATTGCAAGCACCGACCCCAAATCATCTACAATTCTTATACAGGAAACAACGGGATATCTCTGCGGTAAAGGTATAACTTCTGTTAGGTAAATTTCTGCTCCAATGACTTCACCCATCGCGGAAAGACCTTGTGTAATACGGCAGAAAGTGACAATCCAAGCAGCACTAATACCAATTTGGGCGTAGGTTGGTAAATTTGCCATAATAATACATGACAATGCCATCATTATAGTGGTAATCACTACAGTTGGCTTCCTGCCAATATTATCTCCAATCCAGCCAAATAATAAAGCTCCAAACGGACGTAAAACATATGTTGAACAGAATGCTAAAGCTGCAATGAGAGAGGCAGTATGAGGGTCAGTCTTAGGGAAAAACAGCTCGTTCAAAAGAACTGCCATGTGGACGTACAGCATTAAGTCAAAATATTCAAGGAAAGTACCGATTTGGAGTAAGCCGACGGCTTCTTTTTGTTGAGAACTAAGTGAAGAAAAGATCGACATGATAAACCAAAACTTGATCTTAATGATTTTTATGTAGGCTTATTGGAACAATTAAGCAAGTCAGAACTTTATGCTTTTCTTGAAAGGTCGCTTGGAGGGCTGTGCGAAATAAAACTAATGATTCATACAATTTTTTGGCATTGGGTTGATGGATCTCCCAGGTTTAACGAACTGAGAGATCCCTTATGCGCTCTATTGAGAGGTAAAAATGGTCTCTGCCTGGTGTTCCTTCCACTTGCTCTCTATAAGGGTAGCATCTGCCTCGGAATTAGGGGTAACACCTATCACGATCCCCCCTGCTTTAAGGCCAGCTTCATATATTTTAGCCTTTTCATCTGGAATGCCAGCGCCCACGAGCGCTCCCACAATTCCTCCTGTAATGCTTCCTGCACCTGCTCCCGCTAGGCTAGCTGCCAACGGGCCCGCGATAACAAGGCCTAAAGCTGGAATAGCTAAGGATGTACCCACTGCCATTACTGCTGCAGCGATAGCGCCCAAGCCACCCCCTATAGAAGCCCCTATTCCTATACCTTTTAGGGTTTCATTCCCTGTTTTTGCATCTGGCGTGTCAGGAAAATACTTTTCACGGATTTCATCTGACATAAGTAAGTGTATCTCTTCTTTTTGATAGCCTTTACTTATTAAATCTTGATACGCCCACTCTGCGTTTTTATAATCTTTAAATAAGCCAGTAAGTAAAGCGTCGGAGGGGGTAAGAATAGTGTTTAAGTTCTGCATAATGATCTCCTATAAAAAGGTTAATGGAATATTTAGACTATTTGCATGGCCGCTTCTTTGGCACGCCATACCTAAGTCGAGTAAGCCTTAAGGGAAGCTACTCCCTTCTCATAAAAGAAGTGGAGCGCTTCTTTTTTATTTCCTAACACGAATGCATCCCTCCTTTATGACCTGCTTCTTGCGCTTTTTCCTTAGATTGGGAAGCAGAACCTTGACCATGTCCAGCGCCCGCTGTTTTGCTTGTCTGTCGCTTATTTTTGTCTTCTTCCTCTTTGCTAGAGCTCTGCCTTGCGTGGGGCTCAGTAGCTCCCCCTTTATGTCCTAGTTGCTTCGCCTCCTTTGCGGGCCCTTTCAGACATTCCTTCATGCCCATCTTTGTCAGCGCTCGCTTGGCCACCTTTTCGGGCAATTTCCTCTACTTGTTCATGAGTCATGGACGCAAACCCCTTTGTGGCATTGCCGCTTGAGGCCTGATGGGTTTTACTTCTAGTTGTATTTGGCATAACACTTCTCCTTCCAATCTAGCACTTAAATCAAGTGTGAGTTGTAGCTACGTTCCCTCTGCCAAAAGAGGAATCCCTTACTCTTTTATTATTTTTTTATTGCCAGAATCATACTTTTTTATGCAGAGGAATTTGTATGATCCGTGCACACAATACCTCAAATAAATTGCAAAGATTACGTTAAATTATTAAAGATTTTTCCTCATATGCTTGGACAATCAATATAGTGAAAGCCATTACATTGCCTCTTGGTTGTTAGGCAAGAAACCACCGACTTGCCGTTCCCATAAATAAGCATAGACGCCTTTTTTATTAATCAATTCTTGGTGGCTACCGTCTTCAATAATTTTTCCTTTCTCAAACACTAGGATTCTATCCATGTCTTGAAGGGTGGAAAGGCGATGGGCAATAACAAAGACCGTTTTATTTTTCATTAACTTTTTTAAGCTTTCTTGAATAATGTGTTCCGTTACTGAATCCAAAGCTGAGGTTGCTTCATCCAGAATAAGAATTTTTACATCTTTTAAAACTGCCCGGGCTATAGCAATGCGTTGACGCTGACCACCTGAAAGTTTGATGCCTCTTTCTCCGACTAGGGTCTCGTAACCTTCGGGAAGATCTTTTATAAAATCATGCGCATTTGCTTTAATTGCTGCTTCAATAACTTCTTCGTCTGTGGCATCCAATTTTCCATAGCGGATATTCTCCGCAATATTTCGATGAAAAAGAAGAGGATCTTGCGGAATAAAACTGATGTTTATAATGACCCCCATAAAATGGAACAGTTGTCAGAGGAGAGAATCATCCCTAAATAATTAAAGCAGGATGAATTAAATGAAAAATAACATGAAGAAGAAACCGCACAGTGCAGAATTTAAATTCAAGGCGGCGATTGAAGCTATT
>CANJXJ010000018.1 GCA_947478955.1 Alphaproteobacteria bacterium | reverse complement strand
CGAGCGGCGAGTATCTTTAGACGAAAAGGTAAACAGGAGCGTTACGCCTAATGCCCAGAAGAAGAACTAAAGGCGCTTAAAATTAAGCAAATAAGGTGGTTAATAACGAAAACAATTCGTTAAATGCCACTCTTTCTCTCTCAAATCCCCCGCGTATTCCTCAAATAAACTAAAATCTTCCCCTAGTCTCAAATTTTGCAGAGGGTTCTAAACAGTTTTATAACTGCAGGCATGGCTGCAGCCCCTATGATTGGGGCGTTTTTAAGTCAACAATATGGCTGGCGCTCAAACTTTGTTGTTGTCCTTATTTTGACAATTATTTGTTTCGTTGGTGCTACCCTCTTTTTTGATGAAACGTTGCCCCAGGAAAAGCGAAAGGCCTTTAGGCTTAACCTGGTCCTTAAAGATTATAGAACTCTTTTAGGAAGCCCTCTGTTCATGGGCTACAGTCTGCTGTGTATTTTTTCTCTGCCGCTCATCGTGATGTACATTTCCAACCTATCGATCATTTTTATTAATCATCTAGGCATGCCCATGCAAGAATTTAGCTATTATCAAGCCACAACTTGGGGAACATTTATTACTTTTTCTTTTTTAAGTGCAAAAGTGATCGAAAAAAAAGGTATAGATTTTACAGCAACCTTAGGGATCGTAACTGCCCTTTTAGGAACTCTTATGCTGTTTATCGTGAGCATGCAATTTCCAAAATCCCCCCTCATGATTTGCAGCTCAATGGCCGTTGTTGCTATAGGAGGAGCATTTACGATTGGCCCCTTTAGCATGAAATGTATGTCCGTCTTCCCAGACATGAGAGGAACTAGCCTTTCGGTTATTACCGCCATCCGTCAATCCTCAGCTGCAGGTCTTGTGTTGTTGTCTGAGTATTTCTTTGATGGTTCAATCAAACCAGTTGCAACGATTATTTTTATTTTCGGAATAACTGTAGGAGTTGTCTATTTACTTCTTGAAAAAAAATCGCACACTTTGGCAGGGGTCACATCATAAGAAACAACAAAAGCTTATTCTTTTACTTGGATTAAATCCCGATTAAAAACTAAAGCATTAACCCATAGTCATATGTAATTTTAATACAAGATATTTTTAACGAGCATCAGAAAATCACTAGATTTTTCACTCTATTTCGTCTTATCATAATGCAACACTGCTATGATAAGAGCTTAGGTGAACAACGCACAGCCATTCAATTTACAATTAGTAACAGAATCCTTTGAGCAGAATACTTCTCATCTTATGCAAGCCCCGTCAAAAAGTAGATTTATAGGCGCTACCCTTATTGTAGCTGGCACAACTTTTGGCGCAGGCATGCTTGCTTTGCCCATGACGTCAGGCAAAGCAGGGTTCATTAACAGTTCTTTGATGCTTGCGGCTATGTGGGCATTTACTTGTTTTGCAGCGCTGATTACGTTGGAAATAAATCTACGATATGGCAGTGGATTTAGTATATCCTATTTGGCCGAAAAAACATTTGGCCGCTTTGGAAAATGGCTTGCTTCTCTTAGCATTGGTCTATTATTTTACGCCCTACTTTCCGCCTATACCACCGGTGGAGCTACTTTTTTAAAAACAGGAATTGATAACTATTTTGGAATTTCCATTCCTTTTCCAGCAATGGCATTTGCTTTTGCAACCATGCTTGGCGTTTTTGTGTACTCCTCAACTCGCCACGTAGATTATGCAAACCGCTTCCTATTGTTTTTTAAGGTTAGTGTTTTTTTAGCCTTAGTGTATTGCTTAATCCCCTTCATTCAAGTTCAGTATCTTGCCAGTGCAGGCAGCGAACCTAGCGCTTTTTGGTTGGCTATTCCTTTATTTTTTACATCATTTGGGTTCCATGGCAGCATCCCAACCCTTGTTAATTATGTAGGCCCCAATCCAAAGTATTTAAGAAAAGTTATTATTGTGGGAAGTATTGCCCCTTTATTTGTCTACATTTTGTGGCAAACGGTAACGTTAGGCGTTTTACCTCCAAGCGGGGCAGAAGAACAAAACGTTGCCTCGTTTATCCATCACTTAAATGATGCAACCCAAAGCAGCGCTATAGGGTACTTCTCTAACATTTTTACATTTTTTGCTGTTTCCACTTCTTTCCTTGGAGTTGCCATTGGGCTATTTGATTACCTGGCTGAAAGCTTAAAAAAGCAAAACACCTCTGGTCAACGGTTTCAAACGGCGCTGTTAACTTTTGTACCGCCTTTGTTTTTTGCTCTCTTTTATCCGAATGGATTCATCATGGCCTTGGGCTATGCAGCGATCGCTCTTAGCGTTTTAGCGATTCTGTTGCCAGTAGCTGTTGTTTATAAACTGCGCCAAGCTGGTGGCATTACCCCATATAAAGTCATTGGCGGCAATGTTAGTCTGGGATTGGTCTTCCTAAGCGGGTTAGCTATTATTATTATTGAATTAATTAAATGAATCAGTCGCTTTTAGTCAATATTCTGGAAAAAAACTTAGCTTTTGAAAAAATAGATTGCATTTTTAATTTAAGGTAACTATAAAAGTAACATGTTTAAATAAAAAATAGGTTATGTATGACTGAACCAACCACACCCCTTGATATTCTTAACATTACTGCAGACATTGTATGCGCTTATATCAGTAACAATTCAGTAGAAGTTGCAGACATTCAAGGCATCATGCAGAAAGTACATGGCACTGTACAAGACTTAGCTCGCCATGGACATGGCTTCCGTAAATCCGGACCACTTGTTCCAGCTGTGCCAATTGAAGAATCAATAAAAGATGATTATATCGTTTGTTTAGAAGATGGCAAAAAGCTTCAAATGCTAAAACGTCACCTAAATACTGTTTATAAAATGAGTATTGATGAATATAGAGAACGTTGGGGCTTAGCTCCTGATTATCCTGTAGTTGCTCCAAATTATGCACGTCGCCGCAGCCAAATTGCTAAGAATACAGGCCTTGGTCAAACAGGTCGTCGTAAACGAGTACAATTTGTTGATCAACAAACTGCTGGTGATGTAAAGCAAGTTGCTGCCGTTTCTAAATAAGGCATGACTTCTAATCAACAGAAAGTCTATATAAAAAGCTACGGCTGTCAGATGAACGTCTATGACGGGCAGAAGATGGCCGATTTGCTTAAACCACACGGCTATGCTCTTACTGAAATTCCTGATGATGCAGATGTCGCCATCTTAAATACTTGTCATATTCGTGAAAAAGCTGAACATAAAGTTTTTTCTGATCTAGGCAGATTACAAGTTGTTAAAAAAAATCGTAAAGATTCAGGTGACAATGATCATGACATGATCATTGCCGTAGGGGGTTGTGTAGGCCAAGCCGAAGGCGAGGAAATTACTCGTCAAGCTCCATATGTGAATATGGTTTTTGGTCCCCAAAGCTACCATCGACTTCCTGAAATGCTGGCTCAAGTTGAGCAAAAAGTAAAAGGCAAGCGCCGTAAAGTTATTGATACCGAATTTCCCACAATCAGCAAATTTGATTCTTTGCCCAAGTCCGATGAAACCCCTATTAGTGCATTTCTTTCTATTCAGGAAGGTTGTGATAAATTCTGTCATTTTTGCGTTGTTCCTTATACCCGTGGCGCTGAGTATTCAAGACCAGCCAAAGCTATCCTCGATGAAGCAAAGCACCTGCTTAAAATTGGCGCCAAAGAAATTACTTTGCTAGGCCAAAATGTTAATGGTTACCATGGACAAGGATTAGATGGCAGTGAGTGGTCACTCGGCAGATTGATTTATGCTTTGGCTGAACTAGATGGCCTCAAGCGGATTCGCTATACAACATCTCATCCCCTTGATATGCATGAAGAACTCTATAATGCCCACCGTGATGTGGAGATGCTTATGCCATTTTTGCATCTTCCCGTTCAATCAGGTAGCGATCGTATCCTTGATGCCATGAACCGTAAGCATAATGTGGCAGAATATTTAAACATAATAGAAAAATTACGTAACGCTCGTCCTGATATAGGCTTTTCTTCTGATTTTATCGTTGGCTATCCTGGTGAAACAACAGCTGATCATCAAGCTACTCTCGAGCTCGTTAAAAATATTGGTTACGCCCAAGCATATTCTTTTAAATATAGCCCCCGTCCTGGAACACCAGCAAGCATTTTACAAACGCAAGTTCCTGATGATATAAAATCTTCTCGCCTGGCAGAGCTGCAAGACTTAATCAATATCCAACAGCTAAAATTTAATCAATTAATGATAGGGCGAACCCTAGAAGTACTCTTTGATCGTGACGGCAAATTGCCTGGCCAAGTCCTTGGAAAAACGCCATACATGCAATCTGTAACTCTAGATGGTGATTCTTCACTATTTGGTAACTTATTACGCGTTAATATAAAACATGGACACGGCAATAGCTTGAGCGGAGAACGCATTTGAGCGATCATAATACTACCGAGCATATAGAATTCTCAAATAATAACCTTTTTTCTCAACTTGTTGGCCCCGCAGATACACACATTACCCAAATTGAAAATCGGTTTGGGGTAACCATTGCCATACGCGGCAACCACATTTCCATAACAGGCACTGATGCTGATGTAGGCTATGCTAAAAATACTTTGCAATACCTTTATGCACAACTATCTAAAGGACAAGATATTGATTCAGAAAGCCTTGAAGATGCTATCCGTGCGGTTAATAGTTCTGTGAATTTACAATCTAGTGATACAAACGTTGCTAATGGTAAAATTAGCATTGCCACAAAACGAAAAATGATCTTTCCCCGGTCTGCAAATCAAGGGGAATACCTTGCTGCCATGCAAAATAAAGATATGGTTTTTGGAATTGGACCTGCAGGTACCGGAAAAACCTACCTTGCCGTAGCAGTTGGCGTATCTCTGCTGATTGCTGGAAAAATTGATAAAATTATTCTCACCCGCCCTGCTGTTGAGGCTGGTGAGAAACTTGGGTTTTTACCCGGAGACATGCGCGAAAAGGTTGACCCGTATTTACGTCCCCTTTATGATGCCATGCATGATATGTTACCAGCAGATCAAGTCGAACGACGGCTTACCAATGGTGAAATTGAAGTCGCTCCTTTGGCCTTTATGCGTGGGCGCACCCTCTCTAATGCATTTGTGATACTTGATGAAGCTCAAAACACAACACCGGTACAAATGAAAATGTTTTTAACCCGACTTGGAAATAATGCACGCATGGTGATTACTGGCGACCTTAGCCAGATTGATTTACCAAATGGAATAGAGTCAGGACTCAATCAAGCACTGAGGATTTTAAAAAACATTCCGGATATCGCTTTTATAACTTTTGATGAAACTGACATTGTGCGCCATCCTATCGTGGCAAAAATTGTTGTCGCTTACGATAAAGAAACGAAAAAATAATGATCGACGATAGCAGTAACCTTGACATCCTAATCGATATTGATGATGAACGATGGCTTGAATGGTACACACCTGACCAATGGCACAATTTACTTCATAAAATCGTTCAACAAGTAATTGATAACTGTAAAATACAACCTAAGGTTGAGGTTAGTGTGCTCCTTACAAATAATGATGAAGTTCACACCTTAAATTTAGAATATCGTGGCAAAAATAAGCCAACAAATGTACTATCATTTCCAAATTTAAGTGAGGACGAATTACGCGCCTTGCCTAAAAATTCTCCTTATCCTATCATGCTGGGAGATTTGGTTTTAGCATTTGAAACACTGCTTGAGGAATCAGCATTTGAAAAAAAGCCTTTCCTTGATCACTTTAATCATTTGATCGTTCATGGTATGTTGCACCTATTAGGGTACGACCATGAATCAGATGATGATGCTGAGTGCATGAAAGAAAAAGAAATAAAAATTTTGCAAACCCTGGATATTAACAACCCTTATCAGTAGATTATGGCGATAATTAAAAATTTAATAAAACTATTCAAAAAGCCTGAACCAGATACTCTTCGTGGCACAATCGAAGAACTTATCGAGGAGAGCGAAGAAGAAGACCCGTCTATAGAATCGGGTGAACGCGCTCTTTTAGAAAATGTTCTCAATTTGCGTGAATTAACCGCACAAGATGTAATGATTCCAAGAGCGGACGTTATTTCAGCATCCATCACAGGAGATGCGGACGAAATGATCCAAATCATGGTGAAAAACCATCTAAGCTTTTTGCCTATTTGTAGTGATACGCTCGATCATATTATTGGGGTTATCCACATCAAAGATGTGCTTGGTTGGATTCAAAGCGGCCGTCAAATGCCCATAAAACACTTGGTAAAAGATGTATTGTTTATAGCGCCTTCGATGCGTACCCTTGACCTATTGGTACAAATGCGAGAATCTGCTTCACGTATTGCATTCGTAGTCGATGAATATGGTGGAATAGATGGGCTAGTAACTTTTTCAAACGTGATTAGCGAAGTGATTGGCGATATTCAAGATGCCTCTGATCTTCAAGATACAAAACAAATTGAAATTAAAGCAGATGGCACTGTCATTACCGATGGCCGCGTCCCCTTAGAGGAGCTACAAGAAGTCCTCGGAAGTTTCCCCATGCTTAGCGTTGATGACGAAGATATCGATACCGTTGGGGGCTTAGTAATTTTCTTAGCAGGTCGTGTACCTGTACGAGGAGAAATCATTCGTCATCCACAAGGTGGAGAGTTTGAAGTACTCGAAGCTGACCCGCGTCGTATTCGTCGTTTGAAGATGAGGCCATAGCTTTTTTCTAAAATAAGCAAGAGAACTAAGCAACACAACAATCTCGACAAACCATAGAAAAATGCCCTAAAACATAAGGGAACCAAGGAGAATTTTTTATGCGTTTAAGCCAATACTTCCTACCTACTTTGAAAGAAAATCCTGCTGAAGCACATATAGCGTCGCATCGCCTAATGCTACGGGCAGGCATGATTAATCAAACCACATCAGGAATTTACACGTGGCTCCCCTTGGGTGAGTTAGTACTTAAACGAATTGATCAAATTGTAGCCCTTGAGCAAGACCGTATTGGCTGCCATCGCGTAACCATGCCAACGGTTCAACCCGCCCACCTGTGGCAAGAAAGTGGACGTTATGAAGACTACGGTAAGGAAATGCTGCGCATTCAAGATCGCCATGAACGGGAAATGCTTTATGGCCCAACCCATGAAGAAGTTATCACTGATGTTGTGCGTCAATATATAAGCAGCTACCGCCAGCTACCGTTGTGCTTGTATCAAATTCACTGGAAATTCCGCGATGAAATTCGCCCCCGTTTCGGCGTCATGCGTGGCCGTGAATTTTATATGAAAGATGCGTATTCCTTTGATATTGATATGGAAAGCGCGCGTCAGTCTTATGAAAAAATGTACAATGCGTACTTGCGTACCTTTGCCAAAATGGGGTTAAAAGCGGTTCCGATGCGTGCTGATAGCGGCGCTATTGGTGGTGACCTGAGTCATGAATTCCATGTTGTCGCAGATACGGGAGAAAGTGCCATTTATTATGACAGGGCTTTTGAAACGCTCACCGAAGACGATTATTCCATGGCAAAGCTGGGCAAGCTGTATGCCGTTAGTGATGAAAAACATGACCCAGCTACCTGCCCTATTTCACCAGATCAATTAGTTTCTCGACGAGGAATTGAGGTTGGTCACATTTTTTATTTTGGTACAAAGTATTCAAAATCAATGGGTTTAAAAGTATCAGGCCCCGATGGCAAACCAATTTACCCTGAAATGGGATCCTATGGTATTGGTGTTTCAAGGCTTGTGGCAGCAATCATCGAATCGAGCCACGATGAACATGGAATTATTTGGCCAGAAGAAGTTGCTCCATTCCGTATAGGACTGATTGACGCCAAGAATGATGCCCAAACTCAAGCAATTAGCGAACAGCTTCATGAGCGTTTAACCAATGCTGGCATTAGCGTTCTCTATGATGATCGCTCAGAGCGGGCGGGCGTTAAGTTTTCAGACATGGATCTAATTGGCTTGCCGTGGCACGTTATTGTCGGCGGAAAAACCCTTACAAATGGAACGGTTGAAATAAAAAACCGCCGCACTGGTGCCAGAGAAGACCTAAGCCTCGATGGAGTTGTGGATAGATTTTTGCCAAAACCTGCGTAAGCACGCTTACAAAGATTTTTTCTGAAAAACAATAGATCCACAATATTATTTTAGCCATCTCAAACTTTTACTACCGGAGCTGGCAGATAACTTGCTGCTGAGCAAACTCCCTCTGCAGCCATAGAAATGGTCACCGTAGTTGTAACTTTAGGTAAATTAATCGCATAACCACCCCGTGAAAACACATTTGGGTTAGCAACATATTCTTCTGGTAAGTATCCATACCCTCTATTACCCCATGAAGGCCCCCATGAATTTATAAACTTAAAATAATTTTTACTTGGGTCAGATTTATTATAATTACCATAGCCCACTATTACGACAGCATGGCCACTCGTTGCTGAAAACGTAGCAATATTGGGCATAGGAATAAATCCATTACAATGCTGTTCATAGCTACTATCCAGGGCAAAACCATAGAGAATTGGTATATTTCTAACAAGTATTGCGCAACATTCTTTAACAAGTTCTTGTTTTTGGCCGGGGGTTAGCCACCCACGCTTTGCATACTTGGAAAATATATCCATGTACTGCACATATCTAGAAACAGAATGATAAGGATTTTTATGTTCGCCACCACTCATCAGTTCTTTACATGTATTTAGCCCACAAAAACTTGGATCATATGCAAAACGATAGCTTTCTGGCGAAGGCTGTACGGTAAATTTTTTTGTGTCATATCCCCAACCTTTGTACTCAAAAATGTTAGTGGGTCTTGCTGGATTGTCCACAAAAACTTCTGGACAACAACCATATTTATCCACAGCTAAAATTGTACCAGCAATGGATGCACCAGAATCTCTGTCTGTTGAATTACTTTTCCAGGCCTCACCTTCTAAGAAGCGCGCGTTATAATACATATAGAGTCTTGAAGGATCTAATCGCTCTGGGTTTGCTAAAAAATTGCTAGGAGTACGGCTATTGCGTATCGACAGATATCGTATGCAAAAAGCCATGGCATTTGCTGCACAAGCACCCAAGTTACACTCACAATATATAAGTTCTGGCGGCCAAGCAGCAATGGAGAAAAGTTCAGTTATTTTGGGGATTGCAGCTACTAATGTGCAAACCGGGGGGCTATCATGGCCTGCAAAGATTAAGCCCTTAGATTTAATTAATTGATCCGTGTAGTAAGTAGCCCCATCTGGCGCACTAAGACACCCGGTTCTTTTAAATTCACAGTGCGAGTCTGAGATTGCATCTTCTGGAACGACAAATGCACTTTCAAGCCTGAATAAAATTACCGAGAGCATTATTAATAGTCGATACATAGGGATGATAATCACAAGAGTGAATAAAACTACAATAAATAAAACATATTAAAATATAGTTAATTGCTTTTTATTTTATAAAAATATTTTTTAAATATAAAGTTTATTTATAACGATGAATTTGACGATTGATTTTTCTGAAAAACAAGCGCTGAAAAATTAATTTTCGCGTACATTCCGTAGCGTTGCTTGATTCTTTATGCTAGCTTAGGTGCATATGGGACTTTAGATAATTTGAGGAAGCCTTGCAAAATAATTTCAAGAATTTTGGCGTATTTGCGGTCATATTTGCGGCTATTTTTATTTTTGCACAAATGTTTAGCGGCAATCAGTCGTCTCATCATGCCGCACAAGTTCCTTTTTCTGATTTTTTAAATTCGGTTAAAGCCGATAAAATTAGTGACGTTACCATTAATGGAAACAATATCCTGATTAAGGCAAAGGATGGAAATTTATACACAACCTACGCCCCTGACAAAACCTCATTGGTTCCCCTTCTTGCTGATAAAAATGTAACGTTTAGAGCATTACCTCCTGAGGAAACTCACTGGCTATTACAGTTAATTGTGTCGTGGTTACCATTCTTATTGTTTATTGGACTGATGGTATTTTCGTTACGACAAATGCAATCAGGTGGTAACAAAGCTATGGGCTTTGGACGGTCAAAAGCGAAACTTATGACCGAACAACAAAGCAAAATTACCTTTTCAGATGTGGCTGGTATTGATGAGGCAAAAGCAGAACTCGAAGAAATTGTTGATTATTTAAAAGAGCCACAAAAATTTCAAAAGCTAGGCGGTAAAATTCCCAAAGGTGTCTTGTTAGTTGGTCCCCCCGGTACAGGTAAAACGTTATTAGCCAAGGCTATCGCTGGTGAAGCTGGCGTGCCCTTTTTCAGCATATCTGGTTCCGACTTTGTCGAAATGTTTGTAGGTGTGGGAGCAAGCCGGGTTCGTGACATGTTCGACCAAGCTAAGAAAAACTCACCCTGCATTGTTTTCATTGATGAAATTGATGCAGTTGGCCGCCATCGTGGTGTGGGTCTTGGTGGTGGAAACGATGAACGCGAGCAAACTTTAAACCAGTTACTTGTTGAAATGGATGGCTTTGAAGAAAATCAAAGCGTGATTATCGTAGCCGCAACCAACCGTCCTGACATCCTAGACCCTGCCCTATTGCGCCCTGGTCGCTTTGATCGCCGAGTAGATGTTGCAAATGCTGATCTTAAAGGCAGAGAACAAATTCTTTTGGTACATATCAAAAAAGTACCACTTGCTGGCGATGTTGACATCAAAGTTATTGCCCGAGGTACCCCAGGGTTTTCAGGTGCAGACCTTGCAAATTTAGTAAATGAAGCCGCTCTTATGGCCGCACGCCACAATAAAATAGCTGTAGGAATGAATGAATTTGAACAAGCTAAAGATAAAATTTTGATGGGCGCTGAGCGCAAATCTTTAGCAATGAGCACAGATGAAATCAAGACTACGGCTTATCATGAAGCAGGACATGCACTTATCTCCCATTACACACCCGCCTGCGACCCAATTCATAAAGCTACAATTATCCCGAGGGGACGTTCCCTAGGATTAGTAATGAGCTTGCCTGAACGCGATAGCGTTTCACAATCTCGGGAACAATTGCTTGGACATTTAAAAATGAGCATGGGCGGTCGTATTGCTGAAGGGCTTATTTTTGGTGAAGATAAAGTCACAACAGGTGCGTCCTCTGACATCCGTAGCGCTACACTTATTGCTCGACGCATGATTGTCGAGTGGGGCTTTAGTGATAAGCTTGGCTTCCAATCTTTTGCTTCATCCAATGACCGGGAATTCACAAAACCGTTTTCTGGAAAAACTGAAGAATTAATTGATGCGGAAGTAAAAGTAGTGCTTGAAACCTGCTACAAGGAAAGCGAAGCTTTACTTAAAAAACACATTAAAAAGTTGCATTTATTGGCTGAAGCATTGCTTGAACATGAAACCCTAACAGGTGACGAAATTGGATCGTTGCTTAATGAGGGTATCATTGATTTGAAAGCACGCACAAAAAAGTCTCGCATCCGTTCAACGGTGCCCTCGGTAAATGGCTAACCATGAACTCACTCCCTTCCTCGATGAGATCCGAAACCGCATAAAGCTATCGGATCTTATCGGTCGTACAACAAAGATTTTTAAAAAAGGCAGAACAGTTAAGGCATTGTGCCCCTTCCATAATGAAAAAACTCCTTCATTTAGCATTGATGATGATCGGGGGCTTTACCATTGCTTTGGATGTGGGGTTAGCGGTGATCATTTTAATTTTATTCAAGAAACTCAAAATCTAAATTTTATTGAAAGCATTCAACTATTAGCTGACCAAATTGGATTAAAGCTTCCTGAAAAAGAACATACTCAATTACTCACTAAAAATGATGGATTACTAGGAGTGCTTGAAGCCGCATGTTTGTGGTATCAAGAACAATTGCAACGTAATCTTGGAGAAAATGCTCGAACCTATTTAGGCAATCGCCAAGTTACCCAAGGTAGCATCGATCAGTTTCGCCTAGGCTATGCCCCGAGCCAAGGATTGATAACTCACTTAAAAAGTAAGGGATTTAATTTAGAAAGCATTACTGCTGCTGGGCTTTCCCTAAAGGCTGATGATGGCCATTCCTATGACCGCTTTCGAAATCGATTGATCTTCCCAATTATGAACCACAAAAACCAAGTTATTGCTTTTGGTGGAAGAATCCTTGACAAAGGTGAACCTAAGTATCTTAACTCCCCTGAAACGCCAGTGTTTCAAAAACGCTATGTATTATATGGCCTACCTCAGTCACGCAAACACCTGCGCGGAAAAGCTATTGTAGTAGAAGGATACATGGATGTTATTCGCCTACATCAAGAAGGGCTGCCTTATGCAGTGGCACCCCTTGGCACAGCCCTAGGAGTTGAACATTTACAACAATTATGGCGTCACGCTCCCTGCCCGATCATTGCGTTTGATGGTGATACAGCAGGCGAAAAAGCAGCCTTTAGTACAATTGATAAAGTTTTACCCTTTTTAAATGCCAACCAAAGCCTTAAATTCTTATTCCTACCCCGGGGAGAAGACCCTGACTCCTATGTCAAAAACATAGGACGCACAGCGTTTGAAAAATTATTCAGTACAGCTCAACCTCTTTATGCACTGCTTTGGCAAGATGCCACAAAAAATTTTAATCTAAACAAATTAACACCTGAAGAATTTTTACAAATAAAGGGGTTATTAAAAGACTATTTAAAGCGTCTTGATAATACAGAACTGCGTCAAGCCTATCTTCGACAATTTGACCAACTGCTTCATAATATTCAAAGCCATAAGGCCCCCCCTTATCAAAGCAATAAAATAACCCTACCTCAACAAACAAACATCACATTAGAGAAGATTTTACTGGTAACTTTAGTCAATCATCCCTATCTATGGGAAGAGGTCGGTGAATTGTTAATGGGGATAAATTTTAAATCATCTGAAATAGAAAGCCATCGACAAGACTTGATTGAATATTTTTCTAATGACTTCCATAATGAAAGTATTCAAAAGGCGTTACCGGATAAGCTTATGCCTTTACAACAAATTACAGACGAAAGTTTCTATAGTCGTGTACCATTTGCAAAAATCGGCTATGATCAACAGATGGCAAAAGGTGGCTGGCTAGAAGCGTATAATAAACTACACCATCAGCAATTTTTAAAAAATGACCAACAGCAAAGCGCAGAGCATTTAAAGAATGATTTTAATTTATCCAATTGGCAACGTTTAAAAGCGATAAAAAAACAATAAAATGAATAAGGGAAACACATGGCAAAAGCATTAAAAAAAGAGGTCTCTCACGATATAGAGCAAGATGGAGAAATTCCACTTATTGAGCTGGGTAAAACAAACCCTTCTCTTAGGAAATTAATCCACCGTGGAAAAGAGAGAGGCTACATTACCTATGACGAGCTAAACGAGGCTCTTCCTCAAGCGCAGCTAAGCTCAGAACAAATTGATGAAGCCATGACGACCCTTGCAGACATGGGGATAAGCGTTGTTGATTCTGATGAAGTGGAAGAGGCCCCGCTTTCAGGTGAACTAGAACATGATCTTTCAGCTTTTAAATTTGATGAGCAAGCTGAAGAAGAAGAAGAAGATATTTCGGGGCGTACTGATGATCCGGTACGTATGTACCTTCGAGAAATGGGTAATGTGGAGTTATTGTCTCGTGAAGGGGAAATTGCCATTGCCCAACGCATTGAAAGTGGAAAAATAACACTGATTGGCAGTTTGTGCGAAAGCCCAATTACTTATAATACCATCCATGATTGGCAAGATAAACTTGCTTCTTCTCAAATGTTGGTGAGAGATATCATTACATTCGATAGCAACGCAGCTTACGAAGACACCGTTGAGGATTTTGAAGAAGAAGTTGAAGGCGAAGAACCAGAAATAAAAATTCCAGAGGTTGATGATGCTACTCGTACGCGGCTTTTAGAACAATTAAAAAACTTTTTAGCAGCACAAGATAAATATATTAAGTGTTTAGAAAAATCTACAAAATCTAAAGAAGGATCAGATATTCGCGAAAAACTTATCTTAGCGTTTGAAGACATTCGGATGAATCCTGCCCGCGTTGAAGATTTATTGATGCTTCACGCTAACATGATTCGCCCTATTAATGTTTTAGAACGCGATATTATAGGCCTTGCCGAATCGTCAGGGGTTAAACGCGACGAATACCTAAAAGAATATAATGGCGCAATTATTAATGCTGACTGGATCGCTAAAATTTCTAAAAATACCAAAAAGGGATGGAAAGAATTTTGCGAAAAGCACTCCAAAAAAGTTGAAGAACTTTCTTCTCAAATGGAAGGTGTTGAAAAAGCCATCGGCCTTTCTTTTACAAGATTTAAAGAAATTGTAAGTTGCATCCAAAAAGGTGAGCGCGAAACCACCCGAGCAAAAAAAGAAATGATTGAAGCAAACTTACGCTTGGTTATTTCCATTGCTAAAAAATATACCAACCGCGGGCTACAGTTTTTAGATTTGATTCAAGAAGGTAACATTGGATTAATGAAAGCAGTTGATAAGTTCGAATACCGTCGTGGGTATAAATTTTCAACATATGCGACTTGGTGGATTCGCCAAGCCATTACTCGATCCATTGCAGATCAAGCGAGAACCATTCGTATTCCAGTGCATATGATTGAAACAATTAATAAGTTGGTGCGTACTTCTCGGCAAATGATGCATGAAATTGGCCGGGAGCCAACCCCTGAAGAACTTGCAATAAAACTAATGATGCCCCTTGATAAGGTGCGTAAAGTAATGAAGATTGCCAAGGAGCCAATTTCCCTTGAAACGCCAATCGGAGACGAAGAAGATTCGCATCTTGGAGATTTCATTGAAGACAAAAATGCAATGCAACCTATTGATTCTGCAATTCATGCGAATTTAAAGGAGACTACGACACGTATTCTGGCAAGTCTTACGCCGCGTGAAGAGCGTGTGCTACGTATGCGTTTTGGAATAGGAATGAATAGTGATCATACTTTGGAAGAAGTTGGCCAGCAATTTGCAGTAACGCGTGAGCGTATTCGTCAAATTGAAGCTAAGGCACTGCGTAAACTAAAGCATCCAAGCCGTTCACGCAAATTGCGTAGTTTCTTAGATACATAAATAAAAATTAATCGCCTGGTATCCTCGCGAAGGCGGGGATCCAGGGGAATTGGTATTTTTTCCAAAAAACACCTTCTTCTTTATACAATTCAAATTTTTAAAAAGACATTTCTTTCGTATTTTGGTTAAAATTGTGTTAAATTTTAAAAAATACATCGAGATGCATTCATTGGCACAAACGTATAGGAAATTTGAACAATTTCAAGAGCCAGCTGCAGTCACTCAGCCATTTTTTATGTGGAAAAATGCGAATTCCAGCGCGAATTTGCCAGCCACGCCCCCGGGTTTTTTTCACCCCCCCCAACATCCAATCGGCACACATCCAGCTCCTTCATACCAAAGAGTAGCAAATACTGTATCGGGATGGCCTCAACAACCACAAACGCAGTACGTCCCCCAGCAACACATTCCGCAATATGCACCCCAGCAAGGTATACCGCAGCATAATCCTTGGCAATTTTATATACCCCCTGTATTGAATAAAATTTCCACATCCCATTCAAATGTTGCTAAAATGAAGCCAACCTTTTGGGAAGAGTTTAAACGTATTTATATAACCGAGGTAATAGCTTTTACTATGAGTAAATCAACACTTTTTACCCTAATATTTTCATTCATGTTTTTAGGATGTATTTTTTTCCTAAGCGGATTTTTCACAGCCACCAATATTTATCGTCAACAAAACGCTGTTCATGAAACAAGTAGGCCCCATACCCCTACAGAAACAGCCATGTTGCAAGGTCGCCCTGAAAAAATGGTGAGCATGGGAGCTGGCGTTGCTTTCACCACCCCGAAAGCATACCATTCTCAAGGTGGGGTTAGAATTGATCCAAGCACCCGTCGACCTTCGTCACATGCAGAAAAACAAATTTCTAATCGCCATCCACATTATCGCTAAGTAGATATTGTTGAATTTTTTCGCTAAGATGATTTTTACAAAAAATTCAATTTGGGTTTAGCTTTTTATGGTTTGTGTTCGTTTTGCCCCCTCGCCTACTGGATATTTGCATATTGGCAATGCCCGGGCTGCATTAATTAATTACCTGTATGCCCTGCGCTGCGGCGGGGAATTTATTTTACGTATCGATGATACAGACTTAGAGCGTTCAAAACCCGAATATGAAAAAGCGATTTACCATGACTTTGAATGGTTAGGCATTGAATATTCTAAAACTTTTCGCCAGTCCGAACGGTTTGATCGATATAATCAAGTGCGGAATGAATTAATTGCAAGTGGTCGTTTATACCCTTGTTATGAATCTCCAGAAGATCTTGATTTCAAACGTAAGCGCCAATTATCCAAAGGCCAGCCTCCTATTTATGATCGCGCAGCTCTTTTGTTAACTGACACAGAAAAGGCTGCTTTTGAAGCAGAGGGACGCAAACCGCATTGGCGATTCAAATTAGATCATACCCCAATTATGTGGCAAGACATGGTACGCGGAGAAGTTAAATTCGAGGGTGCACAACTCAGTGATCCCGTTCTGATCAGAGCCGATGGGGTATTCCTATACAGCTTGTGTTCCGTTGTCGATGATATTGACTATAATATTACCCATATTATTCGTGGCGAAGACCATGTGACCAACACTGCCACTCAAATTCAGCTTTTTAAAGCGGTTAATGGAGAAAAAGATTTCCCAGTAACCTTTGCCCACACAACCTTGTTAATGGATGAAGATGGCCATGGACTTTCAAAACGTCTAGGCAGTTTAAGCTTGGGGCAAATGCGAAAATCCGGTATTGAAGCAATGGCGATTGCCTGTTTGCTGGCAAGACTTGGAACGTCCTTGCCGGTTGAGCCATTACAAACCTTAGAAGAGCTGGCAAGTTCTTTTGATCTGTCAATTTTCAGCCGCACTCCTCCGCGATTCAGCGAGAGAGATTTATGGGCCTTAAACCATAAGCTTTACCACGCAATGCCATTTTCTCAACTGCAACACCGATTGAGTGCTGCTGGGTTTGAAAATTTTACCGAAGCTCATTGGCAAGCGGTGCATGACAATATTGAAAAGCTTGAGGATCTAGAACCTTGGAAAGATATTTTCTTCGGGCAACTTCAAGGCACCTGTTCAGACGCTGAATTTTTAAAAACAGCCTTAGGTTTACTACCTAATGCACCATGGGATGAAACTACCTGGAATGCCTGGACAACAGCTGTTAAAGAAACAACTGGTCGCAAAGGCAAAGAATTATTCATGCCCTTGCGTCAAGCGTTAACAGCGCAAGACCACGGGCCTGAAATGAAAGCCTTATTGCCTTTAATAGGAGTTGAACGTGTTAAAAGCAGGCTGGGGTAAAACTTAAATTTTCATCTTCACCTACGTTACATGCTTAACTTGCCACCCCACCCTAGTCTGGGTGGGAAAAGAATAGAAGAATAGACATTAATATTTCATTAAAAATTCACTTCAATTAAAAATATTCTTTTAATTTCAATAAAATTACTATACCCCCATAGACCAATACTGAATTTTCTCTTACCATTAAATTAGATATGCAAAAAATACATGGTAGACATGCGAAATGTAACTATTGTTTTAGCGGGGTCAGGCTGGGGCGCAGCAAATTTTGCAACAGCCGATGGAGCACAGGTTGTGTTGCAGCAACAATTTCTTAAACCTATTCTAGATCATCCTGATATTCACTGCGAAATCTATTATGCCCAATGGCACTTAAATAATTTAAAAAGACATAACAATTATTCGGTCAATGAAAGGCGTGCCCATGTATTACAAGCAACCACATGGCTACGCAATGCAGTCGAATCGGCATTTGCTAAAAATCATTTTGTGTTGGTAATTGGAGGCGACCATTCTTTGGCTATGGGAACTTGGAGTGGAGCTAAAAATGCAGGTAAAAATTTTGGCCTAATTTGGATTGATGCCCACATGGATGCGCACACTTACGAAACCACCCTATCAAATAACCCTCATGGTATGCCAGTGAGCGCATTACTAGGTGCCGGTGATACTGAGTTCGTCAATCTCACACGTAATCCTCCTGTATTGAAACCGACTTCTCTGATTCAAACTGGCATTCGTAGCTATGAAACAGAAGAGCAGAAGTTTCTAGAACATTTGAATGTTGCTATTACCTACAACTATAAACGTCACTCCTATAATGGATTTGAACACTTTACCAAAAGTAAGCAGCGCTTGTTACAAACCCATCCATCTTATGGCGTGAGCCTTGATATTGATGGTATTGACCCCATCTATTGCCCTGGTACGGGTACACCTGCTGATGGGGGATTAGAATTTGATGATATACTCAAATCGCTCCAGGGGATTATCTTTGATCAAACTTGCATTGGGTTGGAAATTGTTGAATACAACCCCACCCTAGACCATGAACACCAAACCTTTGAATCAGTCAAAAAAATTATAGAAACGCTACTAGGTTAATTTTTACACACAAATTGCGTTTAAATATGCAGTGATTGGAAATCCACCGTGAGCATAAAAATTATAAAATGCCCTCAGAGGACACTGTTACTCAGAATATCATTGAGTTTTTTGAAAGAAAATTTTATAAAAAAGCACAGTCAGCGCACAAACACCGGTCTATAATTTTAGAATTAACGCATTATAAACTGTTATTTTATGTTTATTTAACTATATAACGATATTCTTTCTAAGTTAACCAACTTAGAGAATTTTATGCGTACATTTTTCTTAATAATTCCAATTTTAACTTCATTATTATATGGAGCAGTAACCCCAGTCCCCACTGTCGGTGAAACGGAAACTGTTGAAATTTTAATGAATTTTAGGGTAACCCGAGGCAATACTTGGAAAGACCCTCAAACAGATCAACCATTATATCGTCTCAACCACCGAGGTGAACTTGTTCAAGCAGCTTGTGATTCGGATATCACTTTCACAAACACTACAACCCCATTTAATGCGGGAACAATCATGGGGGGTTATTTAACCGCTCCAGCTACCATCCCTCAAGCATCCACCAGAAGTGCAGCGCTTACAGCACTTGTTGGCGATCAAAATTGGAATAGCCTTTTGACAATCATGAAAAAACATAGAGTATCTCAAAACAGAGTTCTTCGTGACTGTTTTGGACGAGACCTTTTTGAAGTGGGCTTAGGAGTACGTAACCCTGCCGCAGATATTCGTGATATTACTGATATTCCCACCTTAATTGCTGCAATTGAACCTGTGATTCGTGGAGCAGAAGCAGTCGCAGTAGCAGCTGCAGCGCCGGCTTTTACAGCTGCAGAAAGCGCTAACTACGAAGCATTCTTAACTTTTCGTATAGGTCGTACAGTTATGTGTACTGCTCCTCGTACAGGTGAACAGTTATATCGGTTTGTAGATGGAGCAATTGTACCAGCTGCTAAAGATGATGACGTACAACCCAACCTTTCAAATGTAGTTGCTCTTATGACAGCAGCAATGGCAGCACCACCCGCCCCTACACCAGTAGGAATTGTGGCTGCTCCCTTATCTTTAATTTTTGCTGATGCGAATTTGAATCGACTTTACCAATTAGTAGAAGATTCAAGGCGCACATTGGGAAACTGGCTGACTGATGCTATTGGAAGACCATTATATATGGCCAGTGCAGGTACAAGAGTTCAGGTTGTGAATATGAAAGACATAGTTGATACTACAAGTCTGGTAAAAGCTGTATTTGGGTTCTTCCCAGAACCCCTGAGGCCAGTTGCTCATGTATGTACTTCCTGTGTGGGTCACCACCAGTAAGCAGCACCTTACATAAATGGTGTTTCATGATAGCCTTAAATAAAGATAAGGAGAATTCATGGAACACCACATTAAACAACTAGACAGCCGTTTTGGTGCGCAAAATTACAACCCCCTCCCCGTTGTTCTTCAACGGGGCAGCGGTGTGTGGTTATGGGATATAAATAATAAAAAATACCTCGATATGATGTCAGCCTATTCTGCTGTTTCCCATGGTCATTGCCACCCCGAGCTGGTTGAGGTGATGCACACCCAAGCCCAAACCCTTTCTATGTGTTCAAGGGCTTATTTTAGTGAAAAAATGCCTTTGTTATTAGAAAAACTCTGCACGCTTTTAGGCTATGACAAAGCTTTGTTAATGAATACTGGGGCAGAAGCCATAGAAACCGCCATCAAAGCTGCAAGACGTTGGGGATATTCCCAAAAAGGTATTCCTGATAACCAAGCAGAAATCATTGTATTTCAAAACAACTTTCACGGAAGAACAACGGGTATTATTAGCTTTTCATCAGATGAAGATTATCGCTATCAATTTGGCCCATACCTGCCAGGCTTTCATATTGCCCCGTATGGGGATATTGAAGCGGTTGAAAAATTGATGAATAAAAATACTTGTGCTGTATTGGTAGAGCCTATCCAAGGAGAAGCAGGTATTGTTATCCCGCCGCCAGGGTGGCTTAAAAAACTTGAAGAACTTTGTAAAAATCAAAACGTCTTATTAATTTGTGATGAAATACAATCAGGCCTAGGGCGCACCGGAGCTTGGCTTGCATCCTCCCATGAAAATGTAAAACCCGATGCCGTAGTTCTTGGAAAAGCATTAGGAGGAGGACTATACCCTGTATCTGCGCTACTGGGTCGCCAAGACCTAATGGATGTGTTTAACCCAGGTAGCCACGGCTCAACCTTTGGCGGCAACCCACTGGCCTGCGCTATTGCCCATAAGGCCATCGAGATTATGGAACGGGATAAGTATTTAGAAAATAGCGCAACCCTTGGTGAGTACTTTTTAAATCAACTAAAAACCATTGCTTCGCCCATGATAAAATCTGTGCGCGGTCGTGGTTTATGGATAGGGGTGGATCTTGACCAATCAAAGAAAACTGGTCGCCAGGCATGCGAAGAACTGATGGAAAGGGGAATTCTTTCTAAAGAAACCCATGAAACGGTTGTTAGGTTCGCTCCTCCCTTAATAATTACAAAAAGTGAAATTGATGGTGCTTTGGAAATAATTGAACAAGTTTTTATGGGATAAGTTTAATGTTTCATCTCGATAATTAACCGCTTGATGATTGGTTCATCTGCCGAGGGCACCAGATAATTTTCAAGATCTGGTGGCTGCACCCAAACGCAATCGGGTTGGCCTTCCTTTAGCACGACATCGCCTGTCCAAATGTTACACAAAAAAACAAACATATTGAGGTGAAAATGCTCATAAGTATGGGAAACAAAAGTAAAAGGACTGATATTTTCAAACGTTGCGGTAATACCAATTTCTTCAAACAATTCCCGGACAATAGTTTCTTGCGGCGTTTCAAAAGGTTCTACTTTTCCACCTGGAAATTCCCACATACCCCCCATAGATTTATGAAAAGGCCGTTGCACCAAAAGAACAGCACCATCCGGCCGCTGCAAAACTGCGGCGCAACATAAGACGGATGGAACTGTTAAGGACATAAAATCCTATTATGGTTCTGGCAAATACGTATTATTGTATTCTTCCTCATCTTCATGTTTAAACCACGCAAGATTTGCCTTCCATTCTGATACAAGTGGATGCTGTGCAGCGCTTCCATGCCAGCGTAAATATCCTCCATAAAGTAGAACCGTCTCTAAACCTTTTTTGGTAATAAGATAATCAGCAGTCGCGTCGTATTCATTAGCCTCGTTCACCTCAGCGCGCCTTGCATCAGCTTCTTGACGAGCAACAGCTAGAATTTGGTTATCAAATTCGACAGTATCATGCGCACCTGCCAATTCAATATATCTTGCTTGATCCTCTCCTATACGCTGTAACTCTTGTTTTGCAGTTTCAAGATGATTTTCAGCTTCAATCATTGCACTTTCAGCCGCTTCTGCTGCCGCAACCTGGGCTTCAGTAGCACCCCCGTTTGATATGTTAACACAATACCGTTGCTTTACAAGATGTGTATAACTTGCTATGTCATCCCAAGCAGAAAATGGAGGGGTATCTAGCAGCATCCGGAATACTATTTCGTTAAATTTTTCTCGCACTTGGAAATGAGCTGCTTTTAAATGGGTGTGGATCGCATTTATAAGCTCATGTGGTCCTACATAAATGTGTTGGTAAAAATATCGTATAAGAAGGTCAATATTATCGTTTGATATGTGATATAGGTCATTACCTATGGCATAATCTGAATTTTTATATTCTCCAGGATGATCTGCAGCCACATGGGATTCAACATTCCAAAAAGCCTGATTCCTATTTTTTATGAGCGCTATTATGCTTGTATTTTCGTGATAATGGTTATGCTCAGATAACAAACCTATAGCATCAGTTTTAAAGCTCATTAAAACTAACCTTTTGAGGAATTCATCTAATGTATTAATCCCATCCAACGCGGCTTCTCCACCTGTATAAGCCAGGAAGGTATTATAAGCCGTTTCTTCTATTCCTGTCTTTTTACCATCAGCACAATGAGTGAAACGCCCTACAAGCGCTGCAATCATAGCTAAATCATCCATATAGTTATTCCCCGGGCGATTCAAACGGGTCATCATCAGTAAAAGTTTTTTACATAAAGTAACCCTCTCTGGAGTAAAGTTATCTACCCCTCCGCCTACATACCAAGGATGAACAAGCGGTGCACCCACCTCAGTTGCATAAGCTAGAGCATTAGGCACAGGTACACCCCCAATTGGATTTGGATCAGGCATACCAAATAGTTCTTTTACTGACTTTATAAAATAAGCATGAATTCTTTTATAGCCTTTTACAATGTTTCCTTTAAATTGTTCTCCGCCAGCATTCAAGGCAGCTCTACTCATATCACAATCAAAAATTCTTTGATTATATACTCCCGGAGCTACCCCCCCAAGCTCGAGGTCACCAAAAGTCAAGGCGTAGCCAGCATCATTTGCATCAGAAAACATCATAGACAATGGAACTAACTGACGAACTTCCCCCGCGGGACCAATCACATTAGCGAATAGGTCCTCTGGGTAAATATATGGTTTAATTTTTGTATTGTATATCCCAATAATATGAGTTCCTATGCGGTTCCAATATATACGTTCATCTTCACCGACCCCACGGCGTAAAGCAGGAGTAGGCGTAAAAACATGGGTAGCTAATGCTTGAGTCCAATCAGTTGAAGGTAATTCTTGTATTTTTTCCATGTTAGTATACACGTATGAAACAGGCGGATTTTCTTGAGGAGCTAACCCCGGCAAAGCTGGTACAGCCACAGCTGCTACAAGATCTCTAAAAACATTAAAATCTCCAGCATTATGGGTTTTTAATAACTTATACAGAATGCTCTCAACTAGCTCTACTTTTTGTATTTTTTTCTCGATATGCGTTCCCACAATCGCGTTAAATTTTCCTTGTATTAGAAGATTTATGGGGCCAAAATCCAGTACTGCATCCCCAATTTTATAATATCGCTGCCAATGACTTACCAAAAAATTCTTTAGTCTTGTTTCAAACCTACCATTCCGTGGATCAGGGGTAACAACAGGTAAATCGATATTGCGCACATTATAAACGCTATCTACTACTGGCACCGGCTCTATTAGAGGAATAGGCTGAATTAACTCTTTCAAAGGAGTAATAGCATTAATTCTTAAAGTATTTAACCCCACAATTGAATTTTCATGGAATTTTTGCGCTCCTTCTTTCAGACCCTCCGGCATTTCTAGTCTTTCTAGAAAGTCTCGAAAGGATTCGTTATCTCTAGGTAAAAAAGTTGGTGCTATCTGCCTTATTCGCGCAATTAAATTCTTATAATGAACATCTCTTGCAATATTGGGAAGCGCAGCAATTTGACTCGTACATTGTACCTGCTTACTAGGACCCCTAAAACCTGGCCCAAATTTTTCGATTCTTTCCTGGGTCGTCTTAATCATAGGATGAAGGTCAATCATTTCAATTTGGCGGTCAACATCGTGATTTGGCACTTGTATTCCAAATATGTGTTCCAGCTTGCTAGTTAATAGATCGATATGTACTTCCTTCTCAGCAGCTGAAAGGACTCCAGGCGCTTTAATAGCAGTAGTGCAGGCCCTAATCGCGTTTCGTTGTACTAAACTTATATCTGAAAAAAGTCTTGCAGCTGGATTAAAAGCTTCTGGTGGCGTTAATGGAATTGCATTAATAAGGATCACAATATCTGGACGAGGGGGTACAATAGGCACAGTCACATTTGCAGGGGGGGTATAGATAACTCTGGGCAGCTCCTCTGTTTGTATATCATAAGGTACAGCTGCTTCTAGTGTAATAGCGGCAGCCCTTCCAGGCGCAGCTTTCGCCCACCTATTTAAAATTCCGATATGCTGGCTAATTGTAGGATCGGGCTTTATTGACCAAATATTTCCAGCCTGAAGTTGAGGTAGAACAACATACGACATAGCTTTTTTTACAATGCGCTCAATTATTGCGCGGTCTTGAGGAGAAAATTCTGGAATATGCACCACGCCTTGCGCAAAACCTCGCCCACTTATTATACCAAGTACAAACCTTGAAAATTTCACCTGGTCTATTTGCCCAACGTCTAAAGCAGCTTCTAGGTTTAATAAAACTGCAACAGCATTAAGCCGAGTATTATAAGCAAGCTTGCGTCGCTCTATATTCCCAGCTTCTCCTAACCTGTACAAAGCAACTTCTAAATGACTTGCAACAGGAGCATTCGGCATCACCGCTACTTCCATCGCGCACAAATTCCCTATCACGAAAACAATTGCTAGCGTTCTTATTGCAGAAAAAAAATGAGATATCATTGATCTATTCAATAATTTATTACTATACTATCAGTATAAAAAGAAAAAATTAAAAAATATTTAATTTAAAAATTTTCACAAATACTCTACCTCTAAATATTTTCAGAAAAATTTCACATTTAAAAAATAACTACAAATAGGCTATGCGAATTGACACAGAGTCCTTAAAACGCTTATCTAGGAAGATGAATTTTAATGTCGTTTTGTATGTCGTATCCGTTTAAAAGTGTAGAGAAAAAGTGGCAAGAATTTTGGGATAAAAATAATAGTTTCAAAGTCCCAGATGCTGGCGAAAAGCCTAAGGCTTATATTCTTGAAATGCTGCCCTACCCTTCTGGACGACTTCACATGGGCCATGTCCGTAATTACACCTTGGGGGATGCGATGGCTCGATTCAAAACAGCACAAGGTTTTCGTGTGCTTCACCCCATGGGTTGGGATGCATTTGGATTACCCGCTGAAAATGCCGCGATGCAAAACAATACCCACCCAGCTATTTGGACACGCCAAAATATTCAAGACATGAAAAAACAGCTATTTGCTCTTGGGTTTTCCTATGACTGGGATCGGGAAGTTAGTACCTGCGAACCCGATTATTACGGTAAAGAACAAGCTATCTTTTTAGATTTTTATGAGAAAGATTTAATCTATAGAAAAGAATCCTGGGTGAATTGGGATCCAGTTGAAAACAGCGTGCTTGCTAACGAACAGGTGGTTGATGGTAAAGGCTGGCGCTCTGGCGCTGCAGTTGAACGCCGACTCCTCAATCAGTGGTCAATGAAAATTACAGCCTACGCCCAAGAACTCATTGATGATTTAGATACTCTTTCCGGATGGCCTGAAAAAGTTGTTAAAATGCAGGAAAATTGGATCGGTCGTTCCGAAGGAGCATTAGTAAACTTTAGTGTGCCAAGTAAAAACGCTGAACTTATTATTTATACCACTCGCCCTGAAACCCTTTATGGTGCATCGTTCATTGCCTTAGCCCCCCAGCACCCAATTGTTCTAGATCTTGCTAAAAGCAATAGCGACTTAGCGGCATTCATAAAAGAATGTCAAAAAATGAGCACCACCGAAGAAGCCATGGCCACGGCCGAAAAAAAAGGTTTTTCATTAGGAATTGATGCGATTAATCCTATTACTCAACAACAAGTCCCTATGCATGTTGCAAACTTTGTATTGATGGATTACGGTACCGGTGCCTTATTTGGCTGTCCGGGTCATGACGCTAGGGATTTTGAATTTGCCATGAAATATCGCCTACCCATTAAGCGGGTAATTAACTCATCATCTGATTTGCCCCATTTGGAGAATACCGGTGCAATGATTGATTCTGATTTTCTAAATGGTTTAGATTGCACAACAGCAAAAGCTAAAATGATTGAGTATTTAGAAGCCAATGAATTGGGCAAACGTCAAATTAATTACCGCCTACGTGATTGGCTAGTTTCACGGCAACGCTATTGGGGATGCCCCATCCCAATTATTTATTGTGATGACTGCGGCACAGTCCCTGTTCCCAAACAAGACTTGCCCGTTCATTTACCAGAGGATGTGACCTTTGAAAAACCGGGCAACCCCCTTGATCATCATCCCACTTGGAAACATGTGAACTGCCCCACTTGTGGTAAACCAAGCTTACGTGAGACCGATACCCTTGATACCTTCTTTGAAAGCTCTTGGTATTTCATGCGCTATGCTTGTGCAAAAGCTGATCAGCCTATTAACAACCAAATTGTTGAAAACTGGCTACCTGTTGATCAATACATTGGCGGTATCGAACATGCAGTATTGCATCTTTTGTATGCGCGTTTTTTCACGAAGGCCATGCGTGATTGTGGCTACGCTAATATTAGCGAACCCTTTAAGAACCTAATGACACAAGGAATGGTTTGTCATGCAACCTACAAAGATGCTAAGGGAAACTGGCTATACCCCAATGAAGTTGAAAAAACCCCAACCGGGTTTATCAAAATAGCTGATGGCACTGTTGCCATTCAAGGTCGCCAAGAAAAAATGAGCAAGTCCAAAAAGAACTTGGTTGATCCCCAATCCATTATCGATTGTTACGGCGCAGACGTTGCACGCCTATTTATTATGTCAGATACGCCACCTGAAAAAGATTTTGACTGGAGCGATGATGGTCTTGAAGGCAGCTGGCGATATGTAAATCGTTTATGGCGTTTAGGGGAAAAGGTGTGCGAACATAAAGGTACGACCACAAGCAAAAACATCGTTCTTAAAAAAGCTGCCCATCAGTATTTACAAAAAATAACTCAAGCCTACGAGGGGTATGCCTTTAACAAAGTGCTAGCCTTGTGCCGTGAGCTCACCCATGCAATTGATAGCGATATGAATGAGTGTGACCGTCAAACTGTTGTTGATGCATTTACAATGCTTATTCAAGCCATTAATCCTATCACTCCGCACATTGCCCATGAATTATGGAAAAATCTCCATAAGGAACAATATGTTGACGCAAACCCATGGCCCAATATTGATGCTACTTTGCTAGTAAACGACCAGATTACGATGGCTATCCAAGTTAATGGAAAACTACGGGGTAGCGTTACGCTTAGTGCGGATGCGCCTGATGATGCAATCATTGCAGCGGCCCATGAACTTTCTACAGTACAAGCTGCTCTAAATGGGCTTACAATTAAAAAGACAATTGTTGTGCCAAAACGCATTGTAAATATGGTAGCCGTATGAAGAAGAATTTGCACAACTGGATTCCCGCCTATGCGGGAATGGCATCAAACAACAGGTCCATGATGACGGGAATGCGCCCACTAGCATTAATAATCTGCCTTTTTCTTTCTGCATGTGGCTTCACCCCGATGCTCGCCCATGACGATACAATCGAATCAGGGTCACGTCTAGCAGTTGCAAGCACAAGTAAAGATGGCTCAAGCTATACCGTGCAAATGATGCGCCAACGCTTAAAAAATATCTTATCTAGTCTGAATTTAGATTCAACCTACAAAACCTATGTGCGTTTAAGCGAAGAATCCGGAAATTTAGCCTACGCAACCGATGCTACCGCAACCCGTTCAATGATGCGTATGACGGCTCAAATCGTTATCAGTTGCGAGGGCAGAACCATTTATGAAACAAAATGCGCAAGTGTTACGTCGTACTCACAAAATTCAAATGATGAATTCGCTAACCAAAGTGCCAGCGAAGGTGCTAGGGAACGATTGATTGAATCCCTTAGCATCGACATTAGCCGAGAAATGCATGGATTTGTAAAAACACATCCCCCACATGGTAAAAATGTTTAGCCTTTTTGAGCGCACCGTTGCTTTTCGGTATTTACGCTCCCCTCGCCAAGAAGGGTTTGTTTCAGTCATTGCTGGATTTTCCTTCTTAGGGATTGCCTTAGGCGTTGCCACCTTGATTATTGTTATGGCAGTGATGAACGGTTTTCGTGCTGAACTATACCAAAAGTTAGTCGGTATGAGAGGACACGTCATGGTGATGTGTGGTCCTGCACAAAATGACTGGCAAAGTGCCCTAGAGATTACCAAAAACCACAAAGATGTGAGTTTTGCTTATCCGGTTTTAGAACGCCAAGCAGTTGCAACTTTTCACGGGCAAGCCCGTGGTATTGGTGTGCTTGGCATGCGCGAACAAGATCTTATTAAACGTCCAGCATTAATTAACGAAAATCTAAAGGGTACATTCAATTCTTTTGAAGGCCACAAAATTGCCATTGGAGCACGACTTGCTCATTCTCTAAATATTCAGCCAGGGCAAATGTTAACTTTGCTTTTACCCGATGGTACCCGCACGCCGTTTGGAAGCATGCCCAAACAAGCAAACTTTGAAGTAGTTGCAATATTTGAAATTGGCATGCATGAATTTGACAAAAATATGGTGTTTTTACCGCTTACTACCGCCCAGCAATTTTTTAATTGCCCAAACGCCATTAACCACATTGATATTTTATTAAATAACCTAAAATCAAGCCCTAAGGTTATTGAAGATCTCCATCACCAACTACCATCTGCATTTGATATTGCTGACTGGCAACATAGCGATTCTCAAATTTTCCAAGCTGTGCAAGTTGAAAAAAATGTCATGTTCATAATATTAACCCTAATCATTGTTATTGCTGCATTCAACGTTATTTCAAGTTTAATCATGTTAGTAAAAGACAAAACGCGCGATATTGCTATATTGCGAACAATGGGTGCTAGCAGCCGCAATATTTTAAAAATATTTTTTCTGACTGGTTCTTCCATTGGTATTTCTGGAACTACTCTTGGAATTCTTTTAGGGATAGGTTTTTCCTTAAATATTGAAAAAATTCGAAAGCTTCTTGAAAAGGTTTTAGGCACCGAATTGTTTAACGCTGAAATCTATTTCTTAAGCCAGTTGCCCGCAAAAATTATTTGGGAAGAAGTTTTTTTAGTAGCTTCTATGGCGTTAATTTTAACTTTTTTTGCAACGTTTTATCCAGCCTTTCGCGCGTCACGCCTTGATCCGATTGAAGCTTTGCGCTTATGATTTAGAACCATTTGGTTAAGCTACTTTATTTAAAAGGAAAAAAATGATAATCGCTCAAATTACGGATACTCATATTTTACCTAAAAAACAAGCATGGCTAGATAAACCCGAAACAGATGTTACCAATCGCCTAAAGCTTGTGGTGGAACAATTGAATAAGCTTGTTCCTAGACCTGATGTTTTACTTTTTACAGGCGATACTGTTCAAGCAGGTTGTAAGGAATCTTATCAACACTTAAAAGAACTCTTAGAGCCTCTTACGATGCCTGTGTATGTTATTCCTGGAAATCATGACAATCGTGAAGAAATGCGAGCAGCCTTCTCGGATAAAACCTACATCCCTCAGGATGGTTTTATTCAATATATTATAGATGACTATCCCGTGCGTCTTATTGGCCTAGATACCAACGTTCCTAAGGAAGCTTATGGCATTCTTTGCAAGCAGAGACTTCTTTGGCTTGAAAAAAATCTAAAAACAAATCCTTCTAAGCCAACTTTATTATTTATGCACCATTTTCCAATGAAAGTCGGCCAAAAATGTTTTGATAATATGATCTGTCGTCTTGAGGATGATCTAGAAAAGCTTATACAATCCTTTCCGAACGTTATGGGGATTGTCGCAGGCCATTATCATAAAATGTGCGCTTCTCTTTTTGGGGGAAGAATATGCTTTGTAGCTCCAAGCACCGCTCCTACTCATTATTTTGCAAGCGATGAAGATAATTATGTTACAGCAATTGACTTAGTCCATCCTTCATTTACCATTCATCGCTGGATGGGTGGATTTCAAATGGTTTCAGAATGTATTCAAGCCATAGAATATAATAAACGTTTACCAATGGCTCGAAGAGAAAGTGATAATGAGTAGTTTCTACTCTTTCAAAAGATCCCTCATAATTCCTTCTAGCCGCTTTTGCGGCCCTAGTCTTTATTTAGAACATCTCTAAACCTGATAAAATTTTTCACTTATGATTCCCAAAACGATTTTTAGCCCTTTACAAAAAAACGACTAAGTAGCACTAGTTTCTCCTGCCGCCCATGCAAATGAAAAAGCTGTACATATTCTTATTGAATTACTAAAGCATGCAGGACTTGATCCGATTTATCAAAAAAAGATGAATAATGAGCAAAGTGCACCCTACGCTGGTCACTATGATTTAATGCCCTATGGAAGTTCTGATGATAAGCGATTAGAGGGTTTTCAAGCATCACTAAACAGTGATGCAAAAGCCATTTGGATCCTTCATGGAGGCCAAGGCTGTGAAAAGATTGTAAATGCTATTGAAAAAGGTAAGATAACTCTTTCTACCAATAAAAAACTTATCATCGGCTTCAGCGGTGTTACCAATCTTCATTTGTATGCGCTTAAAAATGGATGGCCTTGCTTACATGGACCCGTAGGCACAATTTCTAAAGAAACTTGTGAAATCACTCAATCCCCGATTAATACCCGAGCTTCGCTTCTAAAAGTAATTGAAGCAATAACCGGAAAATCACCAAGCCTCACATATTCGCTTGTTCCCATCAATGATATTGCTAAACAGCTTGAGGTACCTATAGAGAATACGACTGTTGTGGGAGGATGTTTAAACATTCTCATCAGCCACGCTGGAACAGAAACATCTCTGACAGGTAAAGGAAATATTGTATTTATTGAGGAACAACCAGAACGACCGGAACGAGTTGAAACCCAATTTATGGGATTAATCCGTAGTGGCACATTTAAAAATGCAAAAGCACTTATGCTTGGTAGCTTCATTGATCCATATTTTAATGAAGAACGCTTTGAAATAGTAAAACCTATTTTGTTGGCAAGACTTGCAAAAATGCTAGTCGAAAACGGTATTAATATTCCAGTTTTCCACGGCGATAACTTCGGCCATGGCGCGTTCAACGATCCTTTACCTCTTGGTACTCATGCACACATTATAATGACCCCCATAAAATGGAACAGTTGTCAGAGGAGAGAATCATCCCTAAATAATTAAAGCAGGATGAATTAAATGAAAAATAACATGAAGAAGAAACCGCACAGTGCAGAATTTAAATTCAAGGCGGCGATTGAAGCTATTCG
>CANJXJ010000017.1 GCA_947478955.1 Alphaproteobacteria bacterium | reverse complement strand
GAATAGCTTCAATCGCCGCCTTGAATTTAAATTCTGCACTGTGCGGTTTCTTCTTCATGTTATTTTTCATTTAATTCATCCTGCTTTAATTATTTAGGGATGATTCTCTCCTCTGACAACTGTTCCATTTTATGGGGGTCATTATAGTTCATCTACAACACGGACAACCTTACAAGCTGATGCACTTTGTCAGTCAACCCCAGATTCATCACCGTTATCATCTCCAATTTCATCTATAACCCGGGCGACAATAGGTAGCGATTGTTCCCCATCAAGCCCTGATGCAGCTATACCCCGAGACATCGCAGCTGAGCTTTTTCCCCCAAGCCTTGGCGCATTTCTGACCAGGGAAATGATATTAGGTAGAGTTGATGAGCTGTTGAAAGAATTGGGAATGAGCATCGAATTTCTTGATACAGGGCGTATGAAAGTCCCTTAGTTAGAAAACTATAAAGCAATACAAAAATCCCACAAATTTAGTCTGAAAGCTAAATCCGCAAGGCTTTTAGAAAAATCAAGAAAACCAACCATCACCTAGGAGAACTTATGCCCTACCCTGATTTTTTCAATAATTGCGCATTATCATATTCTGATAATATTAAAAGTTGGCGCAGCGCCAAGCCTTGTTCCGATGATAAATCAGGATCATTTTTCAATGCCTCATTTGCCATACTGTGCGCTTTGGCGAACAAGCCCTCTAGCAAAGTAGCATCAGCGGGATCTTCTTGGACTAAATCACAAAGGCGGAATTTTGGCACACCACTTTGTTTGGTACCAATGATTTCTCCACCCCCGCGCAAGCGCAAGTCTTCCTCAGCAATTTTAAAGCCATCGTGGCAATCACGCATTGTTTCTAACCTTTTACGGGCTTGGAAACTTAACGGTTGACCATAAAGCAATAAACAAAACGATTGGATATCATTACGCCCTACCCGACCCCGTAACTGGTGTAATTGAGCAAGCCCAAAGCGTTGAGCATGTTCAATAACCATTACGGTAGCTTGGGGGACATCAACGCCCACCTCAATTACCGTGGTTGACACCAATAGAGTTGCCTCACCGCTTATAAAGCGCTGCATCGCAGCGTCTTTTTCGGGACCTTTCATGCGACCATGCATCAGCTCAACTTTTTCCCCAAAAATCTCTTTAAGCATCTCGTGGCGGGCAATTGCTGCGGCAAAATCACTTTTTTCTGATTCTTCAATTAGTGGGCAAACCCAATAGACTTGCCTGCCTTTGCCCATGATAATTTTTACTTGTTCAACAACATCTAACAACCTATCAACACTAATAACCTTAGTTTGAATGATTTTTCGCCCCTGTGGCTTTTCATTTAAAATAGAAACATCCATATCCCCATGGTTGGCTAGGACTAGCGTTCTCGGGATAGGCGTGGCGGTCATTGATAAAATATGGGCAGTACTAGACTTTTTAGCCAAAGCTAAACGCTGCTCTACCCCAAAGCGATGTTGCTCGTCAATTACCACCAAGCCTAGATTTTTAAACTCAACGGATTCCTCTAGCAATGCATGGGTTCCCACCACAATTGTTGCAGTACCTGATCTAATTGTTTCAATAACACCTTCGCGGATTTTTCCTTTTTCACGCCCTGTAAGCAGAGCAACCTTAAGCCCTAATGGTTCTAACATTTCTCCAATTTTAGTAGCATGTTGCCTTGATAAAATTTCGGTTGGCACCAATAGGGCAGTTTGTTGACCTGTGTCCGCAACATCAAGCGCTGCCATAACCGCCACTAAGGTTTTTCCGCTACCCACATCGCCCTGCAATAACCTCACCATTTGTTGACCCTTTTGTATATCACTACGAAGTTCTGCAATAGCGGAGATTTGAGCGTTCGTAAGCGTAAAAGGCAATAGCGCTTCAAGCTGTTTGGCTAATTTTGGAATGTACTGATTCACAGAAAGTGCTTGGGGTTTTAGGCGACGGTGACTGATAGCCATGCCTAAGTGATAAGCCAAAAATTCATCAAAAATAAGACGCTGACGCGCAGGATCTGTAAAACTTAAATTTTCATAAGTGTGTGGTCGATGCACTTGTTTTAAAGCTTTTAAGAAGGGAGGGAAATTACCATCACTAATCTGCTCATCAGGAATCCATTCTGGCATGTCACGGGCTGATTTAAGTACCTGATCAATTACACTTACAACCATGGCGCGAGTAAGCCCTGCGGTTAAACCATAAACCCGCTCCGCACCAATCCATTTCCCTATTTCATCGAGCGGCCCCATAAAATCAGGATGAGAGATATGATAGCGATTTACATCAATAGTGCGATCACATTTTAATTGACCACTAACGGCAATCTTTCGCCCCTCTGGTGCTACCCGTTGCAAAAACCGATCATAAGCATTAAAAAACAACACTTCAAATCTGTTGTTTTTATTGTCCCGCATCCAAATGCGATAAGGAGACCGCTTACGCAAACCAGGCTGGTGCAGCTCCACGGTTGCCTCAAACGTAACTAATGCATTTTCAGGCGCCTCGTGAATATGGCTAATAAGTTTACGAAAACTTAAATTACTAGGTAGATGCCACAAAAGATCAATGAATCTATTTCCTACTAGTTTTTTGTAAAAATTCTTACGACGCGACCCTACCGAGGTTAACGTGTGAAGTTCCGTTAAATAGTAGTCTAAAGGTGTGGACATAAACTTAAAGTAGCAACCAATTCTTGCATTTGTTCTGCTGTACCAATAGTAATACGTAAATATTCTGGTAAAGCATAGGCACCCATTGGTCTGACAATCAAGCCCTTTTTCCCCAAGTAATGATACACTTCCTGAGTATTTTCAAAGTGAGCCATCACAAAGTTTGACGTGTAAGGAAGTATCTTAATTCCAAGAGAATTCATCGCATTTTCAAACCACGATAAGTTTTCTTTATTTAACCCTACACAATGTTTAATCCACGCTTGATCTTCAAGAGCTGCAATACCTGCTGCCTGAGAAAGGCCTGTGGTGTTAAATGGTGGACGGATCCGATGAATGGGATCAACAATTTCAGGGTGAGCATATAGCCAACCCAATCGTAAATTAGCCATGCCATAAGCTTTTGAAAAACTACGGGCCATCACCACATTTGGATAACGCTGCACCCATTTGGTACCAGGGTGGTAATCATCAGTTTCCATGTATTCAGCATAGGCAGAATCAAATACCACCAACACATGACTTGGCATGCGCTCTAGCAAATCTTCAATTTCTGCATTGGTAAGATAATGGGCAATGGGGTTACCAGGGTGATCTAGATAAAATATTTTAGTGCGCTCTGTTACCCGTTCAAGAATAGCATCCACACTTAATTTAAAATCAACCCGAGGAATATATACAGGAGTCGCTCCTACCACTAAGGTAGCAATTTTATAAACCCCAAAACCATGTTGCGGAATAAGTATTTCGTCACCATGGCCAGCATATGCACGCGCCAACAGGTGAAGGATATCTTCCGACCCATTACCGGTCACAACCCATGCTGGATCCACATCATGAGCCTTGCCTATAGCTTCTCGCAAGGAATTTGCAGCCCCGCTGGGATAACAATGAAGTCGGTCAATGTACTCACTGATCGCTCGCTTCACTGCAGGACTTGGGCCATAAGGATTTTCATTCGATGCCAACACAACCCGGCGCACAAAACCTGGGGGCGTTACATCCCCACCGATATAAGGAGAAATTGAATAGATGGATTCACTGGATTTTGGAAAGCTCAAAAATACGTCCTACGGCTTGAATGAATAGTCTTTAACTAGCATATTTTGGGCAAAAATTCAACGCGGCAAGCCCGAAAAAGGCCCTGATTTAAAATCAAATTTCATTCCTTCCTCACCCAATAGAATATTCTGCTTTAGAAAATATCTCTTTTAAAACATCAGCATCACCAATGTAATCACGAACTTCTTGAGAAGTTTTTAAATCTTCTGCCCTTGAACGGCATAACATTGCAAAGGTCTTTTGGCTTTTACGACCTTCTATAAAGCCTTGGTAATCTTTATGTAATGTTTTTAATTTATCAAAGTCTTTTTGTACATAGTATGCAGCAGCTAACTGCACTAACCCTAGTTCGCGCGCATCATCATCTTCCCTATCCTTTAATGAAGATAAGTAATCTTTCAAGCTCTCAATAATTCCTGGATAATCTTGCATAACGATATGCACATCCGCGATTGCCCTTTTGTTTTCCTTGTTTGGATGATGCTTTAACCATTTTATCGTTTCTTCATGATTTTTTTTAAGAACATGAGCTTTTGCAATAATTTTTGCAGCTTCTTTTTGAAATTCTTCCCCAATAGCTGGATATATTTTTGATAGAAGATTTATAGCTTCTTCAGCTTTGCCATTTTTGACATAAATATTTCCAACCCTAAGCTGCAGCTCTATTTTCTTTTTTTCGCTTAACGTTTTTGGAAATAATTCCGTAAGAAGACTAGCAGCTTGATCTAATAAATCGATGCGTTCATATTGATGCACAACATTTTCTACAATTTTTTCATACTCAGCGTGATTTTCAATAATTTTTTTATATTTTCGAAACAGGCTAATGATTTTAATCGGTGATATACCTATATTTTCTGACATAAAAAATTTCTGTACATAGCTTCTTAAAAGTTGATTAAGACCTAATGAAATATCAAAATTACTAAAACGCTCAATCAAATCTTGTATAATCTCAATAATTTTTGTGTAGTCTTTTTTCTTTTCCAGTTGCTCGATAAGCTTAAGGCAAATTTTTACCTCAATATCATTCCCCCGTGACTGGGTACGCAAAATATCAAGCTCAGAAATATTATCCTCAACTGAGGCATCTGCATGTTTATAAAGGTACGTCTCTAAACGCGCTTCAGTTATATACTCATCAGGCATAATTAAACCGGATTCATTGTTTGCAATTTTCAACAATAACTTATAGCCCTCTTCTTTATCCTCTCGAATAAAGGTATACATTGCTTGATGAAACGCCATGACTGCTTTAGCTATTTCGGACGTGGGTTTGATCGCTTGATGAACAGCCTTTAAACGCTCGAGTTGTTGGGATTCAAACAAATGCGGTACAAGCTTTACCACAATATAATCTCTTAAATTCGGGGGATAGTTTTTAAGAATGCAAACGACTTCATCTCCAAATGATGTTCTTTCTCCTAGCTGGCTTTTGGACAAAGCTCTCCAAAAATTTACTTCGGGAGTATTAGGCAGTAATTCAAGAGTTTTTAAACTCTCACGATAGTCTTGAGACAAAAATTCAGAAAAGCCCAAAAGCACCTGATAACACAAAGATTGTGTAAGATCGGGAACCTCTTTACCAAGCAATGTTATTGTTTGTTTGGCTTCTTCTCCCTCACAAATGGCAATTTCTACCCATGCTTGTTTCAATAAACATAAGACACTTTGTTTTGAATCGCGTTTTGCCTCTTCGGCTAAGGAAGCACGAACATTAGCCGTAAAATCACCAAGCTGAATAAATGTTTGGGTAGGCAAATTGGCAGTGTGTTCCAAATATTTCTCAGAACTTAACATTGGCTCACTTACAGGAAAGCATGTAGCATCTTTTCCTTGCCTCTCTAAAAGCACTTGGTCGCATTTTGTATATAAACAAACCCCTTGAGCAGATTCATATACATCAACATATTCTGATCGTATTTCATCAAGGCCAGTGTCAGGTTGAAAAGTAGGGATAACACTCAGCTCTTCACCTGTTGGCATATTCAACGTTATGGTCGATGCGTTGCCTATGTTAAGAAGACGAAAGTACCCAAGCCTTTGGTGATCAAAAGCAACTTGATTAGGATTAGGATCACTTCTTACTAAGTGTTCTGAAATTGCGTTAATCGCCCATCCTTTCTCTGTTTTTGTAACCATTGGGATCATTTCAACAGAAACATCTAAGGTAAATATCATACAAGGACTAGAAGATTTTATATTTTGAACTTTTTCAATTGAAATAAATCCAGCTGGCCAATCTTCTTGTTTAGGCATCTCACAATTTAAAACTTGCTCACCACAATCCCACACGACATACCATTTTCCATGGAACAGAAAAATTGCCAGACCACTATCGCTAGAACTATTTAATTGTAAATACCTCGAATGACCTAATTCAGCACAGGAAATACTTATAATTGCAGGCGCAGATGGAGCCTGGGCATTAATGTTTATATAGCAAACACTAAAAAATATAAAAAAAAGCTTGGCAACCAAGAAATGAACCATTAATGTGTATAGTACGCGAAGGCGTAAAAAAAATCGCATATCAATAGTATAAGAGCGATTATAAATTTTTCCAAACGTTATCAATGGTAGTTCAGTTACACATGAAAATGCATCACATGCGCAAGCCCCGTATAAAGGGCCGTCCCACTAGGCCTTCTGGGCATCAAGAACAAGCATACACGGGCACTAATGACCTTAATCGTATCGATTCAAGGTGTCGCCACAATGCACAGTTCCTTAGGCAATTTGTAGATAAATTTAATAATTTCGCTCGCGAATCGATCACATCTGGTGATAGAGTAACGGCTGAAGGGTTTTATCAGCATGCTGATCATTATCAACGCTTATTAAATGAGCGGGTACAAGACCGATTAGCAACTGAAAAGCTACAACGTGAAACTGTGGAGGGGCCAGATGAATCCCGAAATGTTTACCCAATCGATGCAACAAGCGCTGCAGACAGCGCAGAACCAAGCGTTGACAAACCAGCACCAACAACTAAGCCCGTGGCACGTACTGCACGCGCTCCTAGAATCGTCGAATAATGTAGGCTCACGCCTGTTAGAAAAAACAGGCGTAAACTTAAAAGATTTAAAAGAGACCTGCGCTAAAGAAATTCAGCGTTTCCCCAAAGTTGAGGGTGCCGCTGGTCAGATGTACTTATCCCGTGAGCTAGCTCAGGTTTTAGAAACCGCTCAAGAGAATTCAAAAAAAGCTCAAGACAAATACACTGGCATAGATATGGTCATCCTTGCGTTGAGTGTGATCTCTCCCACCAAGGAGCTTTTTGAAAAACATAATATTTCACCATCAAAACTCAATACCATTATTAATGATATGCGAAAGGGCCAAAGTATGGATACCCAAACTGCTGATGAAAACTTAGAAGCACTAGAACGCTATGCGCGAGATTTAACCGACGTGGCTAGAGCGGGAAAGCTTGATCCGGTTATTGGCCGTGATGAAGAAATACGTCGTACTATTCAAGTGTTAACCCGTCGCACAAAAAATAATCCGGTTCTTATCGGTGAGCCAGGGGTTGGCAAAACCGCCATTGTTGAAGGACTTGCGTTGCGCATCGTCAATGGTGATGTTCCAGAATCAATGAAAAATACAAGGCTGATGGCATTGGACCTTGGGGCATTACTGGCAGGTGCCAAATTTCGTGGCGATTTTGAAGAACGCCTAAAAGCAGTTCTTGCTGAAATCACCAAGGCCGAAGGCGATGTCATTTTATTCATTGACGAGCTACACACCTTAGTCGGTGCTGGAAAAACTGATGGAGCAATGGACGCATCTAACATGCTAAAACCAGCTTTAGCTAGGGGGGACCTGCATTGCATCGGCGCGACAACGCTCGATGAATACCGTATGCATATTGAAAAAGACCCCGCACTGGCCCGGCGTTTCCAACCGGTTATGGTTGAAGAACCAAGCGTTGAAGATAGTATCTCTATACTACGCGGGCTTAAAGAAAAGTATGAATTACACCACGGCATCCGCATTAGTGACAGCGCTATCGTGGCATCTTGTACGTATTCAAATCGCTACATCAGTGATCGCTTCTTGCCTGATAAAGCTATTGATCTCATGGATGAAGCTGCCAGCCGCCTGCGAATGATTGTGGACTCAAAACCTGAAGATATTGATGAATTAGACAGGCGCATTATTCAATTGAAAATTGAAAAAGAAGCCTTAAAAAAAGAAACAGACGCTGCTTCAAAAGATCGCCTAGAAAAATTAGAAGCTGAATTGGCGGAATTGGAAGAAAAATCCCAAACTCTTTCCGTAATTTGGCAAAAGGACAAAAAATCAATTTCTGAAACCAGACGATTAAAAGCTGAAATTGATAAATTAAAATCCGATGCAGAAATTGCCCAACGACGTGGTGACCTAGCCCGAGCCAGCGAAATTATGTACGGGCAACTGCCAACCTTACAAAGTAACCTTGATGCCTTGCAGCCATCTGATAATAAAGTTGGTGTACAAGAACAAATTACAGCTGAAGATATTGCTTTAGTGGTTTCTCGCTGGACGGGCATTCCTGTTGAGAAAATGTTAGAAAGTGAGAAATCAAAACTTTTAAACATTGAAGAACACCTGCACAGACGTGTAATAGGACAAGAAGATGCCATTACTGCCATTGGTAATGCGGTAAGGCGTTCCAGGGCAGGCTTAGGGGACCCCAATCGCCCAATGGGTTCATTCCTTTTCTTAGGCCCCACAGGTGTCGGAAAAACCGAAGTATGTAAAGCCTTGGCGGAATTCTTGTTTGACGACGAATCAAACATGGTACGCATCGATATGTCTGAATATATGGAAAAACATAGCGTTGCTAGGCTTATTGGCGCCCCTCCTGGCTATATAGGCTATGAACAAGGCGGAGAGCTTACCGAAGCCATTCGTCGCCGGCCTTATTCGGTTATCTTGTTTGATGAAGTGGAAAAAGCCCACCGAGATGTTTTCAATATCCTTCTACAAGTTTTAGATGATGGTCGCTTAACGGATTCTCAAGGGAGAAAAGTAGACTTTAAAAATTCAATTATCATTCTTACCTCAAACCTGGGGTCAGATGCTTTAGCTCATCAACCCGACGGCGAAAGCGTGATTATTCCCAAAGTACGTGATGAAGTGATGCATGCCGTACGGGCAGCTTTCCGTCCAGAATTTTTAAACCGTTTAGATGAAATTCTGATCTTTAATCGCTTGCAAAAAATAGACATGGAAAAGATTGTGGAAATTCAATTAAAGCAATTAGCAAAGCGCCTTGAAGACAGGCAATTGATGCTAACCTGGGAACCATCAGCTACCACTTGGCTTGCTAATCAAGGGTATGATCCGGTTTATGGCGCACGCCCGTTAAAGCGCGTGATTCAAAAATCAGTACAAGACCCGCTGGCATTAAAAATTTTAGAAGGCAGGGTTAAAACGGGTGAACAGTTGATTTTAAGCCAAAAGGATGATGCACTAGTGATAATGCAAAACCAAGAACAACAGGCTGCTTAGTGAGTGATGGGTTTATTCAATTTTGTCACCCCCTCGAAGGAGGGGATTCAGTGAAACAAACCATTATAGGGCTTTGCAAAAAAATATTGACGATAAGCACTGGACCCTACGATCAAGTCGTAGGGAAACTACTAGGCGGCATTACCCTTTCTCAGTTTTCCTCTGGCTTGACCAGAGGATCCACTGCTACCATTCAGTTTTAAAGAGGCACCAATGAAAAACCCCCTACCGCTTTTAGTCATAATCGGTGTTGTATTACTAGGCTTTGCCCTGAATAGCTTAGGCACAATTTTGGTCCCCTTCATCACCGGCATTATTGGAGCATATATTTTAAATAATCCGGTAACAGCACTTACCAAAGTAAGAATCCCCAGAGGAGTTGGCGCCCTATTAATAATCCTTGGGGTGCTTTTGCTTTTGGGCATGTTAATGATGGTAGCCGTTCCCTTTTTGCAAAAAGAATTTATTCTTCTATCACGAAACATGCCAGCCCTTGTTCAGCATTTTTACAGCCTGATCAACCCTGTGCTTGATTTTGCTGCGGAACGCTTACCTCCTGAAGACATCGCCAAAATCAAAACCCAAATCAGTGGCCAATTTGGCAGCATCATGACGTGGATGATTCAGTTTATTATTAATGTTCTCAGTAACGGTTTGGCTTTAGCTAACGTGGTATCCCTCGTTGTATTAACCCCTGTTGTGATGTTTTATATTTTAAAAGATTGGCCACGTTTTATGGAAGTGATGCAATCTCTTTTACCAACCAAAAGTGCCAACAAAATTATTCACTACAGCCAGGTTATTGATCAAAACCTGTCCAGTTATGCCCGCGGGCAAATGCTAGTATGCCTTATCTTGGCTGGTTTATATTCGGTGGGGTTACTTATAGTCGGCCTTAAAAATGCTGTTTTTGTGGGCATCTTTACCGGCTGTATTTCATTTATTCCCTACATCGGCGCACTGATTGGCTTTTTGTTGAGCACGCTTATTCATTTAAGTGATAGTGGCACCTGGAACCCCTTACTTTCCATAGGGTTGGTATTCTTGGTTGTACAAGCAATTGAAGGGAATTTCTTAACGCCACGCTTTGTTGGCGGCCGCATTGGCGTGCACCCGGTTTGGATTTTATTTAGTTTGCTTGCTGGCGCCACTTGGTTTGGCTTTTTTGGCATCGTACTGGCCCTGCCCGCAGCAGCGATTATTAGCACCGTGGTGCGAGCGATTTGGAAAGAATGTAAGTAAGAAAGCGGGCAATTACAGCCCGCTCTCTCTATAGTTTTTTCAACCAATCTTTTGCTGGCTGACTGATTTTTTCATCAGCAAGTGCGATAGGATAAATCTCTGCCTTACGGGCATTATCTTCTCCGTACATATCATCAAGCACATCATTCCAAAGCTTTAAAATTGTGTCATGGGGCTCTGCCCCTACTTTATCCAAAATCCTATAAATACGATGATGCCAGTAGGCATCTATTGCTTTGTCCAGCCAAGCTACAGTGGCAGGTGTTAATCCTACTTCTTCCAGACCTTTTCCTTCACCAAAACCCTTTTCAAATTTTTTAGTCCGCAAATGCGCGTATTTTTTGCCATACACTCCATTAATTAGCGACATGCACCTTTCCCCAAGGGTAATGCCAATTGCAGATTCTGGGTTGTTGTCAAGATTACTGCTAATTTGGGCTACTAAATTCGCCCAGTTTTTTTCAAATTCAGCTTTGTCTTCTTCAGTTGAATTATTTTTCCACTCTGTTTCAAAAGCCGCGTATTGTTTCAATTCTTCTGGGGTGAAGATGTCTTTAACCCAAGAATGTTCAAGGTGTTGTGTCATCTGATATACCTCTATCGATTTAATAATTGTTTTCCAAGATACAGATTTATCATCACCACAATCAGATAGTATGCTTTGTAACGTATTGCTTGCTTCAATTAACGCAGCTGCTTTTTTTTGTAAAAGCTGTGACTGCACTAAAAAATGTTCAATCATATCCACATTACCAGCTAGCAACGTTTTAATCTGAACCAGACCAAAACCAAAAAATTTCAATGCCAAAATCTGCTGTAGTTTTAATAAATCAAACTCAGAGTACAGACGATACCCATTCTCCAGTCGTATGCTAGGCTTTAGCAGGCCAATTTTGTCGTAGTAATGCAAGGTTTGCACCGACACTTTTGTAAGCGTGCTTAAGTCTTTTACGTACCAATGGGTCATCATTCTTCCTCCGTATTTTCAAGATAGGGGATATAGCAGCTATAGGCTCAAGAGGTTTTTTTACATCTATAATTCAATCGAAAAATTCTCCCCATAGGGCCATGCCGGTCTCTGTGGAAAATCTACCATCTTGGTTTGTCAAAACGATAATGCCAATGTCTTCAGAGGGTATAAACCCAATAAATGACCGAATCCCATTAATGGCACCTGAATGAAAAATCAGGTCTTTCCCCGGCCTATCTTTAACCTTAAGCACACGCCATCCAAGTGCATAAGTTGACTCTACATTTTTCGCATCAACCGGGAACTTCAGTCGCCATTTAAAAATTTCATGGTTTGACCTAACCTCTGTGAACATACGCTTCAACGTTGCGGGGGAAATGAGGTCAGGCCTATAGCCAAAACAAAGTTTGTAGATTTCAATCATTCCATTAATTGATGCAAAAATTCCAGCAGATGCCGGAACTGTTTTGGGATAATAGGGCGGAAAGGGTAATGCGGTGATAACATCCACCCCATCAACCATTTTTTTAGAATGGGGATAGGCCAATTCTTGGTTTGCATCCACGGATAGTTTCACCTCATTTGTGCCAAGGGCTGTACACAAATTATCTATAGCTTTTTCTAAGCTTAATTTCTTTTTGTTCAACGCTTCTTCAACCATGCTAAAAATTGCGTTGCTGTAAAAATAACTATTTCCTGGCTTAGTTTTGGGTTGCAACTTTTTCAGTACATTGAAAAGTTTTTGACGGGTGAGTCCTTGTTCGATTTCAGCATCGCCACGAAATTGATAACCTGTGGTATGGCTCATCAGATGAACCAGGTTTATAGGAGATTTTATATAGGGCAAAGTGAATTTTTCATCAAAACTTAAAAGTCCTTGATCAACCATTAAGGCAATTGCTATTGCCGAAATAGGTTTTGAAGAAGAAGCCAAAGGAAATAAAGTATGTTCAGTAATACCCCCGGTGCTTCCTTTTTGATGACCAAACGTTGTTTTGTAAATCACCTGACCTTTATATAAAATTGCGACGGCGCCGCCTTGTACACTACTTTTTTGAGATTCAATGTTGCTTATAAAACCCTTAAGTTTTAACAACATCTGTTGTGATGCATCAACTGCCGCAAAAGACGATGCAAAATAAAACAACATGAGCAAACGGAGAGAGATCATAGAAAAGTTGTTCATAAAAGCATTGATAATAATTTACAAGCACCCTACCATTTTTAAAAATAAGCGGCTACTTATTAGCGATGATAGATAAAATCACTGCATATCTAATCCAAGCATATAATCCCAAAGCCATACTTATGCATGGCTCTAGGGTGCGTGGTGATTATGTCCCCACTAGTGATTATGACCTAGTCTTGGTAAAATCTGATCCAAAAAAAATCACTCCACACACGTATAACGGATGTTCGTTAGATGTTTATGGAATAGACCTTAATGAACAGATCATTGAAACTTCAGGTCACGTTCCTATTTGGCCAATAGAAATTTTATTTGATGATGGAGATACCATTGCATCAAAGCTCTGTGAACAAACCCATGCTAAATTTTTACAAAAACCAAACCCATTAACCAATGAAGAATGGGATAACCGTTTCAACTATACAAAACGACTGCTTGATCGAATTATTAATCGAGGCGAAAACCCCATGGTGAGAAACTACTATTTGGGTGATTTTTATGAACGCACTGTTCGCTATTGGTTTGAAAAAAACTGCAAATGGACGGTTTCATTTTACAGGGCATTGCCAATTATTGAAAAGCAGGATGCTGATTTTTACAACGATCTTAAGCAGTTGTGGAGTGAAGATTATTTAAAAAGTGCTCAAGGACTTTTTGAAAAAATTTTCTCAAGTGATAACTTTTAGGCAACAAGCACAGAATCATCCACAAGACGAATTTCGATTCGTTCCTTACCCCCGCCCAGATTGACGCGTTTCAACGTTACAAAGCCCACTTCACCTGTTGATTTTACATGGGTTCCCCCGCAGGGAACTTTGGCAAATCCATCAATTTTCCAAAAACGTTTTTGGCTTGCCACGTCTGTAAAGCCAGTTTGAATGGGTATATCCCTTTCAATAATTGCGTTGTATGCAGCCAGTATGGTTTCAAAAGTCGATGAAATATTTTGATCCCATAAAAAATCAATACGGGATTTAGATTCTGAAATATGGGCACCGACTTTTTCAAAATTGAACTTTTGCGTCACGATCTCAAGTACCAATTCAGCCGCAAAGTGTAAGCGCATTAGCCTGTATCTACGCGGCCAATCAATTTTCATTTCGACCTGCTCACCTTTAGTAATTCCATGATCATCAGGCAATGTATAAGTAATCAATCCCCCATCCATTTTTGAATCAATAATAGTGATGCCATTGATAGAGGCTTTATCGCTTTCTTGTCCACCAGAAAAAGAATAGGCAATGGTTTCTTCTAACAAAATTTGATTACCCTCAACCGCTGCAACTTTGGTAATTAAATGTTGTTGATAGGGATTTTCCCAAAAAACTTTTTGCATTTTTCGCCACAATTATATTTTTTTACAAAATATATACCTAAATCATTTCTTAATATTTTACACCCTAAACTAACCCCACCCAATTTGGGGCGGGGAGTGCTTTTCAAGCCAATGTCCAATGAAACGTCACTCGTGACTGCACACTTGTTAGCAACTCATTTGGAATAATTGATGAACCTTCAGTGATTTCTTCAATGGGTAATCCTTCCCCCCAAAGAATAACCGGATCCCCGACCTTTGCATCATCACAAGAACGCAAGTCAATTGCCGCCATATCCATAGAAATTCTCCCCACCAAATGGCATTTTTTTCCATTTACTAAAACAGGTGTGTTCGGGGCTAATGACCTTAAATACCCATCTCCATAGCCAATAGCAATAACGCCAACGTTCATAGATTCTTCGCATTGGTATGTCCCTCCATACCCTATAAAGGCATTAGCCATTCGCTTTCTTACAGAAATTAAACGGGTTTGCAAGGTCATGACCGGTTTAAAATTAAAATCACTAGCCTTTTTCCCTTTGATGGGTGACACACCATACAGACATATTCCGGGACGAATCACATCATAGTGACTTTGGGGATATGCAAATATTGCCGCTGAATTTGCTAGGCTTTTAGGCCCTTCCCAGCCTTTTGCTAATTCAGCAAAGGCCTGAAGTTGCACAGCATTTAATGGATGCTCTGTATCATCAGCGCAAGCTAAGTGCGACATTAGACCCACTGGTTGCTGAATCGACGGACAATCTTTTAATACTCGAAGTGCATGGGGAACATCCTCTACCGCAAAACCAAGCCTTCCCATACCCGTATCAACCTTAAGCCAAGCCACAAGGGGCAATGGCAAGCTTAAGCCTTTCAGCCACTCTAATTGAATAACATCATGAAAAACTACGTGAAACTGCTGGCACGCAGCAATAAGCAATTCATCTGGCTCAAAAACTCCTTCTATAAGAGTAATAGGCCGTTTGATGCCAATTTTCCTAAGGGCAAGCGCTTCTTCAATAGAGGCCACCCCCAAATTATCAACGTGACGCTCAAGTCTAGCGGCGGTAGAACGAATTCCATGGCCAAACGCATTTGCCTTAACCATGGCTATTAACGGCTTAGATGGGGCTGCTGCTTTGATTTGTTCAAGGTTATGCACTAAATTTTCAGAGGATAAAACAGCTATAGCTCCGCGACTCATATGTGACTTAAAATTAGAAAGCTACAAACAATATAGAAAACCTTGAAGACGAATTCTACTCTCGTCGTTCAAGGTTTGTTAAATTTATTGAACTGGGTAACCGTACTGTTGTTGTTGGTATTGCTGTTGATACTGTTGTTGCTGACCATAGTAAGGATCATAAGCAGGTTGTGGCTGACTATACATCTGTGCTTGAGGCATAGAGGCTTGAGGTATAGGTGCTTGAGGTGCAGGTGTTTGGCAAATACATGTGCAAGTTTTTTCACTAGAGCTCTCGTGATCGTGCTCCTCACTGCTGTGATTACCGCTGCCTTTACCTGATTTGCCTTTACCGGCGTGACCTTTGCTTGAAGTGTCCTCTTCCTCTTCTTCTCCACCAGCAGCCTTGGCTGCTAACCCACAAGCTTTGCTAAATTTGGTTTTAAATTTTTCATCTGTGGTACAAGTGTGGTCCAATGCCGCCACGAAATTAGGGTTGTCTGCCGCTAATTTTGGGTCGGTAATACATTTATTTAAAGCAGTTTTTGTCTTTATAGGAATCACGCCGGTTTTTGCAGCATCTTTTACAAGGGATGCCTTACACCCGCTAAAAAGGCCTGCATTCAGCCCTCCTAGTCCTACTAAAACTATAAATACTTGCAATAAAATTTTTTTCATAAAAACTACCTAGTTGTGTAATCTTACTTATACAGTAACAACCATTAGTTAAGATTTTATTAAAATAATAATATATAAAATTAGGTATTATATGTTTTGCAGATTAGAGGGTAAGAATTAGAGAAAAAGCGCATTACAGAACCTATTAAAATAAGCCTCTTTAGATATACGCGTCGTCAATTTTCTATTTTATGCTTCTTTTGTACTTAAGCAATTGCTTTTATGTTTAAGCATTAAACTCTTGGTGACATGGGGCCTATGCAGTCATTACTACCGCTAATGATGCTTTTCCTGCAAATAACCCTAAGTTCATATAAAAATGCATTAAAATTCTTAATCGATTGTTGAAATCTAGAATCTTTGCCTTTTTTAATTGCCACCCAATAACCAACTTTATTTTATAGCTACACTCGGTGTAGAGCGGCTAATACAAGCATTGATTCGCTTTTCAGCTTCATTATATGCAGAATCATATGTGTTTTGACATCCTGTGCTACATGAATTGCCTTTTCTTCTGGCTTCACAAACTGTAATGCACTGCCTGCGATCATTCCACAAAGTATTCATAGTTCGTTCTTCTGAATCCTTGCAGCTTTTTTCTATTCTAGTCTTTGTAGCAGCTGCGGCTTCTCTCGCTGCTTCTCTTGCTTCTTCCTCAGCTTCTTTTCTTGCTGCCTCAGCCGCTTCTTCTTTAGCTTTTGCAATAATTTCTACCGCTGTAAGTTTAGCACAATCTCTAGCTGTTTTCTTGGCTGCGGCAATTTTTCTATCTTTCTTCTCTGTACAAAATCTTGGATCTTTATGACACTTACCCCATTCGAATTGGGCGTTTTCTATTTCATTTTTTTTCGTCTGTACGCACTTAGCCCTTAGAATGTTTGCTTCTGCTTCCTGTTGTAGCGCTACTGCTGCTTTTCTTTTTTCTTCATCAGCAATTGCTCTTTTTGCTTCCGCTGCTTTTCTTTTTTCTGCTGCTGCCGCTTTTTTTTGTATCAGTGCACTTTCTTCTTCAGCTCTCTTTGCTTCTTCTGCTTTTTGTATTTCTGCAATGCAAGCTGTTTTTGCCGCTAACGCAGGAACGTTTTGAACATCCCATGCAGATTTACATACAGCCCATGCCGCTGCTTTAGCAGGGCTATCTGCTTCTGGATGAGCTGCTTTTACATCAGCTTGGCATTTTTGAGCTACTGCTTTAGCTACTGCCATAGTTTCATCATATTTAGTGGTACAAGAAACTTCAGCTGCAAATACACCATTTACACTAAATACGAATGCAATGGCTAGAAACGCCAATTTTATTGACATATGTTTCGTTTATACGTTTAAAGTCTCTATATAATATATTGCATTAAACTTGCTAACAGCTGGTTAACTTGAGGTCAAAAATATGGCACTAGTTGATGGCCTCAAGGAAATCTAGCCGCACTGGTTCAGGTAAGTCAGGAAATTCAACCTTTATATCTTTATCTAGTCTGCTCATGTACTTGTTACGCGTTGTTGGCGAGACCTTTTCATCTTTTAAAATACCTGACACAACAGCAGGAGACATTCCAATTATTTCTTCCGTTTTCTTATATGTTTTTGTCTGCTTATATACAGCCTTTACAAGAGTAACCAACATATCACTTGCGCTTATGCGTCTTGGAACGCCATCTAAATCAAGCAAGCTTATGACATTTGCGTTTGGAAAAGGGTGACCTCGGTCTGACCTATAGTTTAGGCGATCAGCTAGAAGCTTTCGAGTATCTGTAAGATTTGGGATAGTCAGAATTCTACCTGCTGGCATAGGTGGTGCGTTAAGATGGTCTAAAAACATGATTCTCATGGTTTGGCCTGCTTCCCATGCAGCTGAAAGCATATAAAATGCGATGAGCTTCCCTTGACCTAGTTCGTCATAAGCAGCTAACAAATTTTGAAAGATGTCTTTAATTGTTTGTTTTTGACGGGTAATTTCCCCTTCATAGCCAATCAAAATTTCATAGAAGCGTGAAGGTGCGTATTTAGCATTAGCACCACTTAATGCGTGCGGATCAAAAGCACTGAATAGAGTGCACAACAGCGTGCGTCTATCTGCCTTTCTGTGTGTTGCAAAACTTGTAGTGACGTTACACATCCAGGCATTAGGATCAATAATTTCTTGAGGCATTCCATGAATAGCTTTGATATCAGTATTTTTCCAGTTTCGAAATTTTTTAGATAGTTGGTCATACCCCCCCCTAAATTTGATGCTAAAGGGTCGGCCTGCTCGTTTCATCGATGTTGCTAAAACAAGGTTTGGCGCAAAAATCATTCCATTTCTGCAATCGTTATCACTCATTCCTCTAAATAGATCCCGGGTGAAATCCTGTACTTCACAATCCATCCCAAAGGTTATGCCATCTTTCATTAAGCGGCTTAGTATAGGGTGGGGATTTCTTGATTTAGGTAAATATCTAACAGTTTGTGGCGCTAAGCACATTGTATTAGGTTCATGGAAGTACACACCAAAGGGCTGAAATACAGCTAAAATGTGTTTAATCATATTACCTATTTCACTAGCAAAGCGTGTCCATTGTTTAGCGCTAATACCTACTCCATCTAGTTCCTCAGCTGGATCATATACGTGCGCTCCACCAACAATGACGGGATAAAATGCATGGCGTTTTTGCATGCTGCTGATTAGGCTATCGTACTTTGCATAGAGATATTTTTCATCTGCATTAACGATAGTCGGTTCCGTTGGAGAGCCAAAGGCATAAAACTGAAGGACAGTTTTCAAATCTTTAAAATCAGCATCTTTAATGTGGAAATATACTGGTTTGCCTCTGCTAAATTTTTTAACAAAAGCATCGGTAAATTCATTTTTTAGCAAATGCGTGCGCATGGCACCAAAAGGAAACCCATGGGTGTCATCTTGTTCTTTGATCTTTTTTCTTAAGGCATCACTTTGTCGTTCATTTAGGCCATCAAATAAAAGCCTGATGTTTCTAATGATATTTACTGGAGTTTCCTCGCTAGGCCCATCCCTGTATGTGGACCAAGGAGTGTATACAAACAATACAGGAACGCCTAAAATTTCGAGTCTGTTTCTTTGTGCCTTAAGACCGCTCCAATCAAAGGCTAATTCTGGGTCTGCAAAAGAACTTAGCTTTTCATTAATGCCAATGAGAATAGCTAATCGATGACGTTGTGCTTGTGGCAAAAGTTGAGTTGCTAATTTTTCCACCATTGAAACAAGATCGTCTGTGCTTCCTTTTTTACAGTTCATGGTAACCATGTATCGCCATGGATATTCATCGCCATCAATGTTTGGCAGGGCTAAAAATTTCTCCCCTATCAGAAGGCATTCAGATTGAGTATGCAGAGGAATACCTTGAGGTTTCGTGGACTTCCCCCCGGTAGCTGCTTTAAAGTTGCGTGAATCACGAACAACTGGATAATTATCTATGGAATCAGCTGCTGGATCTGCAGCAAATATAGGAATTACAAGGAAAGAAAAAATAAAGACGATAGACAAAAACATAACAGCTTTTCTTGAGTAAAATTCACTTTGGATAATACCAATGGCTTAGACGTATAGTCCATAAGGATTATGTGGATAATCAAATATATTTTTCTCGTGGGCTGTTAAGAAATAATGAAAATTTTTCTCTAAAGGTAATCATTAAAAGTTGTATTCATTTACAAACCTAAGAACTGATCAGTAATTCACTGTCTCAGCTACACCATTTCTTGTTGAAAATCGGTTATAAGCATCTATTGTCTCATGCTCTAGCTTGAAAGAGCGATTATCATATACTTCAGCTCGTAACCAATCCGTTTCATCCTCTAAATTTTCATTTGAGACCATTCTGAACCAAGTTCTGCGTTCGGTGTTCCACCGGTAAGCCCGTTCTCTTAATTTGTCTTTGGTTTCAAAGGGTGTGTTAAGCGCCCATAGCTTTATATCAGGGGGAGTATCTACTTTGTTTAATAGCATCTTCAATGCTTTAATGCCTGAGACAGGAAGGTCAGATTGCAGCACTTCGAGTAGAGCATGACAGTCTATTGAAGCGCGATGACCATTGAAATGAAACCCGCATCGGTAAGCAAGGAATTCTAAACTTGCAGAACCAAACCCTTCATTTTTCCAAGGTATTTGGGCAAATGAACAGGCCCAAGCCTTATGTTGAAAGAATGGCAACCTTGCTTCGACAATTCCTCGATCAAATGTTGCATTGTGCGCAATGATCAGGGATATATCAGCCATTAGCCTCTCAACGTCGGCGTCGATAATTTTTTTGCCATGTACCATGTCGTCGGTAATATGGTGAATCTTGGTTGACTCTGGTGGAATCGGTAAGCCCGGATCTTCCAATTCATCATAGGTTTCAAGCACTCGATAAACCTGACCTGTGTCCGGACAATATTCAACGATCACGATACCAAGCTCGATTATTTTGTCAGTTACAGGGTTTATCCCTGTAGTTTCCGTGTCTAGGATGGCAGCTTTAAGTAATTTGGCTGGAGGTGGTGCATCGCAATAGAAAGCGCGAGGTATGAAAGGACGAGTAACTCTATAGTCCTGAGACTTAAGCCATTCGATAACTACGTCTAAATCAAAAAGTTTCGTATTTTGTTGTGTCATAAAGATGCTACCAGGTTGGAAGTACAATATAGGGTGTAAAGTACTTTAGGTGGGTATCCGTTAAAAAGTGAGAAGAAATTAATTTTAGCCTCATGGTAACTTATTCGTGACTCTACTTTTCTCAAAGCTAGCACCAGAGTAGCACCAGGATTTGACTGAGATTTTCAAAAACCTCTGAAACCCTTGCAGGCTGTGGTGGGCGCCGTAGGAATCGAACCTACGACCCGCTGATTAAGAGTCAGCTGCTCTACCATCTGAGCTAGGCGCCCGCATGGCTATATTTCTAGCCTAAAATAAATTGCATGTCGACCACAAAAATAAAAGGCCTCAGCAATTGAGGCCCTTTACCCAGAGGAATAGTTTATATATCTATTTAAAAACCTACGTTAGGATAGCCGCCCCCATAAGGTTGGGGATAACCACCACCCTGGGTCGGATAGCCCATGGAAGGGTCAGTATACCCCCCTTGTTGAGGATAACTACTCTGGCTGCCCATCGGATATCCGCCATAACTGTTGTCTCCACCTGACATGTCACCACCAGAGAAACCACCCATGTCACCACCAGAGAAACCACCCATGTCACCATCAGTGAAGCCTCCGCCGCCAAAGCTATCATCTTGCCCAAAACTATCTGATGATCCATCACTCATACTCATATCATCAGCATCTTGTACCACATCATCGCCCATACTTAAGCTCTCATCCATACCGTCACCACTGGAATCATCTGGGGCCATGCTTGCATCAGCATCTTGTACCGAATCATCGCCCATACTTGAGCTCTCATCCATGCTTACGTCACCACTGGAATCATCTGCTTCCATGCCTGCATCACCTGGAGTGTCATCCATGCTTGTATCACCTGTTGAACCATCATCATCTTGAACGGTAGCATCATCATCTGCCATCTGCTGAGAAGAAGGGTTTCGGGATGACCCTTGTGCTTTAATGGGACCGCAAGTTTTTGCAAAGACTTTCCGCATTTCTGGTGTCGTTCTTTTAGCACAAGCAGATTTTAATCCATTAGCAAATGATTGAAGTGGTTTGGGTATCGCACCTTGCGCTTTACCTTTTATTTTCGAATAACATGAGAGCATTTGCCTATGAGCAGCTTTTTGGGCCGGGGTTCCACCACCACTTGCTAAAGGTTTTGCTCCTTTTACAACAGTTACAATTTCTTTTGTGGTACATGCATTAGCACCCGCTGCTTGGTTCCTGCCGCCCGCTGTTTGTTTCCTACCGCCTGCTCCTGGTTTTCTACCACCCGCTGCTTGCTTCCTACCGCCTGCTCCTGGTTTTCTACCACCCGCTGCTTGCTTCCTACCGCCTGCTCCTGGTTTTCTACCACCCGCTGTTTGTTTCCTACCGCCTGCTCCTGGTTTTCTACCACCCGCTGCTTGTTTCCTGCCGCCCGCTGCTTGGTTCCTACCACCTGCTGCTCGGTTCCTGCCGGCCGCCGCTTGGTTCCTACCACCTGCCGCCTGGTTCCTACCACCTGCTGCTCGGTTCCTGCCGCCCGCTGATTGTTGTCTACTTTTACCTTTAGCTACGGTTGCTTTACCACGTTGCCCTTGTGTAGAAGGAGAAGCCTTACCTTGACGGTTTGATTGAGCTGTTTGCCTACCTCTGCGCTGTTCCTGGCTTGAGGCATTCATCTCACTGATAAATCCTAAAAATATCAACCCGATCAGAACTGAATAAAACTTTTTCATATAAAAATTCCCATTTACACTCAAGGCTAAGTTTAAGAAAAATTTCTTAATATTTTATGAATTTTAAGGATGGTGTCCTATGCTTCTAGAAAATTTTTAGTAAAACCTATAAAGTCTATCAATGGAGTGGATATGTTTATAACTTTTGAAGGTGGAGAAGGTACAGGAAAAAGCACACAGGCGCTGATCCTAGCTGAAACCTTAAAAAAACATAATATTAACGTGGTGCTTACGCGCGAACCTGGCGGAAGCCCTGGGGCAGAAATTATTCGTAATCTGCTAGTAACAGGATCTGTTGATCGCTGGTCAACCATGAGTGAAGTCTTATTAATGTACGCAGCACGAGCAGATCATTGGCAAAACACTATTAAACCTGCTCTTGATCAAGGTGATTGGGTCTTATGTGACAGATTCGCTGATTCAACCGTTGCATACCAAGGATATGGTCGAGGTGTTGATCTAGAATTTTTACAAGTACTGTATCAACACGTTATTGGTAATACCGAACCAAATTTTACCTTCATTTTTGACCTTGATGTTCAAGAAGGACTCAAACGAGCAACTGCTCGTATGGAAGGCGATATTGTCGTAGAAGGACGCTTTGAAGCCATGGATATTGAATTCCACCAACGCATTAAGGATGGATTCTTAAAAATTGCAAAAGAACACCCGACTCGTTGTGTCACTTTACAAGCAGATGACCATCCACGAGTAATTCATCGACAAATTTTAAAATTTCTGCAAGAAAAGGGAGCATTGGATTGGAACAGTCTCCCTGCGTAAGAATTTGCACCCTAAATAGTGATAAAATCTGCATTGGGTGTGGACGGAATAGCCATGAAATACAACACTGGTCAAGCTTTTCTGACGAAGAAAAACGCACCATAAAATCGCACCTAAAAGATAGATTAAACGAAATTCTATCAAAGCTGCGCGCCAAAAGGAAATAATCTTAATGGATTTAATCACCCAAGGAATACTAGGTGCAGCTGTGGGCCAAGTGGGCTTTCAACGCACCTTAGGTCGCAAAGCCTTAGCCTATGGCGCCATTATTGGCATGCTTCCAGATGCCGATGTTCTTGTGCGCTTTTCTCAAGATATGTGCGCAGAAATGCTGCACCATCGTGGGGTCACCCATTCCTTATTTTTTGCTCCCTTAGTCTCCCCTATCATGGGGTGGATATGTAATAATTTTTATAAACAACAATTATTACCATCATGGATTGGCCTATGGTTTTGGGCATTGATTACCCATCCCCTGCTCGATGTTTTCACCGTATATGGCACCCAACTATTAGCCCCATTTTCTGATCATCGTTTTAGTTTTTGCGCTGTACCTATTGTTGATCCTGTTTATTCTGTACCGTTGCTATTGAGCATAATCACCGGTTGGTTCATCAAAAAACGCATAGATGTTTCGCAAACTATTGCTGCAGCAGTGCTACTTTTTACGACCGCTTATCTGTTTTTAGGAATTGCTGTACATGACAAGGCCTTACACTTTGTCAGATCTCAAGAAAAAAATCCGGTTGTACGCGCTGAAGCTTTTACCACAATGTTCAGTATTTTTTATCGCCGTATTGTCGTTGAAGAACCCAATTGCTTCCGCGTAGGGTTTTTAAACATGCTTAAGCCAGAACCTATTAAATGGCATAGCTTTGAAAAAACTAGCATTCCTGCAACAACTCTTAATAAACGAGAAATTAGTATTTTTTATTGGTTTGCAGATAATTGGGTTCTGCCCGTTCTTGATAACAATTCCCTACTACTTTGCGATATCCGCTTTGGAGCCACTGAGAAAAACCTTAAGGGATATTGGGGCATAAAAATTGATGCTGAAAAAATCACCTGGGAACGTTTTCCAGTAAGCTTTAGTTTTAGATGAAAAATGGAGAGTTGGCTTGCACTCACCTTAAGCTTGGCCCTTGCATGGCAAGATTGGAAATCACGCCAAGTTAATATTGTTCTTGCTGTTATTACACTGGTTACCTTGGCATTAGGCATCCATCATTTTTATCAAAGCTTATGGGTGTTTTGTGTTTTATGGATATATCAACATTTTAGAAAAAACAGTATGCAGCTTATTGATGTAGCCCTATTCAGCTTAGGTGCTGGGCATTTTTCAATGAATGACTTTTCAGCCTATTGCCTGATAACCGCCATTTCTCTTGGTATTTTGGCAAAAATTACCCATGAAAAAAAACTGCCTTTTATTGTGGCTTGGGTCATGGGTTTTTGGGGAACGTATTCTTTGGAAAGGGTTATTGAATAGGAGAAGGCACTAAACACACCCCCCGCTTCCTTCTTCCTCGTGCTTGACCCCATGATCTAGGGCTACTCAGCCCCTGACGAATTCACCCGTCATCACGAGGAGAGCGCGGCAGCACGACCTGGTCATCCAGTATTACTGCCTTCTCTTTATCTTCACGTTCCCGTTGTTGACTTTTACGCTTACGCAAATTTTCTCGCAACGCTTTTTCAAGACGTTTTTGTTTTTCAGAACTGATAGTGAGTTTTGCATTCATAGATTATACATGGTTACGAATCCAACCCCAGGTACGCCCAACCACACCCTTTGGTTTTTCCAATGCGCGGTTTAACTGCATTCCTTGATGATCAAGCATTGCATACTGTAAAAGCCCCGCACACAACGAAAACGTTGGCGTGTGCACTACATCACCAATACCTTGTAACCCCTGCGGCGTAGCCACGCGCACCACTCGGTTAAAGTATGTTTGCATAGATTCTCGCAGGCCCTGTAATTGGCTGGCCCCACCCGTAATTACAAACCGTTGCAAGGCTATAGGATCAATTTTTTGAGACGTTAATGCCCGTTCAATAGCTTCAAGTATTTCTTCAGCCCTAGCCTTAATAATGTGCATTAAAAAACTTTTCGAAACGGGATTCGCAAAGGTTGAATTATCTTCACCAAGCTGGGTAACCAAAATTGTTTCCCGATCATCAAGAGTACCCAGTAGCGTTCCGTAAAGAGTTTTAAGGCGCTCCGCTTGACTAATATTGGTGTTAAGTCCTTGGGCAATGTCATGGGTAATATGGCTTCCCCCCACAGGAATACATCCCAAGTACACTGGATTACCATTATAAAAACTCATCATCGAAATGCTGTGGCTGCCAATATCAAGCAGGGTCACGCCCATTTCTTTTTCATCATCTACCAAACATGAAAGTGCAGTAGCATAAGGACCCGCCACAAATGCATTTACATCCAAGTGACACCTGCCAATACAGGCACTTAAATTCGCAATCAAATGGATCGGCGCCGTTATAACATGCACGCTAGTTGTTAGAGTATCTCCCAGCATCCCCTTTGGGTCATGAATATGCGTACTGTCATCAAGGTCATAGGAAATGGGGAAAATATGAATAATCCGCCGACCCACCCCTATACTTTGATCACGGCTAACATCTAACGCTTTTTGAAGGTGTGACTCTTTGACAGGCTGCCCATAAAGAGAAATTTTTGTGGTGATGTAATGGGATTGGAGCGCTTCTGCCGGAAGATTCACATACACGCTACGAATAGTTTGTTTAGCAAGCTGTTCTGCTGAATGAATACCATTTAAAATAGAGTCTTCAAGATCCTCGAGGTTAATAATTGACGCCCCTCTAATCCCTTTTGCAACGTGAGATGCAACGCCCAAAATTTTAATTGTCACCCCTTTTTCAGGGTTAATATCTCGGTTCATTTTGGCAATAGCACAGCAAACCTTGCTTGAACCTATATCAAGAGCGGCAAACGTTTCCGAAGGAAGATTCTGGGACTTAGCTTTAAATAAACTCATACTAGTAAAGAAGCAAGCTCCCCTTTTGCATCAAGATCTACTAAATCATCACACCCACCGATATGCTGTCCATTAATAAAAATCTGGGGCACGGTTTTGCGGCCTCCTGACTTTTCAACCAGCGCAATTCGGCCAGCATCATCATTAGTTAAATCAATTTCTTCGAAATCCACCCCTTTATTGCGAAGGATTTGTTTTGCCTTTACGCAATAAGGGCAATAATTTGTCGTGTAAACGATGATTTCAGCCATATTACCAATCAAACCTCCCTGGGATTGTGCTTTATTATGCAACATTAAAAAGAAAATAGCATCCCATCATAACTTCCGTTATCTTAGAAAGATACAAAAATTATAAGGGTGAAATATGCAAAATTTTGATGTTGTTGTGATTGGTGCCGGACCTGGCGGGTATGTGTCTGCTATCAGGGCCAGCCAGCTTGGGAAAAAGGTAGCAATTATTGAAAAAGAACACCTCGGTGGTGTGTGTTTAAATTGGGGATGCATTCCTACCAAAGCGTTGCTCCGCTCAGCTGAAGTGCTTCATCTTATTAATAACGCTAATGAATTTGGCATTGAAGTAGGACAGGTCAAACCTAACCTTTCTAAAATGGTTGAAAGGTCACGAAAAATTGCCGGGCAATTATCAGCTGGTATCAAAGGGCTTTTAGCTAAAAATAAAGTTACAGTTTTTTACGGAAATGCCAGTTTTGAAAAAGCTACCGCATTAAAAATTAGTGGTGAAAAACCTGAAACCATATCAGCTTCAAATATTATTATTGCAACCGGAGCCAAGGCAAGAATGCTGCCAGGCGTTGATGCTCATCCTCGCATTTGGACGGCCAAGCAAGCCATGACCCCTGAATTTACTCCAAAATCATTATTGGTTATCGGATCAGGTGCCATCGGCATTGAGTTTGCCAGTTTTTATCGTACCCTTGGGGTTGATGTTACTGTTGTTGAAATGTTAACAAGAATTTTACCCAATGAAGATGCAGAAATTTCTGATTTAGCGCATAAGCAGTTTGAAAAACAAGGTATAAAATTCCACTTAGGGGCGATCAGTAAATTGACCCCTGCAAAAGACCATGTTGACGCAATCATTTCCAAAGATGGCAAAGACATTGAAAAACTAAAGGTAGATGCCGTGATTGTTGCCATTGGCATTTCAGGCAATACAGAAAATCTAGGTTTAGAAAAGACAAAAGTTAAGATTGAAAAAGGCCAGATCTTAGTTAATGAATGGTGCGAAACGGCAGAAAAAGGCGTGTACGCCATTGGTGACGTTGCCGGTGCTCCGTGGCTTGCTCACAAAGCTAGTCATGAAGGTATCTTAGCTGTTGAACATATGTTTGGCGTAAAAGGATTACACCCTATCAAAAAAACCAACATCCCCGGCTGCACCTATAGCCATCCCCAAATTGCCAGCATTGGCTTAACTGAAGAAAAAGCAAAAACCCTTGGTCACACGTTAAAAGTTGGCAGATTCCCCTACCGTGGTAATGGCAAGGCCATTGCTTTAGGCGAACCTGATGGATTGGTAAAAACAATTTATGATGCAAAAACCGGTGAACTACTTGGTGCGCATATGATAGGAGCAGAAGTTACTGAGCTAGTACAAGGCTTTGCGATTGGAAAAACCTTAGAAACCACCGAAGCCGAACTAATGCATACCATTTTCCCCCACCCTACTCTTTCGGAAATGATGCATGAATCAACCCTCGATGCATATGGGCGAGTGATTCATTATTAGATCACGTTGAATTTTCCTCTGGCTTGACCAGAGGATCCCTTTCTAGTTTTCCTCTGGCCTACTCCCAGAATCCATTTCTAGTTTTCCCCTGGCTTGACCAGAGGATCCAAAACAAAGAAAAATCTGCTCACCGCGCGTTTAAAAACTTACTCACCACCGACGCTGCCACATCACTTGAGCACGCCCCTGGAACTTTTAAGGTATCAATTACTTCCTTATATTTTTGGCGAATTTGTTTTTGATATTGGCCGTCTGCCAACATGTTATCTAATTGTTTGCTCAAAAATTCAGGGTTGCATTGATCTTGTAAATATTCAGGCACAACCATTTTTTTGCTTAAAATATTTACCAAGCTTGCGTACTTAGTGGTGATCAACCATTTTACAATCCAATAGGTAAGCCTTGATATTTTATAGGCTATAACCTGAGGGACACCCGCATAAGCAAGCTCCAAACTTACTGTACCACTAGCCGCCAAAGCAATACTGCTTTGCATGAAGGCCTGCCACTTTTGCTCAACTGTCGTGACTATTTTTATAGGAATCCGAGCTTCTTGAATCAATGGTTCAATCAGGGGCGCTAGGTGTGGCAGGGTTGGCAGGACCACTTCAATGCGTCTGTTCAATGGCAATTTGGCTATTGCTTCTAAAAATATTTTTAAAAGGTTCCCAATTTCGCTTTTGCGGCTTCCAGGCAATAAGCAAACTAAGGTAGCTTCTCGACTAATGCCCATGGATTCACGAAATCCACTGTCGTTAGGTAATTCCACCCCAGTAACCGGGTGTCCCACAAAGGTTGATGGCAAACCGTGACATGTAAAGTACGCTGGCTCAAAGGGCAGCAAGCACAAGAGATGATCTACGCGTATTTTTTTTGCAAACTTCTTGGCACGCCCTGCCCGCCATGCCCAAACCGATGGCGCCACGTAATGCACCACAGGAATGCCTAATTGCTTCGCATATTTGGCAATTCTTAAACAAAATCCAGGGGAATCAATAGTTACCAGAACATCCGGCTTAAAAGCATTCAATGCTGCTTTTGTTTGTTTAATACGTTTTAGAACCTTAAGCAAATGGGGAATAAGCTCAACTAAGCCAAACAGCGAAATATCAGTCATGGGGAACAAGCTCGAAAGGCCTTGAGCTTGCATTTGTTGCCCTCCAACACCTGCGATTTCACAATCCGGATGTAGCTTCTTAAGCGACTGCAGTAACTGGCTACCTAGAAAATCACCAGATGCTTCCCCAGCGATGACAAAGATGCGCTTAGTCATTGTAGGGGCCGCTTCTCATTCCCACACCCTCTTGTCATTCCCGTACCCGCTTGTCATTCCCCCGAAGCCGAAAATCCATAATGATTAACTTCACTGGATCCGCGCTTTCGCGAGGATGATAGGTAAAAGCCATACCTAAAACATATCCTTCGGATTAAAACTCATGGTCATGTTCTTCCACTGATCATGCTTACCTTTGGGCAAAGGCAATGGATTACATTTCGGATCAAGCACCGCGCGTCGCGCACTTTCTGCTGCAATGGTGTAATAGGGATCATTTGCCATACGACGCTTATCAACGATATCAGCCTTTATAACCGTACCATCAGCACTTAATTCCATATCAATATCAACCACCAAATCCTTCGCCCCTTTAGCACCTGCCGGTACTGACCAACATGGGCGAATTTTAGCCCGTACCGCGTCTATTTCTGATGCAGTCACCACTGGCGCAAGATCATCAACGTCAGCGCCATCTTCACCAATCAAATCATCAATTGCGTCTGTGTCGTCTTTAATCACACTACTTAAAACGTCATCAATACTCTTCTTTTTGGCCTTGGGATTTTTGTCCTTAGCGTCATCCTTGGCCCCTTTTGGCTTTGGTTTAGTAAGATCAACCTCAGCTTTTTTAGGCGTTTTCTTATCCTTCTTTTTAACTTCTTCTTTCTTTTTTTCTTCTTTTTTAGGTTTGTCCTTATCCTTTTTCAAAGGAATTTTTTCTTCTTTTGGTTTGTCTTTATCCTTTGGCTTCTCTAATTCTTTAGGCTTTTCTTCTTCTTTTGGCTTCTCGGGTTCCTTTGGTTTTTCAGGCTCTGGAATGGGTTGCTTTTTAATTTCTTCCTTTGGCCCTTCTTCTTTTGCTGTCTCATCAGGCGCTGGCGCAATTGCACGCTTAGGCGCTGCTGATTTGTCACTAATTGCCACAAAATCAATCAGCATTGTATGAGATGTGTCCATTTTTTGAAAAAATGCAAAACGCAAATCAAAATAGACCGCTAGTACAATGAAGATATGGAGAAGGAATGAATAGAGAATCGCCTTACGCATTGACTACCGCGCAGACGATGGCAACTCTGCAATCAACGAAACTTTGTGAAAGCCCGCTGCTGCAATGGCTCCCATCACTTCCATAATTTTACCATAGGCAATTTTGTGATCACCTCGTACGTAAATTTTTGCTTCGGGATTATTATTGGTGATAGCTTTTAAACGATCAACTATTGCTTTCATAGGCACAAGTGCTTCTTGAATGTAGGTTTCTCCTTTAGCATTAACGCTTACCACAAGTGGATCAACGCTATCATTCATTTGGGCAGCCTGGGTTTTTGGCAAATCCACAGGCACGCCTACAGTTAACATAGGCGCTGTTACCATGAAAATAATCAACAACACCAACATCACATCTACTAATGGCGTAATGTTGATGGTTGAATTAAACCCAGTGTTACGCCTGCGTCCTGATCGTTTGCTAAAGGAACTGATAGGGCTAGCCATTAGCTGCTCTCTTCCAATTGACGGGAAATAATGGAGCTGAACTCACTTACAAAGGCATCCAGACGGTTAGCGTACCTGTTCAAATCGCTAGATAATTTATTGTAAGCAATTGCTGCAGGAATTGCTGCAATCAACCCAATCGCCGTTGCAAATAGCGCTTCTGCAATACCAGGTGCCACCACTGCAAGGTTGGTATTTTGCATGGTAGCAATATTTTCAAAGCTATTCATAATACCTAAAACCGTACCGAATAACCCCACAATCACCGCGTTTGCCCCAAGAGAAGCCAAGAACCCCATATGGCGTTCTAGCTGATCCATTTCACGACCAACAGTTACTTGCATAACTCTTTCAATACGTTGCTCCATCGTTCCACGCATACCTGCCGCTTTTGTATACCCCTTCGACATTGACCGGCGCCATTCACGCATCGCTGCGCAAAATACCGCTGACATAGGATCGGTGTACCTGCTTTGCAATCGATTAAATAATTCATCCAATGGACCACCTGACCAAAATGCTTCTTCAAATTGATCAGCCAAGTTATTCAAGCGATGAACTCGAATAACCTTATGGAAAATAATTGTCCATGACCAAACTGAGGCAACCATTAACCCAAGCATGACCAACTTAATAACAATGTCGGCCCCCCAAAACAAATCCCACATTGAAAGATGTTTTGCTACTTGAGGGCCCACTTGTGCCATTGTTTGCATCACAACATCACTTGCCGATGGAATGCTTGGCATAACCGTAGTTGCTGCAGCTGCTGCCGTTTGCGCGTCCATAAATCCCTCTAATTAACGTGCAGAATTATCTGGAATCACACGAGAACGTGCTTGTTGCCCTTGAACACCCTTGTTGTTCAACACAACAATAACTCGTTGTCCGACTGACATTTTTGGTTCAGCACCCTGCGCAATAGTTTGAACGCTACCATTATCAAGCTGAACTGTATATTCATAACCTTCTTGGTTAGTTAACGCTTGCTCAGCAAAATGCCCAGCTACACCACCCAACAATCCGCCGGCAACGGTTGTAAATGGGCCACCATTACTTACAACATAACCAGTAGTACCACCTGCTATTGCACCAACTCCCGCACCAAGCCCTGGCTTGTTAGCGTCAGTAGCCACAAGATTAACTACACGAATAGAAATAATTGATCCTTTAAGGCTTGTGCTATTAGCACCCACATCAGCCATAGAGTAATCACTGCCACCCAATTTTGGCGCGCAGCTCGTTAAAAACAAAGGTAAAGTAGCTAAAGCTACTAGTAAAATTCTTTTCATTTTCATAAAAGTTAGTTCATTTTATATTGATAAAGTATTATAAAACGTTTCGCCCAGCTTGGCTAGATAGTATAAAAGCAACTTCACTAAGGGATAATAACTTCAACCAATAGGCGTTTCACCAAGACCATTGCCACGAAAATAAAATCACTTCCCCGAATATAAAATCTCTATCATCCCCGCGAAAGCCGGGATCCCGTTACTATACTTTCAATTGTCATCCCGAACTTGTTTCGGGATCTAGATGCTGAAATAAATTTACCATGACGAGTGTTATTACTAGGAACTGTTAACAAACTAACTAAATAGAGTTAGACTTCAAGCAGAAGGAGTTTAGCCTATATGACAGATCGTCTTTATCCCATTTGCGAAGAATTTTTCAACGCCAATATTTTACCAATCATTATACGCCACACAACCGGTTCTG
>CANJXJ010000016.1 GCA_947478955.1 Alphaproteobacteria bacterium | reverse complement strand
GAGATCCACAAGGCCCAACCACCACCACAAATATTTTAATGGTTAAAGAAAAAAAAGAAATTAAGCAGCAAAAGAAAGTGAAACAAGAGATGAATCTCTCCTCAAAAATAGCTGCTTAGTGTTCTTGACTTTGGGGGTCACTTTATTCATTTGACTAAAAAGGATATGTATCTTTCTTTTGTAAATAATAAAACACATGAAAAAGATGGGGTTACTTTTGTAAACATGGGGTTTGAGACCATGCTTACTGAAGAGATTAATATTCAAATTGATAATAATGAAGTTCTAGATTACGCCTGGGTTGAAGTCTCAGCATTAAAAGATAAAGATTTTACACTCTTTGGAAAAAAGCTTTTTTCTTTATATTATGCCTTTTTGTTTGAAGAAAAGGTGTCGGGGCATGTGATTCCGATAGCGGATAATCACGTGGCTGTAGCAGTAAAATAAAGTGATTTTGTAAAAGTTGATGGTTACGAGTTGTCAATCAAGCCCATAATCTTATTTTCTACAAAAATCACATCCTTTCTATGGCGCATCGTATCCGGAACCAGTTGATATATTTCTTCCAAAAGCTCAATGCATAGTTTTAGTAAGTCGTCATGAGAAATAACGCCTATTTGCTGATTAATGTCGTAAACACGATCTTTGTATTCTTTTGATTTTTTAAGCAGATCTTTAGATAGTAATTTGCGAGCGCCCAGCTTTTCTAATTGATGGGGGATGCGATAAAGCTCAATGAGAGTCAAGACAAGATTCAGAGGAGCTGAACTAGCAATCTTAGTAACCTCTTCTAGAATTTTGTGGGCCATAGCAAGTTTATCAATTTCTTTGTTCAATGCCTTTTTCTGGGCAAAAAATTCTTCCGATACTGAAATACTTCCATCCAGCAGGCCCTTAATTGTTACAAGATCAAATCTTAAAAACTTTAAAGAGAATATTTGCAGCAAAGTTTGTAAGTCTTTTTTTCCATAAAGGCGAAAGCCATTAGCTTGCCGTTTTGATGGTTTTAAAATCCCAATATGGTCATAATAATGAAGAGTTCGTGTCGATGCGCCGGTCAGTTTGCTGAACTCGCTAATTTGCCACTTATCCATGAGGCACCCCCAATTTCTTATACATAAGCCATGAAGTTGGGTTAGATGCAAGGGTTTTTTAAGTAAAAATTAAAAAGCTGATTTTTTCCAGCTCAGATATCAGCTTGTAAGTTCTTCCAAAAGCTGTGTGCATAAGCCCAGTAAGTCATCATTCGAGATAATGCCTACCTGCAGTAGAATGGCGCAAATGCGTTCCTTATAATCTGTTGATTTTTTAAGCAACGTTTGGGGTAATAGTTTTCGAACGGGAGTTTTTTCTAATTGATTGGATAAGTGATACATTGAAATAAGTTTTAAAATCAAATCCAAAGGGGCCGGGTTAGGAATACTTACCATGTCTCCAAGAATTTTACTTGACCTAGTTAAAGTGGCAATTTTTTCATCTAATAGCTTTTTTTGGATAAGAAAATGTTCGTGGGCTGTAATGCTTTTATCCAGCAAATCTTTAATTACTGAAAGCTCAAACCCTAAAGACTTTAGCGATAATACCTGTAAAAAAATCTGTAGTTCATTTTTTCCGTAAATACGAAACTCATTGGGTTGCCGTTCAGATGATTTTAATAATCCTATGTGGTCATAATAGTGCAAGGTTCTTACCGATACACCAGTCAGTTTAGCCAACTCACTGATTTTCCACTTGTTCATCTTTACTAAATCTACGATCTGTCTCTTGGATTAACTCTAATGTATGACGTTAGGTTAGGCACAAGAGGTTTTTTTTATGAGCTACATTTTTAAAGCAAGCAATTGATGGGGGGAAACCTTCACCAAGCACTTAAATAATTGTTCCACAAAACATAATCTGTTACTTTTTTTGATAAAAGAGCAGCGAAGAATAGCTTCATGATTAAATAGAAAATAACCATCCATTATTGCAAATGGCTCACAAGGTCAGAGAAGCATCTGATACATTCTTAAATACCCATGGGTTTAATTATTTTCAGTATTTGCGGTGTTACAAAGATGGTAGCATCTCATTTTTGATTAGCAACCCTAGCTTATTTTTAATGTTCATTTATTTAGACACCCCCTTAATTTTTTCTTCTTTTAAAAAAAATCATACCCAGAACCAATCTTACTTGTTTTTATGGGACGAGGAGCTTTCCCATGGGCCTATAAAATTGGCACGAGAAGAACATCAGTGGCATCATGTATCTCATCACCCAGGAGTGGACTTAAAAATGTAATGACCTTGTCATTCCTGCGAAGGCGGGAATCCAGAAATTTATAGAACTGGATTCCCGCCTTCCCGGGGATGACAAAACTCAGATATTACTATTCCTCAACTCTTTTGATAAACTGCCGCAACATCTTTCAACATGGCCATGGCTTCTTCATAGGGGCGTTGAAAACAATTTCGTCCTAAAATTGAACCAAATGCTCCAGCAGCAGCTATAGCTTTTGCATCATCTACCACCGCACTAGCGTTTTTCATTTCCATGCCAGAAAATATCACAATACGCCGACCATTAAAGCATCCTTTGACCACAACCCTTATGCGGTCTTCTATGGTTTTAATTGGAATATTATTTGCTTCAAATGCTTTTTTGTTTTCTGGATGTTCTAAATGTTCTGTTGGAAGCTTCACTTTAATAATATGCGCTCCTAAAAGGGCTGCCATATGCGCGCCATAAGAAATCACATCAACAGCACGTTCCCCTTCTTTGGAAAAATTCCCTCTAGGGTATGACCATACAATCACTGCAAGGCCTGCAGCTTTTGCTTCGGCACTTAAATCACGGAGCTCTTCAAATTGGTCAAGGCTGGCGTCCGAGCCCGGATAAATTGTAAAACCAATAGCGCTACACCCTAAGCGCAACGCATCATCAATGCTAGCTGTTATTGCCTGATCGGGTGCTATATCCTTACCCATTAAGCTATTGGAACTATTCATTTTTAAAATAAGTGGCACTTGTCCACAATAAGTTCCTGCCCCAGCTTCTAACCATCCCAACGGACCTGCATAGGCTGATAGTCCGGCATTAACCGCTAGTTTATAGGGGTAATGGGGATCATAGGCTGCAGGGTAGGGGGAAAAGGAGCGGTCAGGACCGTGTTCAAATCCTTGATCAACGGCTAGAACTAATAATTTCCCAGTGCCGCCAACTCGACCATTCATCAAAATTCTTGCCAAATTTGTTTTTGATCCTGGGTTATCAGTTTCATAAAAACTCAAGATTTTTTGAACTTTTCGACTAATGCGCATGAAAACTAAATTTTATAATCAATGCTATAATTCTACATGAAAACACTTACCATATAAAGGTTATGTGCCTAATAAAAAAAATTATGCAAAATCTTTGTGTTTCGAAGTGCAAATCTTCTATTGTAGGAAAAAATTAGCTTAAAAATTCCCGCCATGGTATCTCGAATTGCATTTTATGTATTAAGCTTTTTATTTTTAAGTGGCTGCTTATCAACCCATCAACGGCTTCTTTACGACAAAAAGCCGGCGTTTTATTCATACATCGTGGGGGGCGTTCACAGGGATAATTCTTTACTTGAGCATGAAGCAGATGTTTATATCACGCCTGCAAGTTGTCAAAAAACAATTACAGCATTGTTGGCTTATAAGGCGCTTGGAAGTGATTACCGTTATGAAACCAAATTATCGCTTACTACAAAAGATGTGATCATAACCTTTTCCGGAGATCCTACATTGCGTTCTGAACATGTATTAAAACTTTTGGAAGCTTTGAAAGAAAAAAGAATGCCTGGAAAAGTTATTCTGGATGCATCCGTATTTAAAACTCCTGCGTATTCACGAAATATTATTATTGACGATATGGGAACCCGTTACAGTAGACCAGTTTCATCAACTAATATTGATCAAAATCTAATATCTGTAACCATTACACCAGGCGTATTAGGAAAGCCTGCAACCATCGAGAATAACGCAGCATACACGGTTGAATGTGACGTTGTTACCACTTTAGAAAAATCAGCCATAAAACTTTCTTGGAACGGCGAGGGTATCAAGGCAAGTGGTAACATTCATGTGGCAGATAAGCCTATTATGCGCGCTATATCCCCGGAAACTATTGATGGCTATATTTTAAACAAAATTAAGACCATTTTAAAAACGGCTAATATTTCTAATGCAGTGGTTATTGTTAAAGATGGCGCAAAGTTGCCAAAAATTACAGAAGTTATTGCCACCCATTACTCAGAGCCCCTAGGGGTTATTCTTCCGCCGGCTCTTAAGAGGTCTGATAACTTAGTGTTTGATTGTATCTATTTAAAGATCATCCACAAAGAAAAGCCCCAAACCATAAACGAGTGGCAAGATGGAGATAAAGTATTTAAGTCGCTTATCAAAACCCATTTTAATGTTGAAATGAACAATGCTTTATTTGTTGATGGTTCAGGCTTATCGCGTTACAACCGAATACAACCACGTCAACTTTTTAAGCTTTTACAGAAAGGATATGGGGTTAAAGAGTTTATTGATGCCTTGCCAAGTCCAGGTGAAGAAAATAGCACCCTTAGAGGCAGAGCATTGCCTAAGAGCATTAAAGCAAAAACCGGTATTATGTCAGGAATTAGTTGCTTATGTGGTTACAACGTTGATGATATATCCCCACAGGTTTTTGTGATAGCGGCTCATAATTTTGCACCGCCAATTTCTGGAATCAATCCGGTTTTGGATGGTTTTGTTGCGGATTGCTTTTGAGGAATTGATGATGGTGCTAGCGAGAATGTTCTGTTATAAAATGAGTAATGCATTGATATGGACCCTACGATCAACTCGTCGGGAAACTACTGGGTACCCCTCTTCAGTTTTTCTCTGGCTTGACCAGAGGATCCAAAAATAAAAGGCCTGAATTCCTATGACTCTTCCGCTTATTGCCATACCGCTAGATTATCTTGATACAAAATCAGAGCCTGCGGCCGCCTGGTATTCAAATTACCCCTGGTATGCAACTCGTCATAGGTATCATGATTCCCTTGTTAAAATGGGGGCAGTTCCTTGTTTTATAGGCTATGAGCATAGCCTTATACCAGAATATGTTAACAGGTTTGATGGACTCGTTATTGCGGGTGGGCACTTTGATCATGACCCTGAGCTCTACGGTCAGTCTGGATTTCATCCCACATTAAAACGCCGAAGTTTGCGCAGTCAATTTGAAAAATCCCTGTTAGAAGCCTTCTTGCCAACTCAAAAACCTGTACTGGGCATTTGTGGTGGCCATCAGTTGATTAATATTTTATACGGGGGAACCTTATACCAGGATCTGGGTTCGCAACACAAAAGCGATATTAAACATACAGAAACGGTACCACCAACTCAGGCAGCTCATGCAGTTGAAGTGATTAAAGGTACAAGACTGTATGAATGGTACAAAAAAAATGAATCCCAAATTAATTCATCTCATCACCAGGGAATTGACCAATTAGGTCATGGCTTGGTCGCTAACGCTATTGCGAGTGATGGATTAGTAGAAGGCATAGAAGACCCCAATCACCCATTTTGTTTGGGTGTGCAGTGGCACCCGGAATATCTTTTGGGGCAATTAGATCACCTTATTTTAGAAAAGTTTGTAAGCGCATGTCAGAAAAAGTACAGTTAGAAAAAATACGACTAAATAAATTTATATCCCTTTGTGGGGTTTGTTCCCGCCGAGATGCGGACCGGTTTATTGACCAGGGCCGTGTTTGTGTAAATGGCACGGTGGCAAAGCAGCCAGCTCCGTTGGTTGATGGTAGTGAAATTATCACAGTTGATGGTCAGCCTATTCAAGCCGTGGATCAGGTTAAAGTTTGGGCATTTTACAAACCTGCCGGGCTAGTGACGACCCATAACGATGAACAAGGTCGTGAAACCGTGTTTGATTTTGTTAAAGAATATGGGCTCGAGGAACGGGTTATTTCTGTCGGTCGACTCGATTTGAATTCTGAAGGGCTTTTACTGCTTACCAATAATGGGGAATTTGCAAGGTTTGCAGAGTCTCCTCAGACAGAATGGAAGCGTGTTTACCGTGTACGCGTTTACGGGGATGTTACTAAGCTTGATGTTGAGCAACTGAGCCAGGGCATGACCATAGACGGCGTAAGCTACCGAGAAGTCACCATAGAATTTGAAAAAGACTTTGAACATAAAGGTCAAAACGCATGGTTACAGGTGACCTTAACCGAAGGTAAGAACCGCGAAATTCGAAAGATTATGGAGTATTTTGGATTGCAAGTTAACCGCTTGATTCGTATTGACTATGGGCCCTACAGTTTGGATGACCTCGAGCAAGGTGAATGGAAAGAAGTGGGCGTTAAATCATAGAGTGCGTTTGTATGGAGTTACTTTAGAAAGGCCATAACGATGGTCTATCCAAAGGCAGGCTGCCATCAATAGGGCAATTAAAGAAGCCCCCCGCAATGGCATAGAAAGAAATTTTAACCCTACGAGATAGCTAGCGACTACCGGAGCACATGCGAACCCCAGACAAGAAATAAAATTCATATGAAAATACGAGTTATATCCTTGTAAAATTCGGTATATGAATCTAAGGGCAGGGGACAAAAATAATCCAAAAAAGATTGCAAATATTACTTGATGAGCAAGCAGAACAAAATAATTAAAAAATGGAAAAATATAAAGCATGCTAACTGACAATGATATTCCCCCTAAGGATATTTTTACGATCTCTACAATCTTTAAATTTTTGGTGATTTGAGCGGTTGGCAGGAATGTAAGGAAAAGAATCATCCAAAATGGTGAATAAATCACTTGTTGACCGGGAATATTAAGGATCATCACATCCCTTACATAATTCTCAACAAAAAAATATTGATACGCAAGACCAATGCCACATATCCATGCAAGAAGAAAAGCAAGAAGAATAGCTTGCTTTGAAACTGGCTTTTCTTGAGTCTTTTTTATTTTTAATTCTGGTAAAGTTGCCATATAACTATAGATAACAATGCTTGAAATACCGCTGATAGCATATACCACACACCAATTGATCTGCTGTGCATTTATAAAAATGCTGGTGCATAAGTTGACCATTATGAGCCCGCCAATAGCTGCAGTCCATGCAAGAGCACTATGGATGGGGCGATCTGACTTTTTGTAATGTTGAAAAATGTAGATAGCAGGCAAAATAAGACTGCTCCATCTCAAAAATGAATGCAACCCATGAGCCAAACAGAGAAGTGCCTCGCCTTTGTAAACGCTCGACCTATCAAAAAAAGTAAGTAGTAGGCTGGTGATAATATATATTAGGCAAATAATTTTCATAGTTTTTATAAAACCATGCCTATCAGCCATCTTTCCTAAACAATACCCGCCCGCAATACGCGCCAATAAAGAAACTTTGGCACTAACTTCCTGAAAATTTATTTCTTCAGTATTAAAAATATATAATTTTTCAGGAAAAGGATGAGAGTAATTCAATGCCATTGCATTAAAAAAATGTAGCACAACGCAGATAAAAATAAGCGTTAGTTTGAAGACAGAATCAGAAGGAAAGGATAGCAAAATTGCACCAGAAGTGAGTTGCTTGCTAAATTTTTAAAACTAATTTTTTTAAAAAACAAGTGAAAATTTAAATAAAATCAATGAATAAGCCTTCTTCACGGTTTCATTCATCATTTATTTAATGCAATTTGGGGATTACAAGTTAATTTATTCATTCACATTATATAAGCCTTCTAGTTTTGGCGGCCTTGAACGAGGGGAGTAAAAAAAAATTAAAGGTATTCGCTAGTAGAGTTGTTATATTAAAAATAAAAATCTATATAAAATGCAGAATAAATACTGTTAATCAACAATTAACTTTTTTATATTATACCTGTAATTGGTAAAATGTTTTTTTTAACAATACACATGGAGGAATATATGAAAAAAGTAACTTTAGCAATTGCGGCTGTGGCTCTATTAGCTATTTCAAGCGAAGTGAATGCAGCAAGCGCGGGACAGAGAATGAAATCAGGCCTGACAAAATTAGGAACAAACGTGAAAGCTGCAGGTAGTGCAATAGCAAATTCATCAGTAGGTCAAGCTGCGGGTAGAGCAGGTAAAAAAGTTTCTGCAGCAGCAGGAGCAGCCAAAGCGAAAGTAATGGGTTAATGCACCCTTTATAGTGCTTTAATACAAAACAAAAAAGACTTTAGCTCTGCAAGGTCTTTTTTGTTTATTTTCAACTTCATCCGATTCCACTCTTGGTGATAAAACAGGCGTCAGCATTCTTCACTGTTTGATCCATAGCTTGTTGAAGAGATATCCGAAGTTGTTCAATATCTTCTGTTGGTGAAATAGGGCTACCTACTACGAACACCCCCTTGCAAAAAGGTTTGGCGATCCTGAAATGGTCCCAGGTATGTAAAACTTTCATCGGTTTGCAGCTATAGGCCAAAGGGATAATATCAACCTTTGCCAGGCGGGCGATTTGTAACACTCCATCTGATATTGCTTCCCGGGGGCCGCGAGGGCCATCAGGCGTTATCCCTAAAACAGCGCCTTCTTTAATGACTTGGAGTATCTGGCGAACGGCTTCAAAGCCATTTTTGTTGGTTGATCCAGCAATGGTTTGAATACCAAAATAGTTAATGATTTTTGATATAATTTTTCCATCTCGGTGGTTTGAAATCAGCATGTAGACAGGAATTTTCCATTGTAAGGCACAAGCTAACATCAATAAGTGCCCGTGCCAAAATGAAACAATAAATGGTTTTTTTTCATTTATATATTTTTGGAAAATTTCTTTGTTTTTAAATTCCCAACAACTGGTTCCATAAATAAACTTTATATAGACAAAGGCAATGAACGCAAGGATAGCTTGGGTAATAACATTCCGTAAGATTTTACTAAGGAGGGATTTCATAGGTCGCTGTGACAATAGCTTTAGGTGAATTTGATAAAAATTCTAGCACAACTACCGAAATTTGGATTTAGAATTAAAAAAATAACATTTGCCCAAGATAGATTGTTAATTTTTTATCTCATTAATTAAAATTTAATTTTCTTATCCTAGTATCAGCCATACTCTTTGTCCGGGTACGTTTTTCTTAATAATTCCTGGAAAGATTAGAGTGGTTAATGGAGAAATTATAGGAGATTTTTATGGAAGCTAATAAAAAAAAAGAAGATATGAGCCACCGGATAAAGGAACTAAAAGACTTGAAACATGAAATTGAAATGAGTTTAGGCAAAGAATTAATTGAAATTGTGAAATGCAATCGCGGCTTTTCATTTGATTTTAGTATACTTGTTGGTGGTATCCTTGATGTTATTGAAAAAGCAAAAGAAGACCCGAACGCACTTTCTGGCTGGAAAGAAGTTGGTGACCAAGTACGTCAATCAAAAAATAAAGCATTTCCATCTGATGAGGGGTGAACTACAAAATTAGTCCACAGAGGGTTCTGCTCCATTAGTTCTTTCTTTATTGTGAATTTTCACAATAAGTGCGTCAATTTTTGCTGCTTGGTCAAAATGATCATCCAAAAAAAAGTGCAATTCAGGAGCAATCCTTGTTTTTAACTGTTTTGCTAAAAACTTACGCAAATACCAAGAGTTTACCTTTAAATATTTAGCAACTGTTTCTTGACCAATACCACCTAAGGGCATAACTCCAATTTGAGCATGACGTAAATCAGGCGATACGCTTAGCTCAGTAATGGTAATAGGCGCTTGAGGCTTCAATAAATTATCATTCTCATCACGTTCAATAGGTAAGCTGTCCCGTTGCAATTGTTGGCTTAATAAAAATTTCACCTCTTCAGCAACCCGCTCTTGACGGTGGCTTGGGGCTTTTGTTGGGGTAAAAAGTTTTAACATATATTCTCCTGGCGTGTGCTTATCGTACTAGAGATGCCGGACTTGGTATAGTAGCCTACCGGGATCATTTAATGTCTAAAAATATAGCTGTTTATATTAAGATGGGAATCTTTTTAAAATTTCCAATAGTACGCCTTGAAAAAAATAAATAATAAAAAATAGGGCAATAGGTGATAAATCCCATCCACTAATGGGCGGAATGATTCTGCGAATCGGTGCTAGCACAGGCTCAGTAATACTTTGAAGAAAATTATGAATGCTATACACTACTGAATTATATTTATTAATAACATCAAATGCTTCAAGCCAACCTAAGATAATATAGATAGCAAGCCCTAGTTTATACAAGCTAAGCAAATCATGTAGAACGTTAAGAAGTGGCGCTAAGATTACCATAAAGAAAAGTCCAATTTTTATTTTTCCCCACTGTAGCTGAGATTTGCAATGGATTCAAATTAGTGAGACCTTGATGACAGCAGAAGTAGCATCGTTCTTTAGTCTTGAAAAGGCCTGTAATGCAGGTGGTTTTTTTTGAAGTATATAATGCCCAGTATGCCCAGCATTCAAAAATGAACCTACTTGCCCAAAGTCATTGAACGCCTTACGCTTGAGTCAAAATTTAAAAAATTTTCCTATGGCTTATATTTCAACCTGGTTAAAATCTTTAATGCTTGCGGTAATGCTGATGGTCATCGTTGGTGGTGCAACACGCCTTACCCATTCAGGCCTTTCTATGGTGGAATGGAAACCCTTACATATATTGCCGCCATTCTCTCAAAGTGCGTGGGATAACGAATTTGATTTATACAAGCAAACGCCGGAATACAAGCATGTTAACAAAGGAATGGAACTGAATGAGTTCAAATCTATTTATTGGTGGGAATATGGACACCGTTTGTTGGGGCGGCTAGTTGGATTTCTAGCGCTGTTGCCGATGTTTTTTTTATTTAAAAGTATCCCTAATTGGTTAAAAGGGCGTATTGCTATTGTATTTGCCTTAGGCGGTATACAAGGGGTGATTGGTTGGTGGATGGTCAAAAGCGGGTTAAAGGCTGACCCTTCTGTTAGCCACATTCGTTTATGCATCCATTTGATAATGGCATTTGTTATCCTGTCCGTTTTGGCTAGGAGCTTGTGGCGATATCAGGGAAAAGTATTTAAAAAAGTAAGTCTCAAAGGTTTAATATTGCTAGGGCTGATTGGTTTAACAATCGTCTATGGTGCATATGTGGCAGGGCTGAAGGCGGGATTAATGTATAACACCTTTCCGTTGATGGAAGGACAATGGATTCCCGATGAGTGGAATTTTTATCAACCTCTTTGGAAAAATTTCATCAATAACCCTGCCACCGTGCAGTGGATGCATCGGGCGCTGGCTTTTACAACGCTCATCTACGCGGCAATTTTATGGGGAATTTATGGAAATACTTATCGACTAATTACTATCAAACTTAGCATTCAAGTAGTGCTTGGAATTATAACTTTGTTGTTCATGGTTCCTTTGCACGCTGCCCTAGCGCATCAAGCATGGGCAATGGTCGTATGGTTAGTGGCTTTAAAAACCGCTTGGGGAGTGGCGCCTTGTGCTAAGAAGAAGTTATTCAAATATCCTGTCCTTCTCGAGCACAGCCCCCGCGAAATGCTAAAACGAAACACAGATTGATTAAAAAAGAGCAATGCCTCTTTTAGGGGGTGTTTCGCCTCGTGCTGTATCTTTAGCAGTAGGCAGTGTAGTTGATGAAGCTAACAGAATTGAGAGTACTGTAGTGCATTTGCAAACCGATGATCTGGGTGATCCATTTTGGAAAATTCTAGGTGATCCAGAATTTTGGAAGGATTTTTAGACGCCCTTTAATTCTATAGGATAGCTCTCACCTTTCACCGGAATGATTAATGGTGGTTGTTTTCCTCCGTAAGATGAATCGAGTGAGCTACATTAATATGGGTTGTTGAATCGGCAAATGACAAATTACCTGAGTTCCTTCATTAACCTTTGAAGCTATATATACTTGGCCCTGATGTAGCTCAATCAAACGTTTCACCAACGGCAGCCCAAGACCCGCGCCCTTTTTAGCCGTATGTAACCGCGAGCCATGTTCAAACATATCAAAGATTTTTTGTTGGTCTGTTGCACTAATGCCCACACCGCTATCGGATACACATAACCCAAGCATGTCGGGCTGATCGTCGACATGAAACGCAATAATACTAATGCGCCCGCCAGGCAAAGTAAATTTCAAGGCATTGCTTAACAAATTAAACATCACATGCTTTAAGCGCTTTTCATCGCCATTAAACACATCAATGTTAGTGTTATTAACAACGGACAATTCAACCCCTTGATCATAAGCACGGTTTTTAATTAAAGCAGCACAGGATTCAAGGAACTTTGGCAGTTCAATATCATGATAGTGCAGGGCAAGCTTTCCAGCTTCTATGCTTGCTAAGTCTATCATATCGCTAATCAACTGCATCAGTTTTTGGCTAGCTTCTGATATACCTTGGCAATAATCAACCTGACGTTCGTTTAACGGGCCAAAATATTGGTTACGTAAAATGTCAATAAAACCTGCAATGGTATTAAGCGGTGCCCGCAGTTCATAGGAAACATGGGAAATAAAATCAGTTTTCAATCGATCAGCTTGTTCTAAAGCCTCATTACGTTCCCTAATCGTTTGTTCAAATTTCCACCTGTCTGAAATATCCACAAAACTAAATAAATGAGAACCATCTGGAAGAGGGATATAAGAAATCTGAATTTTCAAACTATTAACTGAATCAAGCAATTCAGTAAACGGCGTACGGTTTTCGCACAGTTCGTACAGATGCGTTTTCCAAAAGATAAATGACTCTTCATACATTAATGGTTTGGCAGCCTGCAAAATATCAGTCACATGAGTGCCTGTTTTGCACTGTTCTGCTTCGAGTTTTAAAAGTGCACTAAAGGCCTTGTTGCAAAGACGCAAACGCAAATCACTGCCTACCACCGCCAAGCCTTCGTGCAGGTTATCAATGGTTTCTTTTTGAACAGCTAAAAGAGTTTTATATCCTCTTTCCAGGGCTAATTTATCAGTAATATCTTCAAAAATAATTAAAATCCCCCCTAAAGCATGAGGGCAAATTGTTGCCTTTAAAAATGCTCCATCGGGCTGATGGTGAATTTCATGAATAGGCTCAAAAATTGTATTGAATAAAGCATTCCGTCTTTCTTTATGCTTAGTAAAATCGGGAACCTCTTGCATTTTTCGGCGTTTTCTCAAATCTTCCAATATATCTCCAAAACGAGGCCTGCCATACAAAAATGCTTCTTGAAATTGAAACATTTTTAAATACGCTGAATTAAAATATTGTAGGCGCGTATCAGATGCAAAAATTGCTATTGAGTTTGAAAGATTTTCTAAAATTTCCCGCTGGGTTTGATCAGTGCGCTGACGCTCACTTTCCCAGACTTCTACTTCAGTAATATCACGGGCAAAACCGATACTACCTTTTTTAGGAATAGGAATTTCTTGAATTTCCAAAAGCTTTCGTTGACCACTGATCACTGCATGTTGCTGGCTTATGGTGGGCTCGTTTATGTCAAGGGAGATGCCAGCAGGTCTTTTAATAAGTTCAATGCTTTCAGCGACAATTCTTGAAGGGGAAGTTTCCAATGTTTTTGCGTAGAAACTATTACAATGACGAATACGCCCTTGCAGATCTCTAAACCAAATGGCAATCGGAATATGATCAATATATTGCCTTAGCATGTCGAGCTCATGTTCAAATTCGATAAATTGTCGTTGCTGACGACGCAAATCACTTGAGGTGGCTGTTACATCTTGTAAGCTTAAAATGATGAGTCGCTTGTTTGTATCAGCTCCTTTTGAAAAAATATGTTCGTAATGCTCAAATCCAATCATGGAGCCGTTCACTACTAATTCTCGCTCAAGGGGGTGTTCAATTGTAAGCTGTAAGCTAAATTCTCCGCCATAGGCGTACAGGTGCTGTAAAGCACGTTGAAACTGGCTTAAGGACGATTGTCCAAAAAGACGAAACACATCCGGCAGTCCAAAAGTACGCTGATCATCAATCCCAAGTAATTTCAAAAAGCTTTGGGATGCAATGACCTGATCTTCACCTACGTACCAGCAGACCCATGAAAAGGGGAGGTGGTGGATAAGAATTCGATGTGCACTTAGGTTCGCCTCAGCGGCCTTTTTTTGGAATAAAACACGTCTATAGCAGACGCCTAAAACAACTAAGGCAATAAGCAAAACAAATGCGATGAGTGTCCAGAGTTCAGCCAAAACTATCAGATGCTTTTTTATTTATCCTAGCTTGGCATTGAGCCATTGCAAAGGGGGCATTTTAAGTTGCTTTAAAACGAAAGAGTCATTATTCTATGGTTCATGAAAGCCGAACATCTTCATAAAATTAATCAGATTAGCCAAGCACTGGGTTTGCTGAGGAGGCATCTTTGACTGGGATGTTGCTCAAAAAACCTTAGCTGATCTTAATAATCAAGCTGAATCACCCACTTTGTGGGATGCTCCCGCAGCAGCTCAGAAACTTTTAAAAGAACGAGAAGATTTAAAATCAGCCTTAGGTCGTGTTACTGAATTAAGTCAATCACTTGAGGATGCGGTAACCTTAATTGAATTAGCTGAAGCTGAGCAAGCACCTGATGTTGAAGCAGAAGCTGAAAAAGAGTTAGATGCCTTATGTGCTAGGGCTCTTAAGCTACAATTAGAAAGTCTATTATCTGGTGAAGCAGATTCTAATAATGCTTTTATCGAAATTAATGCAGGTGCTGGGGGCACCGAAGCCCAAGACTGGGCGGAAATGCTTTCGCGCATGTACATGCGTTGGGCCGATAGCAAAGGCTATAAGCTTGAAATATTAGATGAAAATCCCGGAGAGGAAGCTGGCGTAAAATCAATCACCATTAAGGTTAATGGGTTTAGGGCTTATGGGTGGCTTAAAACTGAAAGCGGGGTGCACCGATTAGTGCGTATTTCTCCCTATGATTCAAATGCCCGCCGACATACAAGTTTTGCTTCCGTTTGGGTATATCCAGAAATTGATGACAATATTGATATTCAAATTGAAGAAAAAGACTTAAGAATCGATACCTATAGGGCGTCAGGGGCAGGAGGGCAGCATGTTAACAAAACAGAAAGTGCGATTCGCATCACTCACCTTCCAACTAATATTGCGGTGCAATGCCAAAGTGACCGTTCACAGCATCGCAATCGTGCGCAAGCTTATGCCATGTTGCGTGCCCGACTTTATGAATTAGAGCTTCGTGAACGAGAAGCTAAGCTTAATGCCACCGCTAGCTCAAAAACAGATATTGGGTGGGGACATCAGATTCGCTCATACGTGCTGCAGCCATATCAATTAGTAAAAGATAATCGTACCAGCGTAGAAAAGGGTAATGCCCAAGGGGTACTTGATGGGGATATTGACGCGTTCTTAGAAGCAAGTCTTGCGCAGCGCGTGGGCGAGGGCGATTAGATACCCTTCTTGTATTTTTTCCATATCCAAAAAACAGCTGCTGCCAAGGCAGCTACGCCTAGCCCTATCATTACGTAGTGTTTTACAATTTCTAAATTCTTGAGAAGTTTTTCAAGAACATCGCCCATCATATAGCCGCTATAACAACTAACCGTTGTCCAAATCAATGCTGATAGTATATTTAATGTAGCAAAGCGTTTGTGTTCAATATTTGCAGCTCCTATGACTATAGGGCTGATAATCCTGATTCCATAAATAAACCTAAATGACAAAATAAACCATTTATCAAAACGATGGAGCAATCTAAAGGCCCGATCTGCACGTGGGCGTAACTTCGGAAAACGCTCAAAAAAGCCTGGACCATAGCGCCTACCTATTAAGAACAACCCTTGATCAACCACAACTGTTGTGCAAAAAGTAATCGCCATAATCTTATACAAATCAAGGTAACCTAATGCGGCTAGAGCAGACGCTGTTAGAATAACTGTTTCTCCTTCAACAATTGCCCCAAGAAAAACGGCAATGTAGCCCCACTCATGCACAAATGTTAAAAACGATTCCATGCGATATTCAATTAGGTTGACCCGACAACCCTAGCAAAATTAGGGGGGATGAACAATTGGCTCATTACTATATTACATAAAGAAAACTAGAAAGTAGTCTTAATAAACAACGAAAATCAAAAAAAATTGAATGAAAAATAGATAACCAAATGTTTAATTAATTTAATGGAAATACCTAAGTGTATTTACAAATTAATTACAATATATTGCCTCTTAAAAAGAGTTGCTTCCTATATCCTAATATGCTGTATACTGACTGCGCGATACACGACAAAATTTAAGGTAATATTAATGGAAAAAGCGTGAAGTAATACAAAAGAATCAACCCTACAATTACGGGTGTCTTCAGAACAGAAGAATGTGCTTTTGCAGGCTGCAAAGCTACGCAGTATGACGCTTTCAGGTTTTGTGCTGGAAAGAGCATTCAGCGCTGCTCAGGAGCTTCTTATTGAACAATAGCATTTTTCATTGAGCCCTGAACAGTGGGACGCGTTTTGCAAAGCAATTGACGAACCTGCCCGTATCCTACCGGAGCTTAGTAACTTACTAAATAATGATGAGCTATTGGATGAATAATTCTCGAGTGGAGCCCCTTCTTCTTATGCCTACTCATTCGGTTGATCAATTTAATTACGGTATGGTTTCTTTAAATACATATCTCTTAGAAAAGGCTTTACAACATCAAAAAAACCAACGGGCAAGGACATATGTTGTATCCAACTGTGTTATTGGCTATTTTACGTTGGTTTACGGATCTGCTTTTACAGCGCAAAAAAATTATATTCCTTTAATCCTCTTAGCAAGAGTTGCAGTTGATAAAAGTAAACAGGGAAAAGGTTTAGGGAAAGCTTTACTCAAATAAGCACTTTTAAAAAGCTTAAGGGCAGCGCAGGTGGCTGGACTTCTTGCCGTTGTTGTTCATGCTAAAGATAAGTCTGCAAAAGCATTTTTCCAAAATTCGGATGTATGCAAACGCCTTTTAATGAGTGTCTGTTGTATTTGTTAATTAAAGATATTACTAATAATTTTAAAAAATAGACCTGTCTTTCAAGCACTTTTATTAAGATAACCTCTCATGCTTACTACAATTCCGAGCAACACAAAAACAATCCCTAACCAAAAAAGGCTTATAAGTGGCTTTGCCATAAGCTCTACTTTCCATATGTCACCATCAGCAAAGGCAGTGGCATGAATATGATTGAGATCTACGTTAACCCATGCGGGTTGGTGCTTGGTGACTTTACTGATATGGAAATGTTGACGTTCAGGTTTCAAGGGCTTCCCGCCCACCAGGAGTGTTATAATTTCCTTGGTTACTTGGGGTGTTTCAATAACGTTTTGCGATAGGTAGCTCACTGTGTGGCAGGCAAAGGTTAGAGGGAGTTGCGATATAGTAAACTCTTGTTTAAGGGTAAATATTTCACCATGGCTAGCGCCTAAAATGCAAAGTCCAACCCCTAGGTGAGCAGCTATAAAGCCGTGTGCTAGAATATGTTTAAGAGAATTGATTACGCTTAAAATCAACCAAAATCCAACGAATGCTGTGCATGTAGCAAAAAAATGAAAATAAGGCTGCACAAATAAACTCCAACATGTTGCGCAAAGAACAGCGCATAAAAAACTCCAGCCATAGGCTTTCATTAGTGGAGTAAAACCTGCAAACACTAATAATATCAGCAAATAAGGGTTAATGTATTGATGGAAAAAATTTTCATCGATAGCTAAGTCCTTAGCAAAACAAGTTTTTAAGATTACGGGTCCCAATATTAGAGTGCATAAAATTGCTAAAACACAAAGGAAACTAAAGGGTATAAGGGTTCGAAATATATTTTGGGGGTGCAAATTATTGGGGGTTAATCGTCTTTGTGCCTTATGAAGGAGTGCAGTCCAGTGTAGGGGTTCATCTTGCGTTTGAATCCCGACGTTGCATCTGGCTTCTCTGAATGACGGCTGCTTCGCAAACTCTGGATAACAAGTAAACTTACTCTTATAAAAAACTAACCCAGAAATTGCAAAAACAATTAATGTGCAAGTCCCAAGCCAAATTCCGTTATACAAATCAAAACCAAAGCTATGAACTGATACCAACACTCCAGACCGTACCAACGTCATTCCCAGCATCACCATAGGGAATGATATAAGTAAACATATTCTATGGATTGAAGGTGTGCATTTACTAGTAGTATGCACAGCGGCAGCAATAGCAAGCCACGGGAACAATGAAACGGTTTCAACCGGATCCCAAAACCAAAATCCGCCCCAACCAAGCTCTCCGTAAGCCCAGCGTGCGCCTAAAGCTAGCCCCAAAGTAATTAATCCAAAACATATACGTGTGTAAAGGTGAATTTTTGGATGGTCAGGGGTAACACATGCCCAGATCCAAAGCACAAAACATAAAGTTTGCCCAGCATATAAAATGGGGGGGTGAATAGCTAAATAGGGGTTTTGCAGCGCCGGGTTAAGATCTTGTCCTGCTGCCGCTTTAATGGCCAAAATTTCAAAAGGGTTAGCTTGTAAATACACATAGCCACCAACCGCTAATAAAATAAAGGCGCTCAGCCTGATAGCTTCAGTTTGACGAAGATGCAAACATGACCATGTAGTCATGAATGTATAAAATAATAACATTGACCCTTCATGGTTGCCCCACACACCAGCGATTTTATAAAGCAGCGGTGTGCTGTGATGGGAATTCAACCATACGTTAGCAATGGCTATGGTGTCGTTGAGGTAGAAAAACAAAAGCGTTGCAATGGCAAAAGCGCTTACAAAAAAGGGAATTGCTAAGGTTGTACTTTGTTTTATAATAATTTTTTTTATTAAAACAATTGCCAAAATACCAAAAAGGGCATCAATTAAAAAAGTAAGAGGGGTGATTAAGTTATTTATTAAGGCTAAATCCATTGTAGGAAGTCTTTAAGAATTGAGATTAAAACCTCAACCATAATCAAAATAATAATTACCCATTCTAAAAATGAAGAATGGGCGTGCTTTAATTCATTGCTCAAAATTTCATACAATTCATGAACCACATTTAGTTTACTATTCAAAATATTCAACCTGACTTGAATATCAAGAAATTCTACCGAAAGCTGGTAAAATGGCTCATAGCGTGGGCGTTTCCAAAAAAACTCAGGGGTATCCAGAGCAAATGATTCAAGGTTGATAAGGTTTTTTTGACTAAACAATTTTCCAATGTATTGAGATATTTTTTTACGGGAAAGGCTTATTTTTCCCTTTTCAGCCAATTCTGCAGGTAAATGTCTGGTTTGTTGAATTGTTTTATCAACTTCGTGTTCAAAGGCGGAGAGTTTTGCAGATTGAGATAGCCCATAAGACAATGAAAGCTTTAAAAGCGGGTCTTCGGATTGAAGAATAATTCGATCTTCTTCCTCCTCAATAATGGTTTCAATGCCATATTCATAAACAAAGGTATCTTCTTGGATTTGAGTTTGTGGTGATCTTAAGAAAAGACCCAAAGTTGTCAAGGCATCGCGCTCTTCTATAGAGGTATACCCCCAAAAGACAACCGCTCCATAGGCAAATACACACATGGTGTGTTCAGAGCCCATGGATAAAAAGACAACTTCATCGTAAAAGTGTGCAGTTGCTGCTTTAGATTTATACGCCTGAAAAACCCCCTCTATATCATAGGCAGGACCAGTACAATATGAAGTACAACGCATAAATTATTTACTCTGTAATGTGTACAACTTTTGTGCCATCAATTTTTACCGCATACTTCAAAGCCTTAACCTTTTCATCAAATGGCCCCATAAGAAGGCGATAGACAATTTCGCCGTCAGTTGTTTCTGATTCTTTAATTTGCGATTTCATACCTTTTAGATTGTATTTGGCCTGAACTCGTTTCCATTCTTGAACTGCAGCTTTTTCTGATTTAACAGTAGCCATTTGAACAAAATACCCCCCCTTAAGAATGGGAACAGTTTTTTGTTTGGTAACATTTTCCGGCTCAGACTCAGATTCAATGACTGGAGCTTGTTGGCTAGCCTGAGAGTGCATAGGCGCACCAACAACAGGCGCAGGTACAACTGAGGTAGGTTGAGGCTGCTGCATTTGATTTTGCTGTGGTTGCATATAATTGGGGTTTTGCCGTTGTTGCATATTTCCAGGTTGCTGCTGGGGCTGTACGTTTTCCGGTTGAGATGCCATTCCTTGAGGTATAGGCAAGCCAGGCATTGTATTTTCGCTTGCCGGTGCTTCGCTATACATTGGCTGCTGAGGAGCATTTTGCTGATTTTGATCAACAACGAATTGCTGGTTCGGTGAGTTTACCATAGAGGGTTTCTCAGGAGGAGGCAGAAGCCGTTCAGCAGGTTCTTCCTTGTTACTATCACCAATGCGGTCATAAATGAGTTTATCTTGGTAAGGAATGTTAATACCTCCCCGATGTTCAGGAGAAACCTTATGCGGTCCGGGTTCAGCATGAATAAGAGGCGGAGTGTCAGAAGTTGGCGACTTCGCCCATTTATATGCAAACCACGAAAGACCTGCGATTAAGGCAACGCCCGCAACAGCTACCAATAGACGAACAGGAGAGTTAGATTCTGATTCATCAAGGTCTTCAAAACCTGAATTTGCATTGGTTTCTTGCCAAAATGATAAAGATCTAACATCTTCCGCAGCATAGCCGGCAGATGGAATCTGCTGCCTTTGCGGTTGCCCTTGTGCCTGCGCCGCTTGATTATATCCTTGGAAATTATTTTTCTTACCTGCCAGTTGGCTGGCTTGTACGGGATGCATATAAGCGTCTTGAGTATTAGCCATGCTAGGATATTGCTGTTGAGGCCCCATTTGTGGTTGAGCCATGCCATAGGGTTGATCCATAGCAGGGCTTAACATCGGCTGCTGTTGCATATGCCCTTGCATTCCTGCTTGAGGTGGACCATAAAAATTCCCGTTATTTCCCTGAAAGTATGACTGCCCATGTTGTTGAGCAGGAACACCTGGCTGTATACTTTGCAATTGTTGTGGGTGGGCCTGGTTCGGCGGCCCAAAGCCACTATTAACACGCGGATCATACCCTTGAGATGGCCCCATTTGTGGATAAGTCGTTGAATCAACAAATGGTTGCTGTCCAATTGTATTTTGAAAAAATGGCTCTTGTTGTGGTGATTGTTCGCGTACATCTCCGCGACGCCTAAATTGAAATGACATTGAAGTAAGCTCCCCCAAATAACTCAGGATAAATTGAACAGTTACTTTATAAGATAGTATGTTCTCAGGTGAATTGCAAAATATTGATTCGATATAATTTTCGCACAAGTCTGGTTATTAACAAAATTTTCACCTAGAACATGCACCATAAAATTAATAATAAAAATTATTAACATGTATGTTGGGTATTACATTTTACGTACTATTTGCGTTTAGCTTTTCAAGTAATTTAATTGGAGCCGCACCAGCTCCTCGAGGGGGAGCAGGATTGCAGCAAGTACTTCCAGTCTTAGATGATGAAACCATGCAAGCGACATTTGGAACATCTCACTACCATTCAAAAACAATGAGGGGGAACATAGGAATCTTTCACACCTCTGGTGACCAATGGACAGATGCCCAGCTCAGTGAATATTTTTTAACAGGTATTTTTCAACATTATGTGCATGAGCTATGTGGGATGGATATGGAACTAGGTGTATGTAATTTTAAGAAAATATTAGGAGTAGATATATTTGATCCAGCCTTACATGCTGACACTATTGCAGCTCTAAATACAGCTGTTTTTAAATTAAAGGAAAATCCAATATTCATTAACTTGGGAACTTGCTTTCACAGAAACAAGATTAATCTAGAAAAATGTAACGACAACTATACTAGCCTTTACAAAGCCCATGAAAACTCAGGGGTTTTAAAAAACTGTGACGCCCCTGAAAAAATGACAGCAAAAGAATTACGAGCAGCTGCAGCAAGATCAAAACAAGTTAGCATTATGGATATAATTGATCGCACAGCCATTGATCAGCAAACGGCTTTTTATCATTGGATGAAGGAAATTTTAGAAGGGGCAGTTGATTATATTAAAAGAGCTTATGACGCTTCTGGTGCTTTGCCTGCTCTGGATGATGAAGAACTGATTGCATTAAGTACTCGTGTACCAGCATTTATGGAATGGCCTGTATATAAAGCGCTTAGACCTTAAGTAAGCGCTTAGACCTTAAGTAAGCGCTTATCTTTTTTCTTTAAAAAATTTTATTAATAAGTCAGCACACTCTTGTTCTAGAACTCCACCAATAATTTCTGGTTGATGATGAGAGTGATCAAAGATTTTAGGCCCATGCTCTATGCCTCCGCTTTTAGGGTCATAAGCTCCAAAAATGAGCTTCCCAATTCTTGCTTGGGCAAGTGCTGCAGCACACATAGGGCAGGGCTCAAGGGTTACATAAAGGGTGCACTCGTTCAAATATGGAGTCTGCAAATGGGTAATACCCTGATGAATTGCTAACATTTCTGCATGATGCAGGGAATTTTGGTCAACTACACATTGGTTGTGGGTTTGAGCAATAATATGTTCATTCGCAACTAAAATTGCGCCAACAGGAACTTCATCATGATGAACGGCATGCTTAGCCAATTTCAAAGCCTGATACATATAATTCATCGCAATGCTGGTCATAAAATACCTATTCTAAAACATTGTTTATCGTAGCATATCGGCACAAAATACTCAGTATTAACAACAAATTAACTTATCCCCAAAATCTGTGGATAAATCTTTGGATAAATCGGGGATAATGATATTAGGTCCAGGCTGGCTGTCATGTTTATTCACTTTGCTGAAAAAACAGGCACCACCCCCATAACTCTTTTATTCTGCGGATTTTAAAAAAAATTATCAAAAAATTTTATTTAGTTTTTCAAAGATCTATGGATTTACCTAATGAGAAAAAAAATGTGGATAACTCTGTGTCAATCCCTAAATAGTCCATTGACAGCATTTTTTTTGACATCCATTCTTGTGGCTATCACAAATTTTGCCTAAAGGATGTTCATGGCTATTGAGGTTATTTATAAAGACGCCTTAATGTTAGCCATTAATAAACCTGCGGGGCTACCTGTTCACAAAGGTGCAGGTAGAGAAATGAAAACACTTGAAGATTATTTAGATGAATTGCGCTTTGGTCTACCTAAACGCCCCGAACTTGCCCATAGGCTAGACAAAGATACAACAGGATGTTTAATCCTTGGCCGAAACAAAGTAGCCTTGAAACGTCTAAGTGAACTTTTTCAACATCAAAAAATTAAAAAAACCTATCTTGCGTTGGTACATGGAACGATTGAAACCAAAACCGGAGAAATTAATTATCCCATTGCTAAAAAATCAAAGGATAAACGCTCTTGGTGGGGGAAGATCGATGAACACGGTCAGCCAGCTTTCACCCAATATGAAGTGCTACAAAGCTCACAAATGGGATCTCTTGTAAAATTAATCCCCATAACCGGCCGTACTCATCAACTGCGTATTCATACGCAAGCTATTGGACACCCAATTGTTGGGGATACTATATATGGAATAAAGCACGAGAAGCACCCCCTTTGCTTGCATTGTGCTGAAATGGAAGTTCCGTTGTACGCGAAACGGGAGAAAATTATGCTTAAGGCGCCGTTGCCTGATCTTTTTACTAAGGCGATGGTTGCATTAGGAATTACAGAAACTATAGAAAAGCATTAATTTGTTTTAATAAAAATGATTATGGTTTGACAATAACAACTCTTTCTTGACGTTTAACATCTTCCATAAAAGGGCGTAGCCAAAGGCCCAAAAGTTGATTTAGAAAGAGCCGAGTTGCATCACGAGCTTCAATATGTGCAGCGTTTTCACGCAATGTACTTTCATCAACAGTCACAGAACTTAAGGAGCGTAACTCTCCATCTAAGGCAACAACAGCGTTTTCCACAAGAGATGTGCCACTAACATAATGAGAAGCTGATGCCCACATCCGGCCAACAGCACCTGTATCGGCCCGGTTGAAATCACATAATGAATGCGCTGCAGCGCGCATGAAGGAAAATCTGCTATCAACAGAAGCTGCAGCCCTGCAACGCAAGTTTGTTAATGCCCGATGAAAGCTAGCAAAAATTCCCAAAAGTTGAGGCGTCATAGCGATAGCATGTTCAGCCACTGAGCCTTTTGGGGTAGGGGAGGCATTCAATATATCAAGGACTGTTAAGTCATTAGTCCCCCTAATAAGCTGCTCATATAAGTTGCCCGCAAATGTATTGTACACTGCATCTGTTCCTTCCAAGGGAGCAGAGTGCGCAACAAATGAAAGGGTTTCATCACCTTTTAAATCAATTATTCGATAAGGAAAATCTGCCTCTGGTGAGAATGTCCAAAGTGTTGATTTCAATAGACCACCAAAAAACTTTACAGCCATTTCGTTAATTTTACTTTTTGCCGCTAATTTCGCTGCACTATCAGCCGGGAGTGCATCAATTATTCGAAATGCTTCCCCTGGACTAATTACCGCAGCAGTATAGCTCAACCATTCGTGAATATTTTCTGTAAAGCTGAGTACTGAATAAACAGACGGTGGATCAATTAAGGGAATTCGAGTAAAACCTCCGGGAACAAAAACAGAAGATAAAGTCGGTGTGTAAAGCTGCGAACAAAAAAATGGATAACGTAGGGCAGAAGACGCAAGGCTATCCTCAACGATTCTTATAAGCCGTCCAGAACAATCACCCAAAGAAGTTGAGGGCTTTGTAACGTTAGCTACCGATGTTGCCTTAATGCTTTCTGGTGGATAAACAATAACAGGGAGGTCAGCCTCATGGAGCGGTGTTGAATGATCGTCAGCACTCTTTGCTTCTGGAAAGTTCAGAGCCAAAGCTATAGAAACACTTTTATAAAATGGTTTCATTATCTTAACCCTTACTGTTTATTGTCTTTGTATTTATTCTTTCACGGGTCCTGTTGCCGGAGGAACAGATATCACAATTACTCAGCTTCTGACAATCTTACTTCAAAATTTATTTTACATACGTCATCAAAGCATTTGTCATATCTGGGTGTGCCCAATCAACAGCTCCTAAAAATCGTCCTAATATAATGCCTTCAGATGATATTAAGAATGTAGCAGGTATACCGTTAACGCCAAGTAAAGATGAAAGAGTAGCTCCTATATCTGCGCACACATTAAGCCCGTATATCTTGTTATTGTTATAATAGGTCCAAATTTTTTCTGCTATGGAGGGATCAGCAGTTCTTAATTCTGAAGTAATTGTGTAAGCATCAAATACGTCTTGGGAGCTCACAAATTCAGCAAAAGCAGGGAGCTCACGTTTACAAGGTCCACACCATGTGGCCCAAAAATGTAGGAGAACTGGTTTTTTTGTATCGAGAAAATTAATCCCCTGAAAGTTAGAATGTTGCTCTTTTTGTATACTAATAATTAGGGCAGGGAACTGTAGCGCTGGCAGTTCTGAAAATCCAAGCTGAAACAATATTTCCAGAGCCTTATCCTTAGTTAGTTTGGTTCCTGGCCTTTTTTTATTTTTTTGCTCTAGGGTATTATCGCTTTTTCTTTTTTTCGTATTTTCGACAACATCTTCCTTAACATCTTCCTTTTCAAGCGGGGATTCATTGTTTAACCAAGCCCAAAATAATAGCGGTGTAATTGCTAACATATACGCCAATAAAAATACTCTTTGTTTGATTAGAGCAAAGCCGGAAGCCAAGCTCAAGCACTATAAACGGTAACACATAAGTTTTTCATTAAAGTTATAATTTATCCACAGAAGTTTTCCACAAGTCCTAACTCAGCCTGTAACTTGCGCTAATCATATATTTTCCATAATATAGATTATACAATCAGAAGATTGAGGAAACTGGGCAACTTCGATTTTTGACGTACCCCCTTCATTCGTTGTACATTTCATATCATTAGCCACATGAGGAACTTAAAATATGGGATTTAGCACAAGCCATTTGATTATCATTTTGTTGATTGTGTTGGTGTTGTTTGGAGCGGGAAAAATCCCCAAAATCATGGGTGACCTGGCTAAGGGTGTGAAAGCCTTTAAAGATGGCATGAAAGATGAGGATAAGCCCTAATGACTGTTCGTGTTCGTTTTGCGCCCTCACCTACTGGATATTTACATATTGGAAGCGCTCGTACTGCCTTGTTTAATTATTTATTTGCCAAGCACTGTGGCGGGAAATATTTACTTCGCATAGAAGATACAGATCGAGAACGATCGACCCCTGAAGCGGTCGCAGCCATTTTTTCAAGCCTTGATTGGCTTGGGATTAAGGCTGATGCAGAGCCACTTTTTCAATTTGAACAAGCTTCGCGTCATGCAGAGGTGGCAAACGCACTCCTAAAAAACGGCAAGGCGTACTATTGCTATTGTTCTCCTGAAGAATTGCAAACCATGCGCGAAGAAGCAGCACAAAATAAATTACCCCCTAAATATAATGGTATGTGGCGTGATCGTGACCCATCAACCGCACCCGCGGGTATTAAACCTGTTATTCGCTTTAAATCCCCCCAAGAAGGGGCGCTTACTATTAATGATCAAGTGCAAGGGCCTGTCACCGTCCAAAACATTCAACTTGATGATATGGTATTATTGCGTGCTGATGGAACGCCTACTTATATGCTTTCAGTGGTAGTTGATGACCATGATATGGGGATAACCCATATTATTCGCGGTGATGACCACTTAACCAATGCTTTTCGCCAGCACCATATTTATACCGCCATGGAATGGAACGTACCAACATTTGCGCATATACCTCTTATTCACGGAAGCGACGGGGCAAAACTATCAAAACGCCATGGGGCCACTAGCGCGGATGTCTATCGCGATTTAGGATTTTTACCAGAAGCCATGAAAAACTATTTACTCCGGCTGGGCTGGGCCCACGGGGACGATGAGATGATTAACGAATCGCAAGCCATTGAATGGTTTTCTTTGGAAGGGATAGGTCGCTCCCCTGCTCGTTTCGACATGATCAAACTTCAAAATCTAAATGGTCATTATATTAGATTAGCTGATGATCAGCGGTTATTAGGCTTAATTAAGCCCCAAGTTGAAAACCAAATTGGCCGTACCCTAATGCCCTGTGATGAAAGTAAAATTTTCCAAGGGATGGGGGGGTTAAAAGATCGTGCGAAAACTCTTGTTGAACTTAGCGAGAGTGCAATCATTTATATTCAACCCCTACCCCACGATGAAAAAGCATTAGCAATGTTAACCCCAGAAAACGTGGAGCATTTGAAGAAGCTTTTACCAAAACTAGCAGCTTGCGAGTATACCCATGATGCGTTGGAAGCAACTCTTAGGGCTGCCGCAGACCAATTTAACGTGAAATTGGGGCAACTAGCAGCACCTTTGCGGGTTGCCATAACCGGACGGTCAGTTTCCCCAAGCCTGTTTGAAGTAATGTCCATTTTAGGCAAAGAGGAATCAATTAAAAGGGTTAAGGGAATAACAAAATCATAAGCGCTGCAAAAAAAACAATAGCAAATATTGACCCATTCGCTAATTTGAGGCATATTTCAAGGGTTGGGCCTGTAGTTCAGTTGGTTAGAACCCCCCGCTCATAACGGGGATGTCACAGGTTCGAGTCCTGTCGGGCCCACCATTTCATTGATGCACTCCTTATTTTTGTCAGAATTAGCTGTGTGGCAATAAAATCAGAGACCAGGCGACCCGGCCATTCCCACAATAAATCCGTCAACATATTCTTGCATCAATGTTTCGTAAGCATCTTCCCCTGCAAGAATATCAGCGCCCAAATAATCTAATACCGAACAAGAAAGTCTTAATGTATTGGCATAGCTTCTAGCCAGCATCCCATCCATTTGTCGTTCGGCATACAAGCACTTGGGGTGAATTTCACCGCGACCAATCGCTTGGCGAATTTTTAATATATGTCCAGCACTTGGCGGTACGCCAGGGTCAATTGAGATGGTGGCGATCGTTTGAACCCCATAAGCGCTATCAAAATATTGGTTACCATCATGTTGAATAATATAAGTTTGGCCCATATAAGGTTTCATTTGCGTTAATAAATTCTGATGCAATTTTTCCAAACGCTTTTTATAGGCTTTCGCATTTTGTTCAAGTGCTTCTTGATGAGCTGGATATAAGGATTTTAAATGCTGCAAGACCACATCAACGACTTGCATCATCATTAAGGGGTCCAGCCAAATATGTCCATCTATATTGCCACTCTCATGTTGTGTATTGTTTACAGTGTGATGGTGACCATGGTCTTCATGACCATGCTGGTGGCCACAGCAAGCATCCCAAAAAGCTCCACTTCGCAATTGTTTTAAGTGAATTGATGAACTATTTTGTACTGTCAAAACACTACCTAAAGTCTTCACGTGTTTATACAGCGGCTGCTCATAAGAAGGACCAACCCAAATCAGGGTTTTTGCCTTTTGCATGGCCTGCACTTGCGACGGTATTAATTGAACATGATGGGGAGAAAAGTATCCATCTAGCAATAAAACAGGCTTTGTAACTCCTTTAGTGAGAGCGCACACCAAGCTGTGTAAAGGCTTTATGGAAACAACAATTTCATTGTTTTTTTGTGCTTTCAAAGGCCAAGCTAAATATAAAAAAACCCCGATCAGTACTGGAGCAATCAAGAGAATAATCCCATTTAATTTTAGGGAAGCAGACACAAGCTCTTTTACTTTCATAGATAAATTTTTGCCTATAATTTTCTCAGCAAACCTTAGCACATTGAGCGGTTTGATCAACTGTTTCGCTTAATATCTTTGAAGACAAAGTATTAATATCAGGTAAAATCCTTGAAAAAATTAGGATTTTATCCCAGCTTATCGCGCGCTGCGTCTTGACCCTGTCAAGACCCTGCGCCTATTATAAAAAAAATCTAAAATGAATTTAAAATATGAGAAATTTTAATAAAATCATCCTTACAATCTGCGTTTTTGCGCCTCCCTTAGCTGCTGATCCTGTTCGGGGTTTATTTGCCTCCCTTAATTTAGGCGGACGGTTTACCTTTCAAAACCATGACTATACCAACCCAGGCGGTAAGGAAGGCAAAGAAACAAAAGTAAACACCGCACCCAGTTTTGGGATTAGCCTTGGTGTGCTCAATCAAATTGAAAAAACAAAAGTTGTTGTTGGCGGTGAAGTAAGCGTTTCCAGGAACCAATCAAAAGCCAATTACAATTTACAAGCTGAAGGTAGCGGTACAGAAGGAAGAGTTAGTATCACGAATCCATACACTTTAGGTGTATATGGAATTGCAGGCATGATGATGACACCCAAACTTATGTTTTATGCAAAAGCGGGTTACGCTTGGACCACCAACCAACTAAAATACACAAATCTCAACAACAATGAAAACCCCAGTAGCAAGACATACAAAAAAACCATGAGCGGCTTAAGTGGCGGTGGCGGTATTAATTTCCTGCTTACTAATAAATTTATGGTTGGCGGTGAATATCTGTATCATGCGCCTAAGGAAATCACCCCACGCAATAACGATTCTCCACAAGGGGGCCAGAAACGCAAGTTTGTATACCACCCCACCGTTCATGCTGTCAGCTTGAAACTAAGCATTTTATTCTAATGGATAAAAACGGCAAAGATAACCGCCATAGACATGATCACACCCATAGTCATGACCACAGCCATGATCACAAGCGTCGCCATATCCCTAAAAAGAAGGAATACGGCGGCACATTACGGTCAGAGAAAGAACCTAAGCAGCGTGTAGGCCTTTTTAGCGCTAAGCGCCAAGGTGGTTTTCTCGGCCCCTGCCACCGAAAAGACCCCTTTTCTGGAATCTACATTAATTCCCTACAGGCAAAGTCTTTTAATGAAGATGAAGTCATTGTCTATTCCATAAGCAAAGAAGGCGAATTTCAATTTATTCGTAATCTCGGTTCAATCCACAATGCCAAAACGTATGCTCAAATGGGAGTATATGCTTATCACCTGCCCCATGTTTTTAGTGAAGATGCTCAACATTTGGCAGATAAAGGTACTGTACCTGAACTTGGCAAGCGAACAGATTTACGTAACCTTCCTCTTGTCACTATTGATGGAGCAGACGCTAAAGATTTTGATGACGCCGTTTTTGCGGAATCTGATCCTGATCCCCGAAATCAAGGAGGATGGCGTGCAATCGTTGCCATCGCGGATGTTAGCCATTATGTACAAAGTGGCGACGCCCTTGATAAAGAAGCGCATCTACGAGGGAATTCGGTGTACTTTGTGGACCGTGTTGTGCCTATGTTGCCTGAACAATTAAGCAATAACTTGTGTTCTCTACGTCCCAATCAAGACCGAGCTTGCCTAGCCGTTGATATGGTTATTGATAAGAATGGTAAAATTAAATCATACCGTTTCAAACGTGCGTTGATGCGTTCTCGTGCTAGACTAACCTATGAACAGGTAGAACTGTCTCTTAATGGCAAGACGGATACAACCACAGAACCATTACTAACTGACGTCATTAATCCCCTTTACGGCTGCTATAAAACTTTGAAAAAAGCTCGGGACCTTAGGGGGACTATTCAAGTTGAAAAAATTGAAAATACTTTTGAACTTGGTGATGATGGTAGCATTCAAGCAGTCAAAGCTAGAAGCCGACTTGAAAGCCATCAACTTATTGAAGAATTGATGATTGCAGCAAACGTAGCTGCGGCTAAAACCCTTCAAGCCAAAGACTGGCCCACGATTTACCGTATCCATGAAAGGCCTGATAAAACGCGCCTGCAAAGTCTGTATACCCTCGCTAAAAGTCTAAAGTTGCCTGTTCGCAAATTCAGTGGGACAAACCTTATTGGCAGTATTAATGACCTATTACATCTTGCTAAAAACTTACCCTACTTTAGGCTTTTTAATGAACTTGTTTTACGGTCTCAGGCTCAAGCTAGGTATAGCCCTCATAACATGGGGCACTTTGGTCTTAACTTAAGCGCTTATTGTCATTTCACATCGCCCATTCGTCGTTATGCAGATTTGGTTGTTCACCGATCATTAGTTTCGGCCCTTGAACTGGACGGCACTAAGCATCAACCTGTTGATTTAGACTTGACTGAGGTCAGCGAACATATTTCAAAAACCGAGCGTACCGCTATGGAAGCTGAACGGGAAGTGCAAGATCGATTCATGGCTCACTACATGAAAGATCGTTTAGGTGATATTTTTGATGGTACCATCGTAGGGGTAGGAATCCCTGGTATCTTTATTGAACTTGATAATATAGGTGCCCAAGGTTTTATTCCCAAGCAAGACCTCGATGGTGATTATTTCATTCTCAACGAAACACAGCATAGCTATGTGGGGCGTCATACTCGCAAAATCTACCAAATAGGTAATCGAGTAAAAGTCATGGTAACTAATGCTGACCCAATTATTTGTTCCATTGGATTCTCTTTGGTTAAAAACAAAAAGGAAAAATTGTCCGCTAAAAAACCTCAACCAAAATCCGATAAATCTCCCGGAAATTCAACAGAAAAGAACTACAAATCAAAATCATCCATTATTAAAAATAAAACAAACAAATAATCCTTCTAATAAATCCTAAAATTAATAAAAAATACATTTTTTAATGATATTTTGAATTAAGATGTAGAGCATTGAGTTTAAAAATACATAAAGGACTCACAAATGCAGGTATTGGATTTTATTGGCAAAATAGGAACCTGTTGGCTTGCACTCATTTTTTTAACCACTCCAACAAGCGCAGCAGCTAAATTTGATCCTCTAGCTGACCTGCTTTCAGAAGAAAAAAAAACCTTACACCAGACTGTTCCATCCCCGCCCACTGATTGTCCCAAACATAACTATTGGTTACTCTCTCTTGACGGAGGCGGTGTACGCGTTCTTATGCAACTTATCACCCTTGTTTTAATTGAAGAGCGCACCGGCACATCGGTAATTGATTTATTTGATGCGATCGCGGGAACATCAGCAGGAGGTCTTGTTGCAGCACTTTTAACATTACCCGACCCGGCTAATCCACTACGCCCTAAGTATTCCGCTAAACAAATATTAATGCTGCTTATTGAAAATAAAGAGGAATTTTTAAAACCCAAATGGCAATCATTTAGGGGAATTCTTTCTCCTCGCTGCAAAACTAGAACCTATAAAAACACGTTAGAGACATTATTTGGTGAAAATACATTTAAAAATCGATTGTTGCCAACCGTTCTGGTTGCCCAAAATTTGCATTCGTATGGCGTCCATTTCTTTTCCACAACAGACGCCCAAGATTTTAGCACAATCTCAGCAGTGCTCGCTTCTGGAGCTGCCCCGACTTACCATAACCCCCAACATGTTACTCCACTTGGTGCTTCTCGTTCAGAAAGCCGTTTAATAGGTGATGGGGGGCCATGTATGAATAATCCTGTACTGGCGGGGATGACATTGGTTCAACAGCACTATAAGGCCCCATTAGAGCATATTCACACTTTATCTTTAGGTACAGGTGTCCTAGGCGTTTCGCGTGAGAGTGCTCCCTTGCAACGAGCAGGAGCTTTTCGCTGGCTAGGTGAATTGCCCGACCTTTTTTTAACAGGTCAAGAAAGTGTGGTAAATCATTTTACAAGGCTATTTTGTAAAGGTAGGTATCACAGATTCAATCCGGTGTTAACCTTGGAAAACCTGGATATAATGGGTGTGGCTGATGAAAAAATACTCGCTTTTTTTAAAGCAACTCATGTGATGCTAGCAGAAAAATCAGCGGAGCTTAGTAGTGTTATTGAATCCCTTAGAGAAACATCGCAAAGAAAAAAATTAGAATGCCCCCCAATAAAAACAACCCATTACAACTCAAAATCTACTATTGAAGCACCACCTTCTTTACCCAAAGGAGACGGTGTTTTTGAAAGATTACAGCGTTCATTCATAGCCAATATATTTCGGAAGCTTTCAAGTTCATTAACCAGCAGGCTGTAGTTCCCTTTCCAAGCCCACATTTATTGAAATGCTGCTGATAGGAATAGACAATGTATTTTAACCGTTCCTTAACTACCCATCTTTACTATCAAAGATGAAAAGAAGAGTGTGCACAGATTATGCGCTTATTCACTACCGGCGGTTGCGGCTTTATTGGGTCAAATTTCATTCTTGATTGGATTAATGAAAACCATGAGCCATTGGTTAATGTTGATTGTCTTAATTATGCAGGTCAACTTGCTAACCTTAAGGAAATTGAAAATAATCCTTTATATACATTTGTTCATGGAAATATTAATAATCGATCTTTAATTTCTGATACATTAGTATACAATGCTCCAGATTGTGTTATTCATTTTGCTGCTGAATCTCATGCAATTAACTCTCCTCATAAACCCGAACATTTTCTGGTTAATAATGTTATAGGAACATTTAATTTATTAGAGGAAGCTCTTGCCTATTGGAAAACTCTTTCTCCAGATGCTCAACAAGCATTCAGATTTATTCATATTTCAACCAGCGAAGTATATGGAGGAAGTGAGAAGGAAACCGCTTCTTACCAACCCAACGATCCCTATACAGCAAGTAAAGCAAGTGCTGATCATTTTGTAAGAGCGTATTATCATACCTATGGGCTGCCAACCATTACGATTCATATCGGCAATATTTACGGGCCAAGACAATATAGTGAAAAACTTATACCGGCAATCCTTCAACAGGCACTGTCTGGGCAACAACTAGCTGTATATGGGAATGGCCAAAATATGCGTGACTGGTTATATGTAGGTGATGCAGTTGCTGCTATTAGTCTTATCGCACAACATGGTATTCCCGGGGAAGTATACAATATTGGTGGCGAGCAAGAGCGTTCAAATCTAACTTTAATTAAAACTATGTGCCAAATTTTGGAAAAGAAAATTGCTCATCCTGGGATTGCTTCTTTTGAATCATTGATTGAGTTGGTGCAAGGTGAAGCTAATACAGATAGTTGCTACAATGCTGACAATGATAAAGTCAGGAATGAACTGGGATGGAATGCGAACACGCCGTTGAATGAAGGACTCGATACAACTATCAGTTGGTATTTGCAGCAATGGTCAGCAGATTTAGAAAAAAGATTAACATAAAAAAAACCGACACAAAATTGTATCGGTCTTTCTTAATTAAATTAGGAACTGTTAACAAACTAACTAAATAGAGTTAGACTTCAAGCAGAAGGAGTTTAGCCTATATGACAGATCGTCTTTATCCCATTTGCGAAGAATTTTTCAACGCCAATATTTTACCAATCATTATACGCCACACAACCGGTTCTGG
>CANJXJ010000015.1 GCA_947478955.1 Alphaproteobacteria bacterium | reverse complement strand
TGAAATAGTAATTCCACGCGCTTTTTCTTCTGGGGCTTTGTCAATTTGGTCATAGGCCATAAATTGCGCCCCACCACTTTCGGCTAATACTTTTGTAATCGCTGCTGTAAGGGAGGTCTTACCATGGTCAACGTGACCAATAGTCCCTATGTTACAGTGTGGCTTGTTCCTCGAAAATTTCTCTTTTGACATAATAATCCCTACAATATTTAGTTAAAAATTTTGACTTAGTTTATCGCGATTCAAAAGATTCGTAAATGGGTGAAATTCGCAGGCAGAGGAAGAAGTTCTGGAGCGGGTGATGGGAATCGAACCCACATGGCCAGCTTGGAAGGCTGGAGCTTTACCACTAAGCTACACCCGCAGTACTTCGTAATCTAAGAGAAATTTTCCCAAAGGTCAATATACTCATATTTAACAAACTGAGGGGGAGTTCCTACAAACTCCCCCCTTATGATTTTAGATGTTACGCTTTTTTACGGTCGCCATCTTTTACTTCGTATTCTGCATCAACAATGTTTTCACCTTCTGACGCCGTATTTGCTTCTCCTGTTGGAGGTTGAACATCTGCACCTTCGGTTGGTTGAGAAGCTTTATAGGCAGCTTCACCTAATTTCATTGATGACTGCGCAAGCGTTTGCATTTGCGCTTGAATAGCATCCTTATCTTCCGCTGTTAAAGCTTCTTTCAAGGCAGCCAAATCAGTTTCAATTGCAGTTTTTTCTTCCGCACTTACCGCGCTGCCATGTTCTGCCAATGCTTTTTCGGTTGAGTGAACAAGCGCATCACCCTGATTTTTAAATTCAATCATTTCTTTGCGTTTCTTGTCTTCTTCAGCGTTTGCTTCAGCTTCTTTTACCATGCGTTGAATATCTTCTTCACTTAGTCCACCAGATGCTTGAATGCGAATCTGTTGTTCTTTCCCAGTTGCTTTATCTTTTGCCGAAACTTGCACAATGCCGTTTGCGTCAATGTCGAAAGTTACTTCAACCTGCGGAATACCACGAGGTGCTGGAGGAAGACCTACCAAGTCAAACTGGCCAAGAGTTTTATTGTCAGCTGCCATTTCGCGTTCACCCTGGAACACACGAATTGTCACCGCCGTTTGATTATCATCTGCTGTCGAAAACACCTGACTTTTACGGGTTGGAATGGTTGTATTGCGATCAATCAACCTTGTAAAGATTCCCCCCAGCGTTTCGATTCCCAATGAAAGTGGAGTTACGTCAAGCAACAACACATCTTTCACTTCGCCTTTTAAAACGCCACCTTGAATAGCTGCACCAATTGCTACAACTTCATCAGGGTTAACACCACGATGAGGCTCACGGCCAAACAATTGTTTAACGGTTTCAAAAACTTTTGGCATACGGGTCATTCCACCCACCAAAATAACTTCATCTATTTGGTTTGGTTGCAGACCAGCATCGCGTAGCGCAGCTTTGCAAGGATCAATCGTACGTTGAACTAATTCGTCAACTAATGATTCAAATTTTGCTCTAGTGAGCTTTAAGTTTAAATGTTTCGGACCACTTGCATCTGCGGTAATAAATGGCAAATTAATATCAGTTTGCACTGAATTTGAAAGCTCAATTTTTGCTTTCTCTGCGGCTTCTTTCAAGCGTTGCAGGGCAAGTTTGTCTTTCCTAAGGTCAATTGATTGTTCCTTTTTAAATTCATCAGCAATCCAGTCAATAACCCTCGCATCAAAGTCTTCACCACCAAGGAATGTGTCACCATTGGTAGATTTGACTTCAAAAACACCGTCTCCAATTTCAAGAATTGATACGTCAAACGTACCACCACCAAGATCATAAACCGCAATCGTTCCCGTTGCTTTTTTCTCAAGACCATAAGCTAAAGCCGCTGCCGTTGGTTCGTTAAGAATACGAAGAACCTCAAGACCAGCAATACGCCCAGCATCTTTTGTAGCTTGGCGTTGCGCATCATTAAAATAAGCTGGAACTGTTACAATTGCTTGAGTAACTTTCTCGCCTAAATAATTTTCTGCAGTCTCTTTCATTTTTTGCAAAATGAAGGCGCTTACTTGGCTTGGGCTATATTTTTCTCCATGAGCTTCAACCCATGCATCCTTATTATCGCCTGAAACAATTTTATAAGGAACAAGCCCGCTGTCCTTTTGTGTAATAGGATCATCAAAAGTACGGCCAATCAAGCGCTTGATTGCAAAAAGAGTATTTTCAGGATTCGTTACACCTTGGCGCTTTGCAGGCTGTCCCACTAACCGCTCACCGCCTTCTGTAAAAGCAACCATGGATGGGGTGGTACGGGCCCCTTCAGTATTTTCAATAACCTTAGCTGTGTTTCCTTCCATGACGGCAACACATGAGTTTGTTGTACCAAGGTCTATTCCAATTACACGTGACATAAGCTTCTCCTTAAATATATTTAATTTTAGCAGCCATCGGCTGACAGTGCTAACAATATACAAAAATTTTGCCAAAAAATCAAAGTTTTAAACCAAAAATTTTTCACTTTTCAATTTGCCTGGGCGCTGGTAGAGAATATGTACATTCTTGTGTTGAGCAAGAAAAATATAATTTTCAATGGAATAGTGAGCGTATGAATTTAAAGCAAAATTTTATCTGTGCAACGCTTCTTTGTTTTGGAATTCTACTCCCTGATTTCTACCTTGGGCACCTTATTAAAATGCTTAGCTGTACAATCCCTCTCAATACCCTTTTGGGTGTAGCCGGATTAGCGGTGGCACTCAGTTTCGTAGAGAACCGTAAATTCTTAGTAGCCGTCCTAACCTTTCTCATCATTGCTCAGTGTATTCAACTTAATCACTGGGCATATTTTGGCGCCCCTATCAATAGCCATGACATTTCTAAAGCATTCACTGAATTTGAAGAAATTTTTCAAGCTGGTTCAGCTCATGCAAATATCTTGTGGCCGGTTTGGTTATCACAAATCCTGTCCGTTATTTTAATAGTTTTGGGAATTCTTCGCACAAAAAAATGTCGACATTATCATTTTGCATGGGTAATCGTGCTGCTAGCTTTAGCTGTAAATCCTCTATTATTCTACATAAAAGGAACTCCAGTTTTCCATACAAAGCCTATCTCCAGCACCATCCACAACACCTTAAGGGCTTTTTCTTGTTGGATAATAAATTCGCAAGCCACACCTCATAACCTTAATTACAAACCTTTTCAAATCACTTATCGATCACCAAAAATTAAAAATATTGTGTTAATCATGGGTGAAAGCATTAGCAGCCGTTACATGCAGCTGTATGGGTATAAAGAGGCAAACACCCCATTCTTGAACAAACTAAAGGGTGACCCTAATTTCACTTATACCAAAGGAATTTCAAGCAGTGTGGATACTTTGACTGGATTACAATTATTTTTTAATATGGTACACAATCCTGGATCTATTCAATTTATTCAAAACAAATCAGTAAATTTATTTAATTTGGCTCGTCATCAAGGTTACAAAACATTTTTAATATCTGCACAAGGAGAAGGGCTTTTTCATGAAGTTGGCACTCAATTTATAGATTATTACAGATTTAAAAATGATTTACTAAAATCTTTAAAAACAAAAGGTGATGAAGCCTTGCTTGATACATTAACAGAACTAAAATTTGAAGATAAAAATTTCATCGTCATTCACTTGCGCCATATTCATGAGCCCTATGCTCAATGGGAAAAATATTTCCCAAATACAAAAATAGGAAATCCGGAGCACTCAAGAATTCAACAAACACGAAATGAATATTTTCATGCTCTTTCTTATCATGACCATTGGGTAGAGCAATGCATTTCTTGTATCAAAAAAATACTCCCTGATAACACTATTATTATTTTTACCAGTGACCATGGTCAATTAATTGGTGAAGATGGATTATTTGGTCATAATTTAATGCGCTCAGAAGTAGTGGATGTGCCTGTATGGGCATATACCATTAATGCAGACACATCTTTAAGTACATATTTAAGGAATCAACCTATTTGCAGCCATTATGATTTAGGCAAACAAATTGCAAAGCTCTTCGGGGCTGAGATTATTAACCCTAATGAAGACCCCGTTCTACAATTTGTTCATGGCACTGAAATACACACTAACTATGTATTCATGCCATGGAAAAAAACCAATGACCATGCGGAGTTTTTAAAAACCAGACGCGTTAGTTTAAATTAAAAATAGTGCTTTTGCATAAAATCGCACCCTCCGCTTGCATTCACTGTTGAAATATCAAACAATGTAGCTATGATTCGTTGGCTTTTTATCCTTATTCTCGCCCCCTTATGTTGGGGAGAAGCACCAGTGCAAGTTCAAGAAAGTGAATCGGCACCGGCTCAAGAACAAAATGTGCTCATTATTGTTGATTTACAAGGTGCACTTTTTTATCCAAAAACTTCTAGTGCAAAGATAGCTTCCATACAAAATCCACAAGTTGCTGATGCTATCAAAAATTATCAACAACACCACGGAGCAAAAATACTTTACCTGGCTGAGCATTCGTCAGAAGCCATGTTTTGGCAAAACAGTATTAAGGCAAGCCACCTCCCCCTTGAAGAAAGATTTAGTCTAGATAGTCAGACGTTTGGTGGATTTGAAGGAAGCATACCATCTTGTCGAAATGGTATAGTTTTATGTCAAGGCCAACCTCTTGGTGAAATATTAGGCCTTGTGCTTAACCAACTTTCAGTTTGGACACAATTTTCTCCCCAAAAAATATTGTTTTATACAGTTAATAAAACTCGCGGTGAAATTGTTTCAGCAATTGGGTCACGCATAGGCGCCTTAGTTGAAGTTAGTTTAGTAGAAGGAACTGTTGGCACTCCACCGCCACCTGAAGTTAAAGACCCCCTACAAACAAAGATTGCTCCCCCTATAAAAATTACTCCGCAACCGAAAAAACAAAAAGTAATCACGGAAAGCACCCCGCCTAAAGAATCAACAAAACCTGAAAAGAAGTCAGGCAAAGTTCAAGTCACTACAGCAAAGACTCCCAATGAAGCTGCCAAATCAAAAGTATCAAAACCAGAGCCGCCCAAACCAGACCTGCCTAAAGCTGAATCTCCACATGAAGCTCCAAAAAAAATAGATATTGCTGAACCAACCAAAGAACCTAAAAAGGAAGCCCCTCAAAAAGTTGATACCACACCCAGCAAACCAATAGAATCTGATAAAAAATTACCCCCTATTGAAATTGATGAATCAAAACTAGAATACGTATAATTTTGGCTGTCTGATATTTGCCATCTACCGCAAATTACGGCATTATCGAGTCAATAAAATAGAAGGATATTAAATGGTGAATTTGAAGAACCTTGCTAACACGCTAACCCTTGCCCGCATTGGTCTAATTCCCTTTATATTGATTACATTTTTTATTAATTCTCCTACCCCTAGGCTGATCGCCGCATGCCTTTTTGTCCTTGCTTGCATTACAGATTATCTTGATGGATTCATTGCTCGCACCTTTAATCAAGAAACACGTTTTGGGGAAATTCTTGACCCCATTGCCGACAAGCTTTTGATTGCCTCAACTCTATTAATGCTTGTAGGATTTGATCGGATTTCAAAATTCAGTATTCTAGCGGCCGTAATTATTCTTTGCCGGGAAATCCTTGTTTCAGGCCTTCGGGAGTATTTAGCAGAAGTTAAAGTTTTATTGTCGGTTAGTTTTCTTACAAAAATTAAAACAACTCTTCAAATGGCTGCCCTTGCTGTGTTGTTATATATTGATCCCCAGCATAGCCATGTAGTCTTCCAGGTTATCGGGGAATTGCTATTGTGGATTGCAGCTGGCATCACCCTGTATTCTGGTTGGTTATATGTTCAAATCAGCTTTGATACTGCTTCAGATGATTCACATGCTTAGCCCTCTAGCTTCTTCTGGTTCTCCCCATAGAGGGACGTGTAAATAGATAGAACTAGGCCCTACGATCAAGTTAAAGGGAAATTGAAGCGGGGAATCGCCCCCCATACCTACCTTAGAGGCCCCCCATATGTTTTTTACGTTTAAAGCTATCCTCTCGGCCCTAGCCCTATGGTGGGTGTTGCGACAGGTCAATTTTGACCAATTATATATTGTTTTTAAAGAACTACCCCCAACCGTATACAGTTACACATTATTAGTCATGTGCGCCTGTGTAAGCCTTAACGGCCTACGCTTATATTACATCGGGCAAAAAATGGGTCTTAAAAGTTCTTTTAAAGAATTACACCACCTAACATGGGTTGGAACGTTTTTTAATCAGCTTTTACCAAGTGGCATTGGTGGGGATGCATACCGAATTTATGCTCTTTCAAAAAAAAATAACACCCTGCTAAGTACTTCGGTAATTATATGGGACCGCATCCTCGGCCTTTCCTGTATGGGGTTAATTTGTATGCCCATGCTCTTTTTTATGCTCATGCCCACGCCCTTAAAAATAATAACTATAACCGTTTATGGATTTTTAGGGGGTGGCATTATTGCATTAGCGCTGTTCATTAGATTTCCGATTTTACAAAACTACAGGATTATCAAAGCTGTATGGGGCGCATTGGCTAGTGGAAAATCTATTTTTTTAGCCCCTTTGGGCACCTTAAGTGTTGTCAGCGTTGTTTCAGCTTTTATGAATTTCGCTGGCTTTTATTTTCTAGTGCTTGCTTTACAAATCCCCTTAAATTTTTGGGAGAGCGCTGTTTTGTTTACAATTTCATCGCTTGTAATTCTTATACCCCTATCAATATCAGGATGGGGATTACGTGAAAGCTTTCTAACCGCATATCTTTTGGCATGCGGGCTCCCTCCTGAAAAGGGCTTTACATTAGGCGTTTTACAGGGAATTTTGACCCTGGCAACTGGTGGAATTGGCGCGGTTTTTTACTTATTTTCTAAAAACCCAAAAAATTCTCTTGGCACTCGCGCACAAAATAGATAGTATGTAGTGAATTAAGCGGGCGTAGCTCAGGGGTAGAGCACAACCTTGCCAAGGTTGGGGTCGAGGGTTCGAATCCCTTCGCCCGCTCCAAGTAAAGCTTTCTAATCAAGGCTTTTGTTTATCTTAATCCTCTTCTTTATCGTCCTTATCATCTTTATTGTGACCCGTTTGAGGCTGCAAAAGAGCAACGGCCTGTGCACTTTTTATTGCCGCTTCTGCCTGCGTTGCAAGAATAGCATTAACCTTTTCAATGTTAGCCTCTATTTTTTTTGAAAAAATCCCAACTGCTTCTGCAAAGCTTTTAGTCGCTTCATGAAGAGCGTGGCGCTCATTATTTAATTCCACCATTTCCTTAGCTACTGCAATAAACCCTTCAACTTGTGTGGTATCACCACCAGCTTTTTCTAATTCAGCTTTTTTACCCTCTAATGCTTCTATCTGTTTTTCGTCTTGCTCTAGAAGAGCCTTACCACCCAAGGGGACGGCATATGCTGTCCCCATAAAGCTTGAAGTTAGTAGAGTCGCTAGAAAAATTGATGCTATTTTGTTCATTGCGCAGCCTTTGTGTATTTGTCAATTTACTTAATAGTATATAAAAAGTATTAACAAATTATTATCAACGCAGATAATTTTACACAAGAAACAACGTTGGAAGATATTCCAACTAAAAAGATGTGGTGCCTACTACCAGACTCGAACTGGTACGCCTTTTGGGCGGCAGATTTTAAGTCTGCTGTGTCTACCATTCCACCAAGCAGGCCCCAGACTCCTTTCTAGCAAATAATGGACAATTAGGCAAAGCTAAAAAACTATACCCTTTAAAAATTATCCTTTGGTGACGTTGATAAAACATAGCGACCAGGTGCAGACTCAATGTTTGGTGTATCTTCCCATATGGTAGTTTTTATCTTTTTTCCATTGTATCGCCCCATCCAACGATACCATTCAGGCCACCAAGAACCCGACACTTCTTTTGCATTTTCTAGCCAAGCCGCTGAATCAGCAACTTTTTTATCGACTTTCCAATAACAATATTTTTGTCTGTGCTCAGGATTGATAATACCGGCAACATGTCCTGCAGACCCTAAAATAAACGTAGTATTATCAGGGCACATTTCCTTTATTGCATAGGCTGACTGCCAAGGCACAATATGATCTGTGCGCGTGCCAAAAGCAAAAATGGGGGTCTTAATTGTTTTTAAATCTACGCCAACGCCATTAATATGAAAACCGTTAGGATGCATTAGCGCATTTTCAAAAAAGATATTACGTAAATATTCCATATGCAAAGTGGCTGGAATATGGGTTGTATCACAATTCCAATACAAAAAATCCAAAGGAAAAGTTTCTTTGTTCAAAAGATACGTATTCACATAATTTGACCAGATCAAATCATTCGCGCGTAAAATACTAAACACACGAACCATTTCATCTCCAGGGAAATATCCAATGCTCTTCACACGTTTTTCTAAATGCTCTAATTGATCTTCACAAATAAAAACTTTTAAATCACCCATTTTATCAAAATCAATAGGAGCAGCTAAAAGGCTGAGGCTAGCTACAGGATTCTTTTCTATACGCTTTGCCAAATACCCTGCTAAAAGGGTTGCTGCCACCCCTCCTGTACAATAAGCCAATAGGTTTAATTTATCTTGACCGGAAATGGATAAAACCTTTTGAACCGCATCAAGCACACCATTAACGACATATTCACTAAGCCCATGATCAGCATAGGTTTCATCCGGGTTTATCCACGAAAGCACAAACACACTAAATCCCTTTTCAAGCGCCCAGCCAATAAATGAATTTTCTTTCTGCAGATCAAATATGTAAAATTTATTAATCCATGGGGGAATTATTAATAAGGGGCGTTCATAAACAAGTTCAGTCGTTGGTTTGTAATACAATAGTTGATATAAGGGCGTTTCATAGATCACTTTACCTTCTGTAATTCCTAAATTTTCACCAACCTTAAATGTTTTAAGGTTCGCAAACATAGGTAAACTCAAAAAATTTGAATTTGCGTTATCATCTAAAAGTTTTTGATACCCCTTCACCAAATTTTGCCCTTGAGTACGGATAGTCTCTTTTAAAACTTCTGGATTCGTAAATGGAGAGTTTGTTGGCGAAATAGCATCCATCATGCTGCGCATATAAAATTGTGCTTTTTCTTTTGTTTTATGATCGATTCCTTCCAAAGATTCAATCATTTCATTCATGTATTTGCTGTGCAATAAATAGGATTGCTTAACATAGTCAAAGACTGGAAAATCATGCCATTCTGATGCTTTAAAACGTTTATCATTTTTTTGAGGCACAATGATTGGCGCAACTTCCTCTCCTTGTAAACGTGTCATCGTGCGTTGATATAATTCTTCTAAATCACTTAGATAACTCTTTTGTTTTGTATCCCATTCCTCAGGATTAACAACAAAGGCTTTTACCATCACTTTGTGCGTTTCGGCAAATGTTTTTGCCATTACATCAGGACTAAAAATATTTAAAGGATTTGGCTTATCTGGCGTAAAATTTGAAATAAAACTTGCATATAGATCACTTAGATTTTCTATGCTTTCTTTTACATCTGGGTGTAAGCTCTCAAAGAATTCTTGTGTCTGTTGTTGCTGATTTTGTGCTTTGGTTTTTTTTTTCTTTTTTGCAGCTTCACCGCTTTGTTGACCATTATGGTACATACATCCCCCAAAAAAATCATCTTAAATAATGCTAACATAATTCAAGGGCTTATAACCCTTAATAATTTATGCTAATCAATTAAGCGTAAATAAAAGGTTAATTTTGTATCAAACATTATGTCCAACGTTATTCTCTACATTGCCACTTCGCAAGATGGCTTCATTGCCGATAAAAATGGAGATGTTAATTGGCTCCCCCAGCCTAATGAAGCTACAGGCGAAGATTGCGGCTACAAAGACTTTTACAATCGGGTTGATGCTATTGTTATGGGCAGCAGTAGTTATGAACAAATCCTAGGGTTTGGTGAATGGTTATGGCCCGGTAAACCTACCTATGTGTTTTCCTCCAAACCTATAGACATTCAAAGGCCAAATGTATGTTCAGCAGGCAACAACGTAGGTAATTTCATGGGCCAATTTCAAGCAGAGAATTCGGGGAAGAACATTTGGTTACTTGGTGGGGCAAAACTTGTTCAATCATTTGCAGTACAAGGTTTAATTGATGAATACATCATTACAATTTTTCCAACAATATTGAAGGAAGGGATAAGCCTGTACCTTCCTTATGAAGGCTTTGATTTAGTTGAAACAAAAAAATACAGTGGCGGTATTTTAGAAGGTGTTTTTCAAAAAACATATTTAAAAAAGGTATGAATGGATAGTTACTTAACCCCTTTCCAAATACGACGCATGGTCACATAAAATAACCCCGTCATCACCAACAAATACATAAGGACCTTAAGTCCTAAACGCTTACGTTGTTCCATTTCCGGCTCACTGGCCCAAGCCAAAAATGTAGTAACATCCCTGGCCATTTGCTCAACAGTTGCCTTAGTGCCATCGTTGTAGGTTACCAATCCCTCGCTTAATGGAGGTGCCATTGAAATCGCATGACCTGGGAAAAATTCATTATAATACTGTCCCGGACTCAATTGAAAATTAGGATTTTCTTTAAACCCCGTTAGCAACGCAAACACATAATCTGCTCCATGCTGCCTTGCCTTAACAATCAGGGATTGATCCACCGGTGATGCACCATTATTCGCCGCTCGAGCCTGTTTATCATTTGCATAAGGGCTTGGAAAATAATCTGACGGACGGCCAGGACGTTCAAACATTTCTCCTGAATCATTAGGACCATCTTTAATTTGATATTGTGATGCCAATACTTTAATTTCAGCATCGGTCAAACCCAAGGCCTTTAAATGCCTAAATGAAATAAGCTTAATGCTATGGCACGCCGAACAAACCTGCCTATAAACCTGAAATCCACGTTGCATAGCCCCGCGATCGAAAGTACCAGTAAGCTTATTAAAGCTCCAGTTTTGTTTGGCCGGAATAGAAACATGCTCTGCAGAAAGAGTGGTTAGAGATAGCAGAGCAATCGTCATTCTCGCGAAGAAGGGAATCCATGATTTTATAACCTGGATCTCCGCCTTCGCGGAAGTGACAATAGAAGAAAGAAAAGTCAAATTCATGCAATCTCCTCCGGCACACCCTTGGCTTTTTCAAACCTATCTAGTAATGGATAAAATATCCAAAAATGTACAAAATAATAGGCCGTAGCAGCTCGCCCAATCCACAAATATACGCCTTCTGGTGGCTTCGCCCCAATCCACCCCAGTACAATTGCATTGACCACCATTACCCAAAAGAGCTTAGAAAATATTGGGCGATAGCGCCCACTGCGCACCGGGTGTCGATCAAGCCATGGCACCACCATTAGGGTAAACACCGCGCCAAACATTGCTAACACCCCACCAAGCTTACTGGGGATTGAACGCAAGATTGCATAAAATGGCAGAAAGTACCACTCGGGCACAATGTGTGGTGGTGTTACCAACGGATTAGCTTGTATATAATTGTCCGGTTCTCCAAAAAAATTGGGCATAAAGAAAACTATAAATGCATATATACATAAATACACACCAAGCCCAAATAAATCTTTAATCGTGTAGTAAGGGTGAAAGGGAATTTTATCTTTTTTCTTAGCATCTAAGCCGGTAGGGTTGTTTGATCCAAATTGATGCAAACTTACCATATGCAGCATCACCACCCCCACAATCATAAACGGCAGCAAATAGTGCAAAGCAAAAAACCTATTCAAGGTAGGGTTATCGACTGAAAATCCTCCCCATAGCCATTGCACAATACTTTCGCCTCCGGGAAAAGCTGAGAACAAATTGGTTATAACAGTAGCTCCCCAAAAGCTCATTTGTCCCCATGGAAGAACATACCCCATGAAAGCAGTTGCCATCATCAGTAGTAAAATTACAACGCCTAAAATCCACAGCAACTCACGTGGACTTTTGTACGATCCGTAATATAGCCCACGGAAAATATGCAAATACACCACAATGAAAAACATTGACGCGCCATTCATATGAATGTAGCGAATCAGCCAGCCAAAGTTCACCTCACGCATAATTCGCTCAACACTATCAAAAGCCTTATCAACATGGGGCACATAATGCATGGCCAAGAAAATACCGCTCAAAATCATAATCACTAAAGTAATTCCGGACAGGGATCCAAAATTCCACATGTAGTTCAAATTTTTAGGGGTTGGATAATCTTTTAGCTCTTTGCGAAACAGCGTTACAACAGGTAGACGATGGTCAATCCAATCTAGTAATTTCATGAATTTATCCGATTTTCAAAACAGTGTTGTTATTTAAGAATTCATAGGCAGGCACATCAAGGTTCCTAGGCGCCGGCCCTTGCACGATGCGACCAGATGTATCATAGCGTGATCCATGGCAAGCACACAGCCATCCACCTTCCGCCGGTGTCATATTTTTACGCTCGGTAGGGACACACCCCAAATGGGTGCATATACCAATAACCACAAGCCATTCTGGGTTTTTGCCAAAACGTTCTTGATCAGTTTGAGGGTCAGGAAGAGATTTAAGAGGAGTATCCTGGGCAGCCTTAACTTCTTCTGGTGTTCGGTGTTTAATAAAAATGGGTTTACCGCGCCACATAGTGGTTAAACTTTGTCCCGGTTGAAGCTTTGAAATATCAACTTCAATACTTGCCACCGCCATGACATCAGCTGCGGGATTCATGCTGTTAATAAACGGCCATACCGCTGCACAAACTCCAACCACTCCAACAGAGGTAGCTGTTAATTTTATAAAGTCTCGTCGTTTTGGATCATCAATTAATGAGTTTTCTGTTGTGTCATCCATAAAGACATTAGGTAAAGCTTGATTTGTAAAGGATAATCTAAAATTTTAGATAAGGCAAAAAATTGGAATCATTCTGCCTTTATTGTTGCATTGTCACCAGATTTACCCACTCATCTATGGTACTGTTATATGGTTTTACACCATTGCTTGATCTTAGCGTGTAGCTCTGCGATCTTTATTGGCTTTACAAGAATATCATTCATTCCGGCAGCCAAACACTCTTTGTTAACTTTTTCAAGGGTATATGGGGTATAGGCAATGATAGGTGTTTTTTTTTGGTTGGAAGTTTTCTCATATTCACGGATGAGCTTGGTTGCATCTACACCATTTAATTCAGGCATTTGATAATCCATAAACACAAGGTCAAATTTTTTATCTTTAAATAATTCGACTGCTTCGTTACCGTTTTGAGCAATGGCAAAGTTAACACCAAGTTTTTTAAGGTATATTTTAATGACTTCCTGGTTAATAACGTTATCTTCAGCCACTAAAATATCAAAATTTTGATCAAATTTTAGGTCTTCTGCACTAAATTCAGATGATACATCCTTTATTGTAATGCTTTTGTTATCAATGAATTCGCCAGTATTTTCTTCACTAGTAAGCATATGTATAGCTCTATATAGCATATCTCCTGTCATAGGGTGATGCAGATACCCTGCAAGCTTTTGATACTTCCCACTTTGTTCAACGACGGGGTCATAATACATATCGAGGATAAACGTATCTCGACTTCTCTCTTCAAGAACTCTAGGCGCTTCTGAAGCAGCAACAAAGGCAGGAGACATGAATAAAATGGCATTCGAATCAACTTGTGAAAGGCTCTCTAAGTCATTTAAAATTTTAACTTTAACTGAGATTTCTTTTAAGCTTGGCTCAAGGAGTTTGGTATTAATTGGATTTTCACTTAACAGAACGATTTGGCGGTCAATTTTTTGTATTTTAGGGACAGCAATATTGGGCTGTTCTTCAGTAATAAATGTAAATGTAAACGTTGCGCCTTCACCTTCTTTACTACTAACAGTTATATCGCCCTTCATTAAAAGGATAATTTCCTTAGCAATAGCTAACCCAAGACCTGCACCGCCAAACATAGCACCAATGCTATCATCTGCTTGACTAAATTTTTCAAAAATAATTTTTTGCTTATCTTCTGCAATACCTGTCCCGCTATCCTTTATAGAAAAAGTATATTTAATGTAACCTGGACCTACCTTTTCTGCAGACACCCTTATATTAATACTTCCCCGTGCTGTAAATTTTAATGCATTGCCTAACAAGTTAATAAAAACTTGTTGCAATCTTGCTTTATCACCTTTTACATGTTCTTGAATACTGGGAACAAAATCGAGACATACACTGATTCGTTTTTTTTGAGCTTCAAATAAAATTATATGTATGGTTTCTAGGAGCGCCTGTTTGATGTTATAAGGTGAATCATCCAGAACAAGCTTACCTGATTCCAATTTGGCAAATTCTGAAATTTCCTTAATGTGGGTAAGAAGGCTATTGGCAGCATGCTTAATAGATTCAATATAATGTTGTAAATGCTTTTCCGCTGATTCTTGAATGAGTGTGTGCACAAAACCTAAAATGCCATTTAATGGGGTGCTAAATTCTTGGCTAAGATAAGTTAGGAATTGCCGCATTTGTATTTCTTTTTTTTCAGCTGCTTGTTTTGCTATTTCGCCCTCCTTTAAGCTTTTTTGAAGATTTTTTTTATATTGTTCTTTTATATCTTCATCTTTTCTAATTTTACCTGCCAAATAATACCCATAAAGTATGGCGCAAATCATCATAATCAAAACAAAAAGTGCAACCATTGAACTAACCGCTTCAAAAAAACTTGTCGTTACCACATAGTCATCCATGTAATAGCATTCAAGATTATTTAAGGACCGTACACATTCCAACACCTCAAAACTGGCCTTTGTATTTATTCTATCGGCCTTAGAAATATATTCAGACGCTTTTTCTTTATTACCCACTTGAATTTCAGAGAAGCAATTTTTTGTTGCATCCCTTATCATTTCCATAAGGCCTCTAAGATTTTTCATTTTTTCTTGAAGATCATGAGCAAGAGTATTAATAATTTTAAGAGATTTTTTGTCCCTTATAAGGGTATTGTTTTCGCTTACGCGCTTCGTAAAAGCTTCTTCAAGCTGATGAATTTTAACTTGAAAAACGCGGTAGGCAGTATCAAATTTATCAATTTCCTTTTTGATATTTTTGCTTTGAAATATATCGTTGGTTGACAATTTAGCATCTGTAAAAATTGGAACAAGTACCCCGAACTCATCTTCAATCGCCACCCATTTTTTTTGGTGGTTCACTGATGCACAAAAAACATCAACTGTATTCTTGTGCAAAAGAAAATTGAATGAAATGGTTAAAATATTAACCGCAGCGATGATATAGTAGACGTATTGCCACATATTATTTATCTATAAATATATACTAATAGACTACCAAAAATTTATTAATACTTTACAAACATAATATAGATTAGACCGCATTAATTACAAGAGACTTAACTTTACTCTTGCATAAAACATATATTATCCATTTAAATCAAGCACCTGTAATGATTTTATATCTCTTAATTCTTCGGGATTATGATGGGTAAAAACGATGGTTTTTTTAAAGCCTAACTGGGCATTAATCCAGCTACAAGCAAGCGCAGCACTACTGGCATCTAAATGGGAAAATGGTTCATCCATTAAAATAAGGGGCGCTGAACGGTTCAATACCAACCACAATGCCACCAAGCGTTGCTGGCCTGAGGATAGATCCTTATAGGGCTGGTTTACAAATTCTGGCCAAGGAAATGTTAGCTGCTTTTCCATAAAATAGGAGAGTTGTTGCCTAATTGTAAGCTGCGGCTTAAGCCCATTCTTAATCCCTAAATAGGAATATTCTGTAGGAATTTTAATTATACCTTTTTGAGGATGCAGCTCATCTAAAAGCAAATTTAAGAATGTCGTTTTCCCGCTACCATTAGCCCCACATATTGCTAACGCACTTCCATTTTCCACAGAAATATCTATAGGAAAATAACTCGAAACGCGGATATATGGATGAATTAAACCTAAAACTTGCATAGGCATTTGCGATCCCTTGTTAATACGGCTAAAATGCGCATAGTTATTTTTGATTTGTCCTCATGACGAGCTTACCACATAGCATCACAATTAAGTCTATAGCTAGCGAAGAAAGTCGGTTGTTTTTTAAACAATGGCTAAAGTCTCCCATGCAATTAGGGACATTTGCTCCTATATCCTTAAAGCTTGCTCATTTAACAGCAAGCCAGCTTGAAGTAACGAATAAAACAACAATCGTAGAAATTGGTGCTGGCACTGGGCGGTTAACCAGGGCTCTTCTAGCAAGAGGGGTTAACCTAGATAAACTTGCCATGATTGAACTTGACCCAAAAATGAGCGACTTTTTAAGGCATTCCCTCCAACATTTGTACACGTCAAAAGCCCAACCTAAAGTTATTCAGGGAAATGCCGAAATATTATCAGAACTTATTCCAAGCGCATGGGTTGGTAAAGTTGATTATGTCGTGTCTGCAATCCCACTGATGTATATGGATGAAACATTGCGTGAACGAATTATTCAAGCTGCCTTAGATGTATTAAATCCTGTTACAGGTTCCATTTATCATGTTTCCTATAGCCCCATTTCTCCTATAAAATTTATGGAAGGAGAAATTTTGCAGAAGCGAGCCGTTTCAGTATGGGGCAACATGCCACCCGGATTTGTCTGGCGTTTTACGCCTAAACGCTATTTACATGATCTTTCATAATGCTCAATAACGAAAATGTTATCTTCTTCAAAAGCCTTCTCAGGGCCCCTTTAAAAACAGGAGCATTTTTTCCCAGCTCAAAAAATTTAGCAAGTTCAATATCTAGCTTTGTAAATCTCCCAGAATCGGATGAATACGTTATTGAATTAGGCGCCGGGACTGGACGATTAACTTCGGCACTTCTTGAAAGAGGCATCCCTTGCTCACAACTAATTATTCTTGAAATGCAGCCCTCTTTGGCCAAGTTTTTAAGAAAAGCTTTCCCCTTAGTTACTGTCATTGAAGGCAGCGCAACCGACCTGCTTAGCTTGCTTCCTGAAAAAACCATTGGAAATATTAAAACCATTGTTTCTGGAATCCCTATGGTCAATTTGCGCTTTCATGAACAACAACAAATTATTACTGCTATTAAAAATGTTATGAAGACCAATGGGGCGTTATTACAATTCACCTATCGTCCCGGCTCCCCTTTACCCTCAAACAAACTAGCCTTAAATCAGCGTTACTTGGGTCATGTACTTTTAAATATGCCGCCCGCTGCAATTTGGGAATATAAAAATAGCCTTCATCCCATTTCATTTACAGCGACTGAAAATTTTAGACGAGCTTCCATATGATGGATTGGCGATCAATCTTTTTTGTGATTGGAGCCATGATATCAGGTGTTGCAGCAATTATGCTTATTCCCATAGGGTATGAATACCTATTTGGCACCACACGTGACTGGCAACTATTTTTGATCCCTTTTTTCATAACTGGCAGCACAGGGATATTGCTAACCCTTACCAACTACCAAAAAACCCAAATCAAACTAGGTATTCGCGAAGCTTTTTTACTAACTTTTTTGTCCTGGGTCATATGTAGCTTTTTTTCAGGGTTACCCATCTTTTGGCTATCCCCTGATTGCACTTTAATCAATGCCTTATTCGAATCAGTTTCTGCCCTAACAACCACAGGATTTTCAACCCTTAGTGATTTAGATGCCCTCCCTAAAAGCTTGATTTTGTGGCGTGCTATTTTGCAATGGTTAGGAGGAATCGGTATTATCGTTATGGCGATTACCGTATTTCCAGTACTTCGCATCGGTGGAATGCAATTGTTTAGAAGTGAATTTTCAGATCGTTCTGAAAAAATTCTTCCCAGGGTTTCACAAATTGCTACTGGAATTTTGTATGCCTATACCTTGTTTACAGTGATAGGTTGTGCGGGATTAAATTTTTGCGGTATGAATAGCTTTGATGCGTTTTGTCATTCAGCTTCAGCAATTTCTACCGGAGGGCTTTCCACCAGAACAGAAGGTTTAATCGTTTTTGACAACGTAGCCATCGAGGCCATACTAATACTATTAATGATTATTGGGGGAAGCACCCTAATGCTATATATTCGCCTATGGCAAGGTGATTATAAAAGCGTTATTCGTGACCAACAACTAAAAGGATATCTATTAACCCTTGCACTTGCTTGTGCAAGCCTCAGTCTTTGCTTATTATTACAAGGAAAAACACTTCTTCATAGCATCCGCATAGGATGCTTTATCGCCGTATCAACTTTAACCACAACTGGATTTTCTCTATTCAATTACATGGATTTTGGTCCAACAATTATTACCTTCATTTTTCTAATGTCGTTTATTGGGGGGTGCACTGGCTCCACAGCCGGCGGTATTAAAATTTTTCGCTTTCAAATTATTGCCTCGTTTATTCGTAGTCATCTAAAACAATTGCGACGCCCCCATGGGGTTTTTATTCCCATGTATCAGGGGCAAAAAATTTCTGACCACTTGGTCGCATCAGTGTTTTCATTCATCGGTTTATATTTAGCATCAGTTGCTGTACTTTCTATATTGCTATCGTTAACAGGGCTTGATTTTGTAAGCGCATTATCTGGAGCGGTTGCCAGTATAGGTAACATAGGCGCAGGCCTTGGAAAGACCCTAGGACCCGTCAGCAACGTGGATTCAATTCATTTTCTTTCAAAAATCTTTTTAATGCTTGGAATGATTTTAGGACGGCTAGAGTTAATAACCGCCCTTGTCTTTTTATCCCCCAGTTTTTGGCGTAGGTAGCTTTAAAAATTTAATAAAATTTATACTGGATCTTCTGATTAACCCCCAAGATCTTAAGACTCCCAATGAACTAATTTCCAACCGTATATAAATTTTTTTACATTAACCTTTCCTTAAAAAAGTTTATCCAGACTGGATATGGAATAAACTTACACACGAGGATGATATGAATATAAGAAAGTTAGCTAGCGTGAGCATACTTACGTTATTTAACGCTTTAACTGCGGCGGAAGCACCGATCGATAAACTTGAAGAATTAACCCCTGATGAGGTTGAGCCGCGAAGCAGAACACCTCGTTCACCTGCAGAGACGCTTGAATCTACAAACACCGGGAATAGAGAAGAAAGAGTCGCCGCCATGCAAACAGGACAGGTTGTCCCTGAAGGAGCAGTTATTACTTGGGGAGCCCGCCCACCTACACTTGCACAACGCACTTCACATTGCTTGGGCGATGTGGGAAGGTTTTTATATAAACATAACAGAGTAATTACCACAGTAGCACTTGTTACGGGTGCTTGTGCGATAACCTGGGGAGCAACCACTATTATTTATGAAGATGAACATAACCATCAACCAGCAAAATTATCGGGTGAATGCCTGAGCGCTCTTAAAGACACATTTAATGGCACAATATACCTTACTAAAGACGTTGCGCTACACCTTGCTGAAACGGGGAATGAAATCTTCCAGTATTTCTGCGGGTTTGCAAGAAGTGATATGGGCAATGTGCTTTGCTGTGACTCAAAAGGAGGACCTGTTGTCCCCTCTTCCCCATGGTCTATGTCTATTAATATAATAGGGCATGCATGGGATTGCTATGCTGCGGTTGAAGAGAGCTGGCAACGATTTTTAGGCTACGAACGCTGATAGTAGCGCTTTACAAAATAAGGAGCAATCTCTGGTTGCTCCTCAGCGTCGTCAATGATGCAGCAACCTACTGAGACCTATACGCTTTAGATGGGTAAACCCAAAGCCGTGGCTGTATTTTAATCCAAAACCAAGAAATCGATCAAATCCAATATGAGCAAACCATATAAGTGAATATGGAAGAAAAGGATATTTAAATCCAAGCCATAAACTCAACAGCATGGCTGGCCCTAAATAGCTGTGACCAAGGTTATAAAAAATTGCTCCAATTCGTGGACCGAAGAAGTAACCAAGCAAAGAAATATCAGGAAGAAAAAAACCAATAAAATAGCTTTTCCAATCCCCGACATACATTGAATACATAAAACTAGAAAGGCCAAGCATTGCTAGACCTTCTAGTCTTAGAAGTATGCGAATTGTTCCTTGAGTTTGCATTAATCCATCACTTCAAAGTCAGCCTTTAAACTATCTTTTAAAGGCAACGGAATACTTGTTTTGAACGAATAATAGGGATGGTTAATAGTAAGGTAAACTTCTTCACTTAAAAATGCATCAATGCGATCAACAGGAACTAACCACTTTAAAAAATGTACTGCCGATGTTTTATGGTCAGATTCTCGATTACGCTCATCCGTAGGGTCAATATTAAAGGCTGGAATAGTGGCATTTTGTAATTCAAACATAATATGCTGATCAACACCAAATAACTGATTTAATGCCACTTTTCTGCGCACAGGATCATCTATTTCAATCATCATGGTCGCTGATATCTCATAGCCTTTTTCACGTTTTACAGGGATCAGCGGATTGTATGCGGCAAGTTCATCAGCAAGCTGTTCATTGCCACCTTTTTCAATGCGAAGCATTTCTTGAATTTGCCACCAAATTGTTTGGGTGTTTTCAAAATAAAAAGTCACATCAGGTCCAACCGCAATGCGACGTGCTTCTTTTAATGATAAAATTTCTTGTTTTTTTGATGGACGAACTCTTTCATACTCTGGCGCAGGCAAAATATCGGTATTGGTCAACATAAGTACCTCCTATCTTTCATTCTCAAGCATGACATTAGCAAATTTTGGCGCTGGAATCTTGCGCTCTTTCATTTGCATAAAAAGTTGTTTGCGAAATTCTTGACCAAAAAGATCATAAGGATCAGGCTTTACACGCATAGACGCCCTAATATAAACAGCCGTTTCGGTGATAGAAAGAACTCCTGTAACTTCAATGTCGCTAATAATTTCATTTTTCCATTCGTCATTTGCTTTTAAGTTATTAAAAACATCTATATATGTATCTTCAACTTTTTGTATATCAGCCTCGTGGCTAACAGGCACAACGATACTGCATATAGAATAATCCCTAGACAAGTTAATCAAACTGTTAATCTCGGAAAAGGATACTACTTGTATTGTTCCATTGGTATGGCGAAACTCAATAGCTCTAAGCGACATTCCCTCGATAGTTCCAATATTTCCATTAAGCTCTACAATTTCACCAACGGAAACAATACCTTCAAATAATGTTAGAACCCCTGAAATAATATCCTTCACTAAGGTTTGCGCGCCTATTGAAATGGCTAATCCTAAAACACCAAAAATAGAAATGATAGGCATAATATCAAAACCGATTTCTGTTAACACAATTAAGAATGCAATGCATATCAAAACCCAGCGGAGAATAGAATTTAAGATAGGCCCTGCAGTATTAGCGAGTGATTGTACGTCTGTATATTCTTGGTGCTTATGGGTGCGCTTTATAACTGAACCAACAAAACGTACAGTAAAGCTGTTGATAGCTTTCCATATCAAAGCAAATATTATCAATATAATAGTAAGACGACTGAGCAATAAACCCAGATTTATCTTTCTATCAATTTTTAACCAATTTTGAAAATCCTTGATTTGATAATTATTTGCAACCTTTTGCGCCGCAACTTCATCAATATCTGCATCGGTTGTAAGATTTTGTCCACCCTTAACTTTGGCGTAATCTGGGTTAGTTGTGATAGTAGGGGATTTACCAAGAATAATATTACCCTTTTGATGCGAAACACTTGCAGAAGCGGCATTTTCAGTTTTTTGGGAGGCATATAGAACAGATAATCCAATACAAATGAGAATTTTAAACATAAGATCTTTGAAACTAACGGGACGTTGGCCCCATTGTACTGAATATTCTTAAGGTTTACCAATATTAGCTTCGTAATTTAGCTGCTATCAGCTCATGGACTTTCTCTGGTTCCTCAAATTCCAAATTAACATTGAACGCAAAAACCTTCTTTTTAAAGCGCTCTGGTATACGCAGAAAATCTTTAGCAGTTGTTATTAAATCAATTTTTCGTCGTGTTGCTATTTTTAACAAACGTTCCAATTCAGGAATGGTATAAGGATGATGATCTGGAAACGGAATAAAGCGTTTAACTTCAAACCCATAGTCTTGCAGAGTTCGGTTGAATTTTTCAGGATATCCAAGTCCAGCAAATGCAATTACTGGCCTGGGGCAAACTTCATCAACTGCACGCATATGAGCACGAGTTGCTTCAGGAATTCCTTTTGGTAAATCGCCATTGCCAATAGCGATGGTCATACTGGATTTTCGCACTCCTCGGTGTGGTGATTCACGCAGTGGCCCAGCTGGGAAAACGCGACCATTACCAAATCCTTGCAACGTATCAACCACCAACAAACTTAAATCTTTATGCAGGCTATTATTTTGCAACCCATCATCCATGATAATTACACTTGCTCCGTGACTAATGGCAAGCTTCGCTGAAAGCACCCGATCTTGCCCGGCCCAAGTTGGCGCTTTTTCGGCCAGGAGTAGTGCTTCATCACCCACTTGTAAATAGGTATGTTTTTTAGAATTAACCAAAATAGAATCTTTAATTACAGCTCCGTATCCTCTACTTAAAATATGAGGAGAGTGATCCATTTTTTTTAACACATCAACCAGAGCCAAAACTGTAGGCGTCTTTCCTGCCCCACCCATAACTAGGTTGCCAACACAAATAACAGGAACTGAAACTTTTTGGGTTTTAGTACGTTTTCCATACCACAAGCTTATGCATTCATATCCCCAGGCAGCAGGCTGAAGAAGACGGCTCAACATATTGTTTTGCCGCCAAAATTTAGGGGCTAAAAAGAACATTTTCTACTCTTAACTTTTACGAAAGACAAACGGGATACAAAGAGTGCTTATTAAAATGATATCACATCCTAACAAAATGAGCAGACTATTTCCGTTCATATTATGTAAAAAATCCACCAAAAATATAAAAGGCGCTGTTAGTAAGGGAAGCCACCCTAAAAGTAATTTCAACGGTGTTGAAGCATCAGAGAATGCAAGAGCACATGCAATGCAAATACTTAAAATTCCCCACTGTGAAAATATAAGGAATGTTTGTACAAAGTCTGTCCCCAAAATCAACAACATTAAAGCCATTGGAAAAAGAGTATTAATCCCTATGCTAATAGATTTAGCCCAAGCATATCTAAACGGATGAAAGCCATTAAAACGGCAGTGGTCAAAAAATCCATCTGCTATATCTTCAACATGCGCATTAAATTGTTGGTAGACAACAATAATTGCCCCTGTTAGCAGTAGGGTAACCGGCACAACCGAAACCCCTAGAAAATAATGAACAATGAATATCCACAGAAAAAGAAGTGGGGCTACAAAAATTTGCGAGCGTTGCGCCAACAATGAAATTTTGCAAGCCCCATAAAAGGTCATGAATTGTTACGTGACTTTTCAAATTTTTTACGATCATTAGGATCTAGAATTGCTTTACGAATACGAATTGATTTTGGCGTTACTTCAACGCGCTCATCTTCTTCAATATAAGTAATTGCTTGCTCTAGAGTCATAACCTTAGGAGGAACCAAACGAATTGCTTCGTCTTTTCCAGAAGCACGCACATTGGTAAGTTGCTTTGACCTTAAAGGGTTTATTTCAAGATCATTATCACGGTTATTTTCACCAATAATCATGCCTTCATAAACCTTTGTGCCATGTTCAACGAACATAATACCACGATCTTCAAGCTTCCATAACGCATACCCAACGGCTTCACCGGTACCGTTTGAAATAAGCACGCCGTTCGCGCGCCCTTCAATAACACCTTTAAATGGGGCATATCCATGAAATAAACGGTTCATCACACCAGTGCCGCGGGTAATTGTAAGGAATTGCCCATGAAAACCAATAAGACCACGAGAAGGTCCATGGAAAACGATACGAGTTTTCCCGCCCCCTGATGGGAACATATCTTTCATTTCAGCCTTACGCAGGCTTAACGATTCAACAACCGTACCTACGTATTCTTCATCCACATCGATAACAATTTCTTCAATAGGCTCTAGTTTTTGGCCTGTCTCTTCATCAGTTTTGTATAAAACGCGTGGGCGACTGATCGATAGCTCAAAACCTTCTCGTCGCATGGTTTCAATTAATACACCAAGCTGAAGCTCTCCGCGACCAGCCACTTCAAAAGCATCGCGATCTGTACTCTCAGTAATACGAATAGCAACGTTACCTTCAGATTCGCGCAATAGGCGATCACGAAGCACGCGTGATGTAAGCTTTGTACCTTCTTGTCCTGCAAGTGGAGAGTCATTGATTGAAAATGTCATCGCCAACGTTGGCGGGTCAATTGGTTGAGCTTTGATTGGCTGTGTTACTTCTAAAGCACAAATGGTATCAGCCACCGTACTTTTTTCAAGACCTGCAACGGCAATAATATCACCTGCTTGCGCTTCATCAACCGCAATTCGCTCTAACCCACGGAAACTTAAGAGCTTTGCAATGCGCCCTTGCTCAACCTGTTCTCCTGTTTGACCTAGCACACGAATTGGCGTGTTTACTTTTATACTACCAGTTTCAACACGACCGGTTAGAATTCTTCCAAGATAAGGATCATATTCTAATGTCGTCACTAGCATAGAAAATGGGCCTTCAGCTTTCTGCTTAGGCGCTGGAACATGACTTGTAATAACTTCAAACATAGGCGTCAAGGTTTCTTGTGGCTCCCCTAACTCACGTATGGCCCAACCATTTCTTCCAGACGCATACAATATTGGAAAATCTAACTGCTCATCAGATGCATCCATTGCAACAAATAAATCAAAAATTTCGTTAAGCACTTCTTCTGGACGAGCATCTTGACGGTCAATTTTGTTAACAACCACAATTGGTCGCAGCCCTAACTTCAACGCTTTTCCAAGCACGAATTTTGTTTGTGGCAATGGACCTTCAGCAGCATCTACCAAAATAACCACGCCATCAACCATACTTAAAATGCGCTCAACTTCACCACCGAAATCAGCGTGCCCCGGAGTATCAACAATATTAATGCGGAAATCATTCCAGTTTAGGGATGTACATTTTGCTAAAATTGTAATGCCGCGCTCGCGCTCAAGGTCATTACTATCCATGGCACGTTCTGCAACATGCTGGTTAGCGCGGAACGTACCGCTTTGTTTTAAAAGGTTATCGACCAGAGTTGTTTTACCATGGTCAACGTGCGCTATAATAGCAATGTTACGAAGTTGCATTTTCTAGATTTCAAATTGTTTCAAAATTGAATTGTATATTATTTAGGTGAAAAAAACAAATAAAATCCAACTGAAATATATGAATAGAATAATATTGAAATATATTTTAAAAAATCGCCCTTCAGAATTTCAAAATTACTCTTGCTTTGTAGATAAGCGGTAAATAAACATCCAATGGAAAATTTGCACAACCCCATAAAGACAACTTATTAAAAAAATGTGCTGATGATTAAAAAACAAAGATGCGGCCCCAAAGGTCAATAGGCAATTAAGCGCTACGTATAAAAGGGTAACTATTGAATGGCTCTGAAAAAATTTAGCTTCATAGTGAAATCCATAATCACCGAATGATGCTGTTACTGAACGTTTTTGTATAAATCTTCTGGCAAGAGTGAAAGCTATATCGCCCCAAGCAAAACCAAGCGGAAATAAGGAAAACATGACAAAACTATCATGAGGAACAAAAAAAGTAGGAAAGTCTGGTTGATTGGGGGCTAAAGTAAAAATGAGAGCAAAATAAGAGAAGCCCAAAATTGTACTGCCTGTATCTCCAATAAAAATGCGTGCCTTCGGAAAATTAAAGAACAAATATACTAATGTTGAAATCCATAAAATCCAAAAAAGGCTATTCATCGGCGCAAAAGCACTTAATAAAAAGCCAACTGTTAATAACCATTGACTGGTTAGTAACCCATTTAGCCCATCTAAGAAGTTGCAAGCATTCACTAAGCCAACCCCTATAAAAAACCAAAGAATATATTCAACTGGGCTTAATGGTTGCTGCGCTAAGATTAATCCTACGGCAAGCACATGACTAAGCAACCTGGTTTTATAGTTTAGTTCTTTCCAATCGTCAATAAAACCAATAACAGTAAGGATCATAAACCCGACTATAAACGCATAAGGAAGCTGTTCAAAAAGAATCAAGCCAATGTGCTTACTTATAAAAAAGCTTAAAAAAACAAAACTAATACAGATGCCGCCAGCGGTTGGTATCGCTGTTGAATGAGAAGAACGGTAGCTTGGAATATCACGTATTCCAATTTTCTTCCAAATAAAAAATAGCACTGCAGAAAATAATGCAGAAATTAACCAAACAGGAATCAAAAAATTCATGATGCGCTTAACGGATCCAAAGATAGAGAATCGCCATTGCGCAAAATAGCATCTGCCGCCTGGGTGAATGAACCGTCTTCATTATGTAGACACATACCATTCAAAAGAGTTAGTCCTCCCTTTGAGCCCTTTATTCCTTGAACAATCACACGCTTTGCTGATTTTGCATGCGCAGGCCATAAAGGAAAAACACTGATATCCCCGACTTTTCCATAAAATAAGCTTAAAAGTCGATCAAGCATATCTGCGCGACAAATAAATGTGAGCTTCCCTAAAGGTCTTAACATTAAAAGACAAAATTTTAGCCACGATTCCATGTCCGCTGATTCTTCATGATTGCTAAGCGACTTTGATACAACCGGAGATAAGCGGCCTCGATTAGCTTCAAAGTAAGGCGGGTTTGATATAACTTGGGCGTAGCTCCCTGCAGCTAATCGTGGAGGTGGGCTTTGCAGGTCCCCATGAAGTATTTCAACTCGCTCCCTAAGGTTATTTAAGCGGATATTATCAGTAGCTAATCTTACTAAATCTTTTTGGCGTTCAATGCCCATCACTCGGCAATAAGGGAAACGCACAGAAAGACACAAAGCCGCAGCACCCACACCCGCGCCAACATCTAAAATGCTCTCACCTGGCTCTACAACAATTGCTGCAGATAATAATAAAGGATCAATAGCTACGCGATACCCTTGTATTGGCTGGCGTATAACGATCCGCCCGCCTAAAAGAGAATCTTCTGTATGGGTATTTTCTTCTGGATTATCTAAAAGTGCTTGCACAAAATACTATCCGGGACATGTTAAACAGGCTAAATTATACTGGAAATTACTATAGTTTGAATAGGCCGATTTGTTACAAGAATCCCAAATTGTGTTAGAGCCTTTGTACCATTTAAAAAATGACTTCCACAGTGGCTTGCAACAAGTAGATAACATTATTTTTGATAACATTTCAGCAAGCGAACCGCTGATTAAGTCTATTGCTGCGACTTTAATATCTGCAGGAGGAAAACGTTTACGTCCTCTTTTGTGTTTAGTATCAAGTCAATTAGCAGGCGCTGTTGTTCAAAATAGTTTTTACTTAGCGGCAGCAGTCGAATTAATACACGTTGCTACGCTTTTGCATGATGATGTTATTGATGAGTCGTGCTTACGTCGCGGGAAACAAACCGCTAATCTATGCTGGGGAAATAAGCCAAGTATTTTAGTGGGTGACTTTCTTTTTGCTCGGGCTTTTGAGCTCATGGTAAAAAGCGGAAATATTAAATTTCTAGATATTTTAGCATGCGCCTCCTCAAAAATTAGTGAGGGAGAAGTCACCCAACTAAGGTGTATTAATTCTTTGGATCTAAGCATCGAGGAATATTTAAAAATTATTGAGTATAAAACGTCAACACTTTTTGCAGCTTCTTGCCAATTGGGTGCTTTGTCAGGAGGTGCGAATGATGAAACCGCACATTCCTTACACGAATTCGGTAAATACTTTGGATTAATGTATCAAATCATGGATGACATTCTTGATTACACCGATGAAACTCGTGGAAAACTAGTAGGCGATGATTTTCGCGAAGGCAAAGTCACTTTTCCTGTTTTGCTTGCTTATCAGGCAGATGCAGATAAAGATTTTTGGCACAACGCTTTTGATAGAAGTAAAGCAAATAATGAGGATAAATTCGGTGATGCGCTACAACGACTTCACGACTTTGATGCTTTCAAGCAATCAGCCGCGGTAGCCAAATTATACGCTCAAGAAGCACAGAAAGCATTGCAGCCGTTTCATTCACCAACCGCAGATATGCTGCATTTGTTGGTTGAGTCATTTTTAGGAAAATTTGCTCTCTAAATTATCCTCGGTCTTCTTCCGTACCCGTGCTTTCTTGGCTAATAGGTGCATCAGCCAAAGGATCCACCGGCGCAACCTCTGTTGAAACCTCCGTAACAGCATCATCCGTAGCAGGAGCCGGCGCATCTTCTTGTCCCTTAACCTTTACATGGCTAACCACTTTTTTGACGCCACCAACATTTCGGGCAACTTCTGCCACCCGATTAATTTCCGCTTCATCCTGCCCAATGCCCGTTAGGTACACCACGCCATTTACCGTTTCAATGGTGTAGTTTAATGAATACAGATCTTTCTCAAACAATAAACTTGATCGAATACGGGTTGTAATCCAACTATCACTGGTCATTGACCCCAGGCCTTCTTCGCCTTCGGTTTCAATGTTATTAATCACGTTCTTCACACCCTCAACACTTTTTGCAAGACGCTCAGCTTCTTGGGGCCATGACGCATCTTGCACAACGCCAGTTAGCAATACTTCTTGGTTTTGCACGCTAACAGAAACTTGGGCATGCAAGACGGAGCTAAAATTATATAAGTTCATTTTTACTTTTGTGCAAATATTTGAATCTGACACAGTTCCGCCGATTCCTTTTTCGCGGGTTGCCACCATTCCAGCGGCGGCAGCGCCACCCATAATAATTGGCGCAACACATCCGTTTAACATCAATAATGTGGATAGGATTATAATGTTGGTTGGGAACTTAGGTAATCCATGCATTTTTATAATACTTTATATCATTTCCTGGACATACTAAAACAACATCAAACCGTTGGAAAGGGGGATGTTGACTATAATCCTCGTGTTTGCTTATCCACCACGCAAGGGCGTGCTGAATACGTTTTTGCTGGTTGGGCCTAATACTATAAGCAGCTTCGTCTAAAGTTTTTCTATATTTCACTTCTACGGCTACAATGGTTTCAGCATCTTTCATTAGCAAATCAATTTCCCCATAAGGAGTTTTAAGACGCTTAGAAATACAGGTCATGCCAAGGCTTTCCAGGTGTTTTAGGGCACGCGCTTCTGCATGAATGCCTTGAACATAACTAGTGATATCTGTTTTTTCCAATTTTCATCTAAAGCACAAGCAATGGTTTATTTTGACACAGAAATTTGGGGAAGCTTACAGAATCTTTGCAAATTATTCTCAATCCACTTCATTCAAAATATTATTAGGTGTAGCATTAGCCATCGGCGGAAAATAAAAAGTATGCATGCCAAGATTTATTATATTCGGTGTTATTGGCCTTGCTCTAGGGTTAGGGATCATTTTAGGCCTCTATAAATTTCAACAACCCGCCGGGGTAGTGCATAAAAATGCTACAGAGGCAGCCACCTCAATTGGGGGTGACTTTACATTAGTTGATCAGTTTGGAAATCCCCGTTCAACCACTGAATTTCGCGGAAAAATATTGCTAATATATTTCGGCTATACCTACTGCCCTGATGTATGCCCAATGGCGTTGGAACATATGACAAAAGCATTACAAGGGTTAGGCCGTGACCGGGATAAAATAGCTGTGCTGTTTGTAAGCGTTGATCCCGCCCGTGATACAACTGAAACTCTTAAACTCTACAGTACAAATTTTGATCCCAATATTATTATGCTGACAGGCTCAGATGAAGCACTACAAGATGCTATGGGCAAATACAAAGTGTATGCAAAAAAGGAAAAAAAAGAAGAATTTAGTGACTATCTGATTAACCACACTAGCGTTGTGTATGTTATGGGGACTGACGGTGTGTACCTTACTAGCTTTGCTCATTCCACGCTACCTGAGGTTATCCAATCAATTCTTTTGAAGGTGTTACAGACCCATGTTTCTTTATCATCTAAATGAATTTCGCAAGGCCGCTTCTTTACCGACTCATCAGTGGGCTGAAGCTAATGATTTGTTTTTGCAATGGACAGGTTCCAATAGCCCCATAAGCGCGGCTATTAAGGCATCAAATGAAATGGTTAAACGTGCCACTCTCGAAGGCATGCATCCCACTTTTGGCATTAAGAAAGTAGATGTAGTTGTTGGGGGACAAAAGACAACGGCAAAAATAAAAGAAAAAGTCCTTTTAAAAAAACCTTTTTGCACCCTTCGTCATTTTACAAAACAGTTGAATGATAATCTTAGTTTAGCGCAACCCAAAATGCTTATTGTGGCACCTCTTTCGGGACATTTCTCTACATTGTTACGTGATACGGTTCGCACCTGCTTGCAAGACTTTGACGTTACGATTACTGACTGGACAGACGCGCGTTTAGTACCTTTGCAAAACGGAGATTTTACCCTTGATAATTATGTGGATTACCTATTAGATTTTTTCCAATGCCTAGGGAGCGATGTGCACGTTCTAGCGGTTTGTCAGCCCGTCGTTCCGGTGATGATGGCGACTTCCTTATTAGCTCAGCGCAATCAACCAACCCCCGCATCGATAATTCTTATGGGGGGTCCAGTTGATACCCGCATTAATCCAGGGCAAGTTAACGCATTCGCAACAACTCACAGTATTGAATGGTTTAAGCGAAATATTATCAACACGATTCCAAGCTACTATCCAGGCGCGAAGCGAAGAGTGTGCCCGGGCTTTATTATGCTTAATGGATTTATGCTTTTAAACATTGATAAGCATCAAGACTTGAGTTGGAAATTATTTCAAAATCTTATCAAAGGTGATGAAGATAAAATCGAAAAACACATAAAATTTTATGATGAATATCGTGCTGTCATGGACATACCAGCCACGTATTTTCTAAATAGCATGCAACATGTATTTCAAGAATTTTCCCTACCATTAGGTAAAATGACCTGGCGTGGGAAAGTTATAGATCTAGCTGCTATAGAAAAAACTAAACTATTTACCATAGAAGGAGAACTTGATGATATTTCTCCTCCTGGTCAAACCGAAGCAGCCCATGATTTGTGCCATAATATCCCCAAAAAACATAAAAGGCATTATCTTCAAAAAGAGGCAGGTCATTATGGAATTTTCAATGGCAGTCGCTGGCGAGAAAATATTTATCCCCGGATAGTCGATTTTTGCTTAGGTAAGCATTGAAACGATTCCCCCACGCTACACAATGCCTAGACTCATTCGTGACAACGTGGGGGACCTGCTTATCCCAATATGGCATCTAACTTTGTAACCATTGCCTTTTGTTCGCTGGAAAACCATGAATAGGTAGCCTTTTGCCTACAACTCTCTTTTGCCTTGCTTAACCAATAAGGCTCAGGTTTTGACGAAACAGGAATTTCTGGTCCAGTTAAATACTTTATAGCTTTTAAAAGCTGTTCTGATGGGCAATTCCTACCCTTCACATTATACCAAATAGCCCTTCCAATAGCTTCTGAGGAAGGGCGGTATGCTTCTGGAAGTTCTGCGACTAAGAATTTTAAAAATTCAACTTCACCAGTACCTATAACACTGTCCAATACGAAGTCAAATACGGAAGTTTTTCCTGCAACGCGCAGCATCCCACCTTTACCTTCTTTATGAAAAGCACGCGCAGTTTCTTCACCAAAATCGCTAATATTTGATTCAATATCACGTCCAGTTCTATGCCTTGCCCATTCATCAAATTCAGCAGCTTTATGCTGAAGTATTAACTTTATGATTTCAATTTTATCTGCTTCTGAAATGAAATGAAAATCATTGAATCCATAAAATACGTCATCCATGCGAATAGGTAGCCCGCTTGCGATAAACCCTATAACTTTTGGCGTTCTTTGACTTCGGTCAGTGCTTAATAATTCACTGTGAATAGCTGCTGTTCTTTCTGTATCAGGTATTTTAGCGTATTCTTCTTGAACGTTTTCTGCTGTTGGTAGTGCTTTGAGACCTTCTTTAAGCTTATTCAAGAATCGGTTCTCTAGCATTTCTTGTTTTTCAAAGGTGTATAATTGTAAATTTCCAAAATCAGCTGTTTCACCGAAGTTATAGACATAGATACGAATATTTCTAAAGCGGAAACCTTCAACTGACACACTTCCATGAATGTTGGTATCAAGTGCTGTTGCTTTCCACACTTCATCAGCCAAACTTGCTACTGAGACGATCTTTTCACCACTAAAGCCATTTGGGTCGTAGAAAGTTATATTTCCTAGCTTATTTTTGTACAGGGAAAAAATGTGAGCAGATTTACTACCCTGCCCAGCGATGAATACCATATTTCCAGGGATGCTGGTTAAACGGTTTAAGCGTTTTTGAAGTACTTCTTCTGTGCAAATGATAGACAGTTGACCAATAACATTAACGGCTTTTCTACCTTTGGTATCTTCTAAAGTTGCTTCCAATTCAAGTTGTTTTGGCCTGAAATCCTTAGGTAAACGCCCAGCACGAACATCTTCTATAACTTGATCAAGGCGCAAGTTATATAAAGCCCAGGTTTGAAAAAATATAATGTGTTGGATAAAGCGATCAACGGTGTCGTGATCCTTATCGGTAAACTGTTCCTTGGGTTTATTGAGAATCAAGTCTTGAGCACGCTGAAAAAATTTATGATCATCTCGCTCTTTACCTTCGGGGTTAGGTTGATCAGATAGATACATGCCATAAGCCCACAAAGTTGATAGACCATTACACATGCCTTTTTTGTCGATATTTCCTCTTGCTTCCTCGGGAAGGTATTCCAAAATTTTATCAATTAATCTACCTTGGGATTTACCATGGGACTGATCCGTCTCTGCGAGAGTGGCGCCTATTAACTGGGCTCCCAAAAACACAATTGCGACCATAATTATATTTTTAATAAACATACACATACCCATACAATATATCAATGTAAACAATATTAATTAATTCAAATTTAATTTTAATTGCTTTAAATTTGAACCACTTATTAAAAATAGGTACGCATCGTATACCGAAAATTAAGATTTCAAAACTATTGTGTTAAAAGAATTAAGCGGCTTGCTTAAAAACCTTTTGCACAGGGTGGATATGGTAAAAATGCTGAGGAAGAACCTTTTTAAAAAGTTGATGGATAAGGTTTTACTTTATGTTTGTGGATCGTCTGGTCAAGCCAGAGGAAAACTAAAGAGAAGCCAGAAGAAAATTAGAGAAATTGGCGACCCTACAGCTTCCCTACGACTTGATCGTAGGATCTATAATGTAAAAACTTGCGTACTAAACTTTAAAAAAGTCTTTCAAAAAACGACCCCAGCTTTTTCTTTAATAGAAATGTCCATTGTACTAGTAGTCATTGGCATTATCGCAGGGGCGGTTTTTAAGGGGCAAGAGCTTTTAGAAAGCGCTAAAATTAGGTCAGTCGCTCAAGATTTTCAGCATTACTCATTATCAGTTGGTATGTACCAAGAAACTTACCAGGCACTTCCAGGGGATGATTCAAAAGCCGCGGTACATTTTGCAAGTGCAACTTCGGGCGATGGCAATGGTCAAATCACTGGCGGTGAGGCTGCTTTGTTTTGGCAACACCTAAGTATGGCTTCTATTATTAATACTGATACGGCACCAACTTCAAAACTTGGAGGATGTTACACCGTTATTTTTCAACCATCAGCAGATATGCCTGGGCACTGGTTTATGTTATCAAAAGAAGGTGGCGCCGGATTGTTAACTCCCAAACAAGCCCAAGCTTTAAAAAATAAAATTGATCAGGGGAACAATGCAACTAATCCAAACCAGGGGCAATTGATGGTAAGGGATGCTGCGGGGGCTGTTGGGCGTTGTGTGAATGGAGATCATTTGAATTTAGAAACGAAAACGCCTGAGTGCGTTGTGTATTATAGGTTTTAGTTTAATGAATGGCTGGCTAATTCTTGATAAATCCGAAGGGATGACTTCTACCCAATCGGGAAGTGCTATTAAGCGGATATTTGGGCAGAAGAAAATTGGCCATGCGGGAACGCTTGATCCTTTTGCCAGTGGGGTTTTGCCCTTGGCTTTGGGAGAAGCAACCAAGACCATGCAATATTTAATGAATAGACCAAAGGCTTATAGGTTCATTCTTTCCTTTGGTGCCCAAACATCTACGGGTGATACAGAGGGCGAAGTAATTGCCACATCCCAACACAGGCCAACCACGGATGACATACAATCAGCCTTAAGTCTATTTACCGGTTCGATACAACAAACCCCATCGGTTTATTCAGCGATAAAAATTAAAGGCAAACCAGCTTATGCACGGGCTCGTGCTGGTGAAACAATAGATATGCCATCACGACAAGTGGAAATATATGACCTTATACTTGAAAATTATGAGGGAGAAAATGCCACCTTTAATGTGCGTTGTGGCACTGGCACCTATGTGCGTTCTTTAGGCCGAGACCTTGCCTTGCATCTTGGCACTGTTGGGTATTTAACAATGCTTCAAAGAACCTGTGTTGGGCCATTTGATATAACACGTGCGATTTCACTGGAAAATATTAGAAAAATAAGCGATACTGCCCTGGCTTGCGTTTTGTTGCCGATTGGGTCTGTTCTGGACGACATCCCGGCAGTATCTGTATCGCTTCAAAAGGCCGCTAAGATCCGGCATGGTCAAGCAGTTGAAATAGATCAGGGTAATGCCTTGGGTGTTTCAGTGTGGTGTGATAATGGGCTTATAAATGAGCTCGTCGCCCTTGGCCATGTAATTGATAATATGTTTTATCCGGATCGTGTGTTTAACATTTAAATATAAAGGAACATTCGATGTCGATTACTCCAGACCGTAAACAAGAAGTTATTAAAGAATTTGCAACAAAAGAAGGTGATACAGGTTCACCGGAGGTTCAAGTTGCGATTATCACTGAACGCATTAAAAACCTTTCTGATCACATGAAAGAACACAAACATGACCTGCACTCTCGTCGTGGTTTGTTAATGCTTGTAGGTCAACGTCGTCGCCTGCTTGATTATTTAAAGCGCGTTGGTGAAGCTCGTTATCAAACATTGATTCAACGCTTGAACATTCGCCGCTAAGCTTTTGTGCGCGGGAATAAAGTTCACACTATACCTTTCAAATACTTGATGGAAGAGCATACCTATGCTCTTCCATTTCTCATTTTAACCCTCTAAGGAAAATTATGTTTAATATTACACGTGAAGAAATTGAATGGGCTGGCCGCAAGCTAGTTCTAGAGACCGGGAAAGTTGCCCGTCAAGCCGATGGAGCCGTAATGGCAACCTACGGCGGCACAACTGTATTGTGTACGGTTGTTGCACATAAAGAAGCAAAACCAGATGTTGATTTTTTCCCATTAAGTGTGCATTACCAAGAAAAGACATTTGCTGTGGGAAAAATTCCTGGCGGATTTTTGCGCCGCGAAGGAAGGCCATCTGATTCTGAAGCTCTAAAATCCAGACTTATTGACCGCCCTATTCGCCCCCTATTTCCTGAAGGGTTTCGCAACGAAGTACAAGTCATTTGTACAGTTCTTGCATATGACTTTGAAAATGATACCGATATTACTGCATTAATTGGTGCATCGGCAGCACTTGCAATATCTGGCATTCCTTTTCACGGACCATTAGCTGCAGCACGCATTGGCTATATTGATGGTAAATTAGTGCTTAACCCAACCCGTGAAGCAATGAAAAGTTCAAATCTTGATTTAGTGGTTGCAGGTACAAAAGAAGGCGTGCTGATGGTTGAGTCAGAAGCCAAAGAATTGCCTGAAGATGTTATGTTAGGTGCAGTAGAATTGGGTCACGACAGCTTCCAACCAATCTTAAAATTAATTGAAGAGCTTGCTAAAAAAGCTGGGAAAGCACAGTGGGAGCTACCAAAGCCAGCCCCTGAAGTAGCTGACATTGCTAAAAAAGTTGTAAAGATTGCAGAAAAAGACCTGCGCAAAGCATACGGCATGAAGGTTAAGCAAGACCGTTATGCGGCAATTGATGCAGCCAGACAAAAAGTAGTGGAAGAACTTACCGAATACATGGAAGCTCATCCAAAATTGGTAGCAAGTGCATTTAAAGAGTTGCAATCAACGGTTCTTCGTGGAGACATTTTAGATTCGGCTAAGCGTCTTGATGGTCGTGCTTTGGATGAAATTCGCCCAATTGTGGCCGAAGTTGGAATTTTGCCTCGCGCCCACGGAAGTGCTTTGTTCACCCGCGGTGAAACTCAAGCATTAGTTGTGACCACGCTTGGTACAGGCCAAGATGAGCAAATGATTGATGCCTTAGAAGGTGATTACAAAGAACGCTTTTTGTTACATTACAACTTCCCTCCATATTCTGTGGGTGAAGTTGGCCGTTTAAGTGGCGTTGGTCGCCGTGAAATTGGTCATGGAAAATTAGCATGGAGAGCAATCAATCCGTTGCTACCTACTAAAGAACAATTTGCTTATACCATTCGTGTGGTTTCAGAAATTACTGAATCTAACGGTTCATCTTCAATGGCAACTGTATGCGGTACATCTTTGGCACTAATGGATGCTGGCGCACCGCTAGCTAAGTCTATTGCTGGTATTGCGATGGGGCTTGTTAAAGAAGGTAAGAAATATGCTGTACTAAGCGATATTCTAGGGGATGAAGATCACCTAGGCGATATGGACTTTAAAGTTGCTGGAACAACTGATGGTATTACCGCATTGCAAATGGACATTAAGATTACCAGCATTACCCATGACATTATGAGAGAAGCATTAGCTCAAGCGCAAAAAGGTCGTTTGCATATTTTAGGCGAAATGTCGAAAGCGCTGGAGTATTCAAGAGGTCAGCTAAGTGATTTTGCACCTAAAATGACAACCTTTAAAATTAATCCTTCTAAGATTCGTGAAGTGATTGGTTCTGGCGGTAAAGTGATTCGTGAAATTTGCGAAACAACTGGCGCTAAAGTTGACATTGAAGATGATGGGCAAGTAACTGTTGCCGGCGTTACCCAAGAAGCTATGGACGCTGCCGTTAAAATGATTCAAGCAATTGCTTGTGATCCTGAGATTGGTCACATTTACGAAGGTAAGGTTGTGAAGGTTGCTGAGTTCGGCGCATTCGTAAACTTCATGGGCGGCCGTGATGGTTTAGTTCACATTAGTGAATTGGCACCAACACGCGTTAACAAAACCGAAGACGTTGTTAAGCTTGGTGATGTTGTGCAAGTAAAAGTCCTTGGCTTTGATGACAGAGGCAAGATAAAATTAAGCATGAAAGCTGTTAATCAGGACTAATTAGCCCTTCATAACGAAACTACTGTGGCCCTCGCTTTTTGCGCGGGCCATTTTTTATGTTGGTTTGTTTTTATTATCAGGACCTATGGCTGATCTTTGGGGCAAGTCTAAGGTGGCGGAAAAGTAAAGATATATAGTTTCCATCTGGCTTGACCAGATGGTCCAGTGGGTAGCATCCGAAATTTTAACAACGTTTATATTGATTAGTCTAACTGGATCCTGGATACCGAGGCTCTCGAAGCGCTAACGCGCTGTTCGCCTAGGTTCCAGGAAAACTAAATAGAGGAAGACAATCCCGAACTGGGGTTAATAAAAATAATTACAATTTGATATTGTAATTATTGAAAGTAATAACTATGTAAAATTAGTAGTTAAAAATACTTTTAATTTATAAGGAACACTTAATGAAAATATTTTAAAAACGACTTTATTTACGGCACTTTTAATTTCATCCGCGTTGACTGCTATGGGGGCAGATCTTAGTCCTGATGCAGCTCCGGGTGGTAAAGTGACCCCCAAAGTCAAGAACACTAAGCAGCTATTTTTGAGGAGAGATTCATCTCTTGTTTCA
>CANJXJ010000014.1 GCA_947478955.1 Alphaproteobacteria bacterium | reverse complement strand
CCAGAACCGGTTGTGTGGCGTATAATGATTGGTAAAATATTGGCGTTGAAAAATTCTTCGCAAATGGGATAAAGACGATCTGTCATATAGGCTAAACTCCTTCTGCTTGAAGTCTAACTCTATTTAGTTAGTTTGTTAACAGTTCCTATTAAAATTTCGTCCGTTTGAAGGTTTAGACTCTTCATTTCTAATATAAAAATTGGCCATTTTCACGTTGACTAATTTAGAAACTGCTATTAAAAGGGGGATAGTCTATGACGTTAAGGTTAGCCTAATGCTGCTTCTCAAAAAGAACCTTGAGCTTTTTCTTATCGCCTTAGCCGTTGCGTGCCAGTTTTTCTCATGCATGGGGTTATGTTTCATAAGGTCTTATGCTACGCATCACGAAGAGCTAAACTCGGATAATTTGGTAAACCTTGCCAATACATTCTTATTCACTTGGTTCATATTATTTTTTATTGGCAGAGTAAGTGGAGCATAATTTTTTGGAAAATATGCTGACAAATTAAATTTTTTTAAAGTCATGCGGTTCGCCTCTGTAGCGAATATATTAATTGCCATTTTGGTTGTTACTGTTTGCATTACCGGAAAAGATTTTTATGGATCATATAAAGGATTTTACTTAACAAGGTTGCTTTATTCAACTTTGATGGCAGTTATAATGATTTTACCAGGGATGTATCTTTTAAACAGACACCCTGAATCACGCCATATATTAATAAGTGCTTCCATAATTCTAGCCACTTTTATTGGAAAAATTTTTGCGCACAGTGTTGTAGGTTATATACCTTCTGTACATATGCAAATCTGGTATTCCATACCAGTTGCGGCAAGTTTTCTAGCATGGGTAATTTATATTTACGTTGAAAAACACTCATCTCCACCTAAAAATACAAAGTCCATTACATATTCGGCCCCATCATCACATAAAAAAGTCTTAGCCTTATTCTTTGGTGCAGCATGTAATGCGGGAATTGTTTACTACAATTTTTTTCTTAGCCCCTATCTATCTGATATCTCTATAATAAAAAGTCCTGTCATGTTAGGCGAGCAATTCTCATTTTTCATAGCCTTTGGAATATTTTTACTCCCTTCAGTAATAATATGTAAAAAATTTGGCACCCTTTCGACAATTACTTTATCCCTTGTTGGAATGTTGCTTTTAGGAATTTCCACGCCTCTTTTCATTTTTGGTGATGCGACTTATATTGTGTTACAAATCACTTTTTCATTCTTTTTAGCAAATTTTGTGAGTCCGAGTTTGGCTATTTTGTACTGCCTTTTCAAAAATACAAACAATAATATGTTTCACTCTATATTTTGGTTTTCACTAGGATCTTCCATTGCCATGCTTTGCATGGGCATTGGCAGCAAAGTTGGATTTATTCTTCACTTTCCTTTATTTGGAATGATGCTATTTATGGCAATCATTGCATCATGTTTGGGAATGATTTTTTATTACAATGCATTCGGGGAAAGATTTGTAAATTTTGGAAAAGAAAATTTTTCAAACAAAGAAAATGACAGTGAATAAATATTTTCTGGTAATAATTATACATTAATAAGTCAAGCTATTAAATAAAATTAAAGGGACTTCCCTAGATAACGCAAAGAAGTGTTATAAAGACAAGCACGAATGAAGAGCTCAGCCCTACTACATTTTTAATTGTTCGAACATGTTTTTAATAGAAACAATTTGTTTAGCCATTTCATCGGGAGTATAAGCGCTTTCTACACCGGAATACCACACAGGACGCGGCCAAGCACCGTCCTTTTCGTAACGAGCAACCACATGCACATGCATTTGCGGCACGGCATTACCAAGGCTTGCAACATTTAATTTTTTGGGATTATACAACTGGCGCATTACTGAACTTGTCAGGCAAATTTCTTTCATTAATGTTTGTTGATCAACCTCGCTTAAGTCAACAATCTCAATAACCTTTGTATTAGGAATCAACATTACCCAAGGAAAAGAAGCATTATTATACAAACGCACTTGGCATAAATCTAGATCCATCACAAATGTTGAGAGTGCTTCAAGACGCGGATCAATATAAATAGTGTTCATGTTATTCTCCTTATTGCATTAGTATAGCCAACGAAACGCTTTTACCGCTATAGGGAAATAAATCTTTTCACGCGCTTCATGAGTAGTATTCGAAAGACGCTTATAGATCTTTCTGTGCCCTTTATGTTTAAGTCCGTTATATTCCTGAATAAGTCTTGTTTCTTGGTAAGCGTCGTTAAAAAACACCAGCAACTAGCTATTCTAAAAATACGCTACATTCAGGAGTAAAGGGCTCTGCTCAAGTAACATACAATTGTAAGACTTCATGGTCAGAAAGGTTTGTAACTTTGTGGTGTGAACCGGGGGGAATCGTGATTAAATCACCCAGCTTAATAATCACATCCATGCCGTCAACATTCACCAGTGCCCGTCCTGCTAGTACAAAGTAGGTTTCTTCAACAGAAGGGTGATAGTGACTTTTGGAACTTTTGCCGGGATCAATATCAACAATGGCAATGCAATGTTTATGAATGTTGCCATCTTCTGGCCCGGCTAGTTCATACACCCGTTCCCCATACCCTCTATCCCGGGGAACAATGGTTGATTTATTTACAACATAAGACAAACACATGTTTGCACTTTTTTGAGGCATCACTAAAAGAACTCTTTCATTTTGGCAAAAAAGCCAGATGACTCAGGGCTATTTTTTTCACCCTTGCCGACTTGGGCAAATTCTTCCAGTAGCTCACGTTGCTTTTTGCTAAGGCTAACCGGTGTTTCAACCTTTGCCTCAATAATCATATCACCCCGGCCCGTAGCACGAAGAATGCTCATTCCTTTTGATTTCATACGAAACTGTTGCCCAGGCTGAGTACCCGCGGGAATTTTAACCGTGGCTTGCCCTCCATCAATAGTTGGGACTTCAATCTCGCCGCCCAAAACAGCTGTTACCATTTGAATAGGCACTTTGCACAAAATATCCGCCCCTTGGCGTTTAAATAATTTATGCTGTTTGATATTTAAAAATACATATAAATCCCCGCTGGCAGCACCCCGCAGCCCTGCCTCACCCTCGTGAGTCACGCGAATCCGCGTACCTTCTTCAACACCAGCTGGAATTTTCACTTCTAAATTTTTTTCTTTACGCACACGTCCGCTGCCGTTACATGGCCTACAGGGTTTAGCAATCACCTGGCCAGCACCACCACAAGTTGTACAAGGCCGCTCAATCGTGAAGAATCCTTGCTGATAACGAGTTTTACCGCGCCCATGACATGCGGTACAGTTTGAAGGTCGAGAACCAGCCTCCCCTCCACTGCCCTTACAATTGGTGCAGCACACAAGGGTTGTAAATTTCACGCTAGCATTTTTACCTTTAAACGCTTCCTCTAAAGTAATATCAAGATTATACCGAATATCAGAACCAGCATGATTAGCCTGGGTTCCACCAGTAAAAGCACCGCCGAACATTTCATCGATAATATCAGCGAAAGATCCGCCAAAACCGCCCGAAAAACCAGGATGTCCCCCGCCTCCGCCTTGTTGTTGCTGTTGTTGGAATGCAGTGTGCCCATAACGGTCATAGGCCGCACGCTTTTGCGCGTCAAGCAACACTTCATAGGCCTCTGTTGCCTCACGAAATTTTTCCTCAGCCTTTTTATCTCCGGGGTTTTTATCGGGATGATACTTCATAGCAAGCTTGCGGTATGATTTTTTAATTTCATCGTCGGTTGAAGTTTGCTTTACGCCCAGTACTTCGTAATAATCTTTTGCCATGAATCTATTCTCCTATCGATTGACTATAATAATCAAAAACGTGCAAAAAATGAAGGTGATTGTTTTTAGAAATTATTTTTGATAAATAGCAGAAAAACCGGCAGCCTACTTTATCTAAGTGTTTTACTAAAATATATGCGCTACTGTCTAAGAACAGGATATATACTGCATAGCTGAAACGGATAGAAATTAAGTGAACCCAAAAACTCTGACACTTAAAAAACTTGGTGGCTATTTATGGCCAAAAAATATGGCAAAGGCTAAAGCATATGTTATAGCTGCTCTTTCATTTTTGTTGATCGGTCGCATGTTTGTGTTATGCGGACCAATTACATTTAAATATTTAATTGACCACCTAGAAAAAACCCCTGCTATCTTTCCCGCGACCATTTTAATTGCATTTGTAGTGGTGCGCATACTGGCACAAACTTTTAACGAACTACGTGATTACACCTTCAATATAGTAACCCAACGGGTGTTCCGTGAAATATCAGTTACTGTGTTTAACCACCTGCACAGTTTAAGCCTGAAGTTTCATTTGAACCGACAGACTGGCGGACTCAGCCGTATTATTGAACGCGCCACAAAATCTTTAGAAGCCATTAGTCACTTTTTAATGATGACCATTCTTCCAAGCATCATTGAGACTATATTTCTATCGGTTCTATTATGGATCTGGTACAGCCCCTGGTGCAGCATCATTATGATGGCAACCATGATAACATACGTAGTATTTACCATTAATGTTTCCACCCGGCGTTTAAAAATTGTCAAAGAAATGAATGCTTATGATAACACCGCCCAAACCCGCGCAATTGATAGCCTGCTCAATTTTGAAACCGTAAAATATTTTGGCAATGAGCAATTTGAAGTTAAGCGTTTTGATGATATACAAGCAATTTATGAAAAAACCTCACGAAAACTCAGGGGATCTCTTAACTTCTTAAACGCTGGCCAAGCGATTATCTTTTCCATAGGCCTAGGTGGAATGCTGGCCTTTGCCATTAAGCGTGCAGCTATTGGTGCCATTACCCCAGGTGATGTGGCTGCATTATTCGCTTTTTCTTTGCAATTGGTCATGCCCTTATTTAATTTAGGTTTTGCCTACAGGGAAATTAAACAAGGAATTGTAAACCTTGGGGAAATGTTTGAATTGCTTAATGAAGAGTCTGACATTAAAGATATACCAAATGCAAAACCCTTGGTTTATAAAACCGGAAAAGTTGTCTTTGAAAATGTATGCTTTAACTATGGTACTGACCGACAAATTCTCAAAGATATCAGTTTTGAAATACAGCCAGGCGAAACAGCAGCGTTCGTGGGCGCAACAGGTGCTGGAAAATCAACCTTATCACGGTTGTTATTTAGGTTTTATGATCCTTGCAATGGCAAAATTCTGATTGATGGCCAAGACATTAAAACAGTAACTCAAAATAGTATTAGGGAAATTTTGGGAATGGTCCCCCAAGATACTGTGTTGTTCAACGACACTCTTGGTTACAACATTGCTTATGGTGCTCCACAAGCTACCTTTGATAAAATTCAAAAAGCAGCCCACAGTGCTGAACTAGATAATTTTATACTTTCTCTTCCCGAAGGATTTGATACCAAAGTTGGCGAACGAGGACTAAAGCTATCAGGCGGTGAAAAACAGCGGGTAGCAATTGCGCGAATGTTGCTCAAGAAACCAAAGATTTTTATTTTTGATGAAGCAACCTCAGCCCTTGATAGCACCACTGAAAAGCGCATTCAAGAAAGCTTACAAAAAATATCCAAACATCAAACCACCATTATTATTGCCCACAGGCTTAGCACCATTGTTGACGCCAATATAATCTTTGTTCTAGACCAAGGCGTGATTGCTGAATCAGGCACTCATCTTGAATTGCTACAACGAAATGAATTGTATGCAAAGTTATGGAACCAACAAATAAACGAAGAACTAATTACGTTGTAATCAAAAATAGAAATATTTCTAACTTAACTGCCTGGACAAATCTTTTAACTGTTCTAGGCGTGTAATGGGCAAAGTCGCTTCAATAGATTTTTTCTGCGCACATAGGGCTTTCATGAACCCTAGTTTTTCAGCTTCCCGAAGCCTAGCATCGGTTTGATGAACAGGGCGTATTTCTCCACCCAATCCAACTTCTCCAAAGAATACAAAAGATGGGTTAATTGGCTTATTAATAAGCGCCGAAATAAGTGCTGCAGCTACTGCTAAATCAGCGGCCGGTTCCGTAACCTTTAAACCGCCTACAATGTTTAGATAAACATCCATATTGCCAAAGGTAAATCCTGCACGGCTTTCAAGTACGGCCAATATCATTGATAATCTGGCAGAATCCCAGCCAACTGTTGTACGCCTAGGCATACTTAAATAGCTTTTAGAAACCAAGGCTTGGATTTCACACAAGACCGGGCGGGTGCCTTCAATCCCGGCAAAAACCGCTGTACCACTTATGCCTTGAGGGCGATCAGATAGGAAAAGTGCTGATGGATTAGTAACCTCAGCAAGCCCATGTTGTTCCATTGAAAACAACCCAATTTCATTGGTTGCCCCAAACCGGTTTTTAACTGCCCTTAAAATGCGAAAATCATAGTGGCGTTCCCCTTCGAAGTACAATACCGTATCGACCATATGCTCTAACACCCGAGGTCCAGCAATAGTGCCTTCTTTGGTAACATGACCAACTAGAATTACGGAAATTCCTTGCTTTTTAGCCATCTGGATTAGGCTTTGAGAGCATGCGCGCACCTGGCTTACAGAACCTGCAGCGGCTTCTAAAGCATCGGAGCTGATTGTTTGGATAGAATCAACGACTAAAAGCTTAGTATCTTTATGACGAGCAATTAGGTTTTGAATCTCTTCAAGGCTTGTACAGCTGCCAATTTGTAAATGTTCGGCTTTAACTCCAACACGTTTAGAGCGCATTTGTAGTTGCTGTACCGATTCTTCCCCCGATAAATATAAACAAGGAGTATGACCCGATACATCACAAGCAATTTGTAGCATTAAGGTAGATTTACCAATTCCTGGATCTCCACCAACCAAAATCACAGATCCAGGCACAATGCCACCGCCGCATACTCGGTTAAATTCGCCAAAAGATGTTGTGTAGCGAGTTTTTGTTAAATCGACCAATGTAGGGTCATCAATAGTATAAAGGTTGGGTAATGGAGCATTAGCCGAGGCAACAATCGACCTGGTTTTTTCCATGACCTCTTCAACAAGGGTATTCCATTCACCACATCCTTCACATTTACCGTTCCAACGGTTATGAGATGTGCCGCATGCCTGACATATAAAACGGATAGCAACTTTAGCCATCAATAAATGATCCATAAAGGGGATACATGGCGCACCTTAAGAATATACTTAAACTTAAGGAATGATAGCGTATCCAACTTTTTGATGCACCATATATCATTATTTTTTTATTTTGTCTGCATCCTTTCAAACTTTTCTCTAGCTGCTGCAAAAAATATTATTCTAGTTTCTTCAATCACAGCTGCTATCTTATCAATGGAGGAAGCTTCTATAACTCTCTTTTGTAATGCTGCTACATAACCAGCATGTGCTAATTCTGCAGGACGTGGAGACAACGCTTTCATAACAGCAACTTTCATATCTATATCTAAAGAAGCAGTTATTAAAAGTGTTTCAGTTGTAAAAATATCAAGAGCGCCTGTCGCCCAGCCAAGAATCTCGCATAAATCTGACACTCGGTCTTTTAAACCATTTCCCAAAAGCTTCGCCACGTTTCGATTCCAATCGTTCCCCTGGTAATTCACAAAACCATTAAAATAATTGCTTTTACTTAGTGAGTCCATAAAAGGCACTAAGTCAAATGCCGCCCTTAATTTTCTCAATTGTTCTAGAGAGTATTCTGCAAACAAGGCCCTATCACTTTCATCGAGCCCGATAGCTAAGGCAGCAAGCAAGCGTTCTTTTCACTTGCATTTCCATCAATGTCAACTATTTCAACAGCAACCCCGACCGTTGAAAGGCCACTGTGTGCTGCCCTTGTATGGGAGGGGCCCCTCTCCAGAGCATCCATTGCCTTAAGGGAAGCAACACCAAAACAAAGTGTTAAAATAAATATAATTTTTTGGTTTTTATCGTAAACACAAGGATAATTTTTTAAATTTGTATTGTGACTTATAATTTGTTTTTTTAAATTCTTTTCAAGAGGATTAAATATCTAAAACAACTTTAGCTAGGCGATGTTAACGCATTTAAATAATTAATAACTCGCTGGTCAAACTGTTGCGTACTCTTGTTCAAAAAAATTTTGGGAAAGATTTTTACACTTGGTGCCAATACTACTGAGTCCCTTAGCATAGAATCTATATGGGTTCTTTCTTCTGGTGGTGGGCACAAAAATGTACATACCGCAATTTTGTTATAAAAACCAAAGCCTGTAGATATGGGCCCTGTGCTACGTAATGCTTTAGCTAAAGCTTTTGAATTAAGAGCAGAGCCAGATAATTCAGTTTCTGTGTTCAACATAAAATAACAAGAATCAACCAATTGATTACTGGCATAAGCTTTGCGAAGCGCTTGTAAGGCAGAGTTTCCATAATTACTTCGCCCGCGTTTCGGATGGTAACTATCATAAATGATTACCAGCACACTTGCAGGCCAGCGGTTGGAAATACATCTTTCCCTTCCAATTTCCCTGCCAAGGGTTCGCCCTTTTGCATCAGCCCTGGTAAAATATGGGTATGCTTCAGCATTCGGCAGCATAAAAGCGCTTTTTGTTGGATTGCAACGAAATGCTGGCCCCTTAATAAAATGATCTTCATCAAAGACACCTTTTAAGGATGCGCCATTTACTGAATGAATAGAGCTAATCCACAATCCTAAAAGGAATACACATTTAATATTTGCCATTTATTTCTTAGTTTTTACACATCAATACATATTGTAATAAAAATAGATTAATAAAATGTTTTAATTTGTAAAAACTAACAATAAATTTCTTTGTTTGCTATTAAAGTTAAGGGTTCTTCGCTTTACCGATCAGTAAATGGTCCTTGAGGCAGGCCGTTAATGAACTGATTTACATAAGGATTTTTTGTTTTATCCATTTCGGAAACAGTTCCATTCCAGATTAAACCCCCTTGAAACAGGAGCCCTACTCGGTCAGCGATAATACGAAGGGAATGCATGTCATGAGTAATGGTCATAGCGCTAGCACCAATGTCTTTAACACACCTACGAATAAGGTCGTTAATTGTGGCGCTAACAATAGGGTCTAGGCCAGTAGTCGGTTCATCAAAAAAAATAACTTTTGGATTCGTAGCAATAGCACGCGCTAAGGCTACACGTTTTTGCATACCGCCTGAAAGTTCAGCAGGAAAAATATCAGCAACTTTTAGATCAAGATCAACTGCTTCTAGTTTTTCCATAGCAATTTTTCTAGCTTTAACCTTATCCATGTTTTGTCCATGAATCAGACCAAAGGCAATGTTATGCCAAACGGGCAAACTGTCAAACAACGCACCGCCTTGAAAAAGCATGCCAAATGATTGAATAAGCTGTTGGCGTTTAGCGCTTCGCGCGCCCACCATATTTTCTCCGTTAATTAGGATTTCGCCCTCATCAGGCTCAATTAATCCTAGAATACACTTAATTAAAACTGATTTGCCCGTGCCGGACCCCCCAATAATGCCTAAAGATTCTTGGGCGCCTAAGTCAAGGCTGATGCCACGTAACACATGGTTATCGCCAAAAGATTTATAAAGATTTTTAACAGAAATGATTGGCTGAGACATATACTTACCGCTGGAATAAAATACTGGTGAGAACGTAATTCATAAACAAAATAAAAATAGAAGCGGATACTACCGCATTAGTGGTAGCGCGCCCCACCCCTTCGGCACCTCGACCAGAGTTAAATCCATGGTAGCAACCCATCAATGTAATAAGCATTCCAAATGCAGCTGCTTTTATAAGGCCTGATTGCACATCAGAAAATTCTAAATAGCGCAGCGTTTGCTGCATGTAGTTGCCGCCATTAAAATTTAATTCATGTACCCCAATAAGGTAGCCCCCCATTACACCAATAATATCTGCAATAAGCACTAAGATTGGCAATACAATAGTGCCAGCTAAAATGCGCGGAAATATTAGGTATTTAAAAGGATTTGCAGACAACGTAATCAGCGCATCAATTTGTTCGGTAACGCGCATAGTACCAATTTCTGCAGCCATAGAAGCGCCCACTCGACCCGCTACCATTAAGCCTGCCAACACTGGCCCTAATTCACGAGTAATTGATAGCACCACTACCGTAGCCACTGCTCCTTCGGCAGAAAACCTGGAAAACCCTGTATAGCTTTGTAAAGCCAACACCATGCCAGTAAAAATTGCGGTCAATCCAACTACTGGTAAAGAATAATATCCTATTTGAATAAACTGATTCAGAATTTGCGCCCAATAATAGGGTGGCTGAAAACCATGACGGACAGAATTATAAAAAAACAGGCTAATTTTACCCGTTAACCCCACAAAATTTAAAAAGAGTCTACCAACCGCAGCAAGTGGATTCATGAACAGTCTCATATACAATTTACACAAAGTATAACCGACAAAAAGTAAACAGAATAGGGTACCAAAACCCAAGCGTCTTCGCTATGGTATGGGGAAACTTTTATAATTAGTGATATATGAAAACCATTACTGTTCAATCTATAGCTATTTCTAATGCTAATCCTTTTGTGCTGATAGCAGGCCCTTGTGTTTTAGAAAGCCGTGACCACGCGATGATGATGGCTGAAAACTTAACAAGTTTATGTACTACCCTAGGGATTCCTCTAATTTATAAAACATCTTTTGATAAGGCTAACCGTACCAGCATTGCAGCTGCACGCGGGCTTGGTATTGATGCATCCCTTAAAATTTTTGAAGAAATAAAAACTACATTTAATGTACCGATTACAACTGATGTACATTCTCCAGAACAATGCGCGATAGTTGAAAATGTTGTTGATGTGTTGCAAATCCCAGCGTTTTTGTGCCGCCAAACTGATTTGTTGCAGGCTGCAGCCCAAACCGGAAAAGTAGTTAATATTAAAAAAGGACAATTTTTAGCGCCTTGGGATATGCAAAATGTTGTCAAAAAAATGGAATCATTTGGTAATTCAAATATCATGCTTTGTGAACGCGGCGCTAGTTTTGGCTATAATACACTCGTCAGTGACATGCGGTCTTTAAGCATTATGGCACAAACCGGTTATCCAGTGATTTTTGATGCTACCCATTCGGTACAACAGCCAGGTGGACAAGGAGCATCAACAGGTGGCAAACGTGAGTTTGCCCCCATATTAGCACGAGCCGCAGTTGCTGTTGGTGTGGCAGGGGTATTTTTAGAAACTCACCAAGATCCAGACAATGCTCCAAGTGATGGGCCAAATATGATTCGCCTATCTGACATGAAAAAGGTCTTAACTGAACTTAAAGCATTTGATGCGATTGCTAAAAATAATCCCAGATTTTTGGAATAAATATTAACCAAATATTAACAAAACACCACTACCATGAAACAAACCTACAGTACGAAACAAATTTACAGAAAGGTGCTTTATGCGATTTACTATTCTTAGTTTTGTACTCTTTGGTGCGTTATTTGCTGCTGAGGCTCCCTCACCCTCAACTAATGCTGAACAAAAAGAGCAGCCAATAAAGCAGGTAATTACTGAACCCACTTCCGATACAGCAAAAAACCAGCGTCGCCATATTTTAGACATGATGCGAAAGGGTGTCGTTATCGTGAAAGTGAAAGCCTTTGTTAATGCTACAGAACCAGAGACCCAAAGTTGGGCAGGAACTGGCTTCATTGTTGATAAAGCACGCGGGCTAATCGTTACTAATCGCCATGTAGCTGGAAGCTTTAGTATTTGCAGTTATGAATTAAAATTCAGTAATGGGTCAAAAACCCAAGCAAGAAGAAGATACGTTGATCCATTTTTAGACTTTGCTATCCTTGAGGTTGATTCAAAAAGTATCCCCGATGACTGTGAAGAGCTTATTCTTTCAGATAAAAAACTTCAGGTAAATGATGCGGTGAATGTGATGGGGAATGCCGCTGGTGACGAATTCTCCACTCAAGAAGGGACTATATTTAATACTTTTGATACCTTAACAGCTTTTAATGACCAATCCTTTCATTATTCTGGTTTAACCGTTGGAGGTGCTAGTGGCAGCCCTATATTTGATGAAAAATGTGAAGTTGTAGGAATTGTGTACGGCGGTAAATTTGTATCAGGCACCGGCCTACCGATTGCTTATATTAAGGATGCTTTGTCATATATACAAAAAAATCAAATTCCCCCTCGAAAAGGAATTGGCGCAAGACTGCAGTATTCATCCCTTGATGAGTTAGTAACTGCAGGGTTTGTAACAGATGAGTGCGCCAAGTTATACCGTAAAAACTTCCCTGAAGCTAAAGGTAAACTTTTAACAGTTAAACATGTCGTTAGTGGCTTTAAAGGAGCATCGGTATTTGAGCCTGGAGATATTTTATTAGAAATTAATGGCCAGCCAATTGGCCCTAATTTAATTGACCTTAGCCGTGTTATTGATACCTCTTCAGAACCTTTAAAGCTTAAAATATTCCGTGATGATAAAGAAAAAGAGGTATCTGTTGCCCCTGAGCCATTAATGCATGGCAGCGAAAACAAAATGATTAGTTTTATGGGGACCGTTTGGTTTGAACATCATGACCAATTAACGGTTAGCATTGGCAACCGGGATAGTGGTGTCTATTTTGCTGGAATTTCAGCAACCTCTCCCTTACGGTGCGATGATAGTGATTTTGGACGTTGGAACTACGGAATTATCTATAAACTCATTGAAATTGACGGAAAACCTATAGACTCTTTAAAAACTCTTGAGGCGATGATTCCGGCAATTGAAAAGAAATCTATGTTTACCTTACGGTATGTGGATTTCATGGGGCAACACAGCGGCTTATCCGCATTCAAACAGGTTGACCGCAACCCACGGGAAATTATGATCCGCTACGAAAAAGCCTTTGATACCCCAAAGCGCTATGACTGGGATCCAGTAAATCATACATGGAAAGATACAACGCTAGGGGTTGCAAAATAAAGTTGTATTTGTAGAAACGAAATACTATATAAAGTGTGTAATTTAATTATGGGGTTACCCCAGATAACACGAAAATCTGTTATCTGGGGTAACCTCCTTTATTATTTTGCAGCAAGTACTGTAGCTTCTGCATTGCCAAACCCTATGCATAAATTATCTTTCTTTGTCCAAGCAATGACGCGCATGGAATCATTATCGTTCAAATAGGTACGCTCTTCACCAGAATTTAAGTGAATCGGGTTTGCTCCATTCCACGTTAATTCTATAAGGCTTCCATAGCTATCAGGGGTTGGACCGCTAATTGTGCCCGTGCCTAAAATATCGCCAGACTCAAGGTTACACCCATTCACCGTATGGTGAGCAACTTGTTGAGCAATATCCCAATACATGTACTTGTAGTTTGTATGGGCAATTTCCTGATAAGCATCCATCTTTGGCGTTTTAATTTCCAAATGCAGATCAATATCAAAATTGATATTTTGCTTTTGTAAATACGGCAAAGGTTGAGGGTCTTGAACAGGCCCTTGAACACTAAAAGGCTGCAATGCTTCTAACGTCACCACCCAAGGTGAAATCGTTGTACCAAAATTTTTACCCAAAAATGGCCCTAAGGGAACATATTCCCACTGTTGAATATCACGAGCGCTCCAGTCTAACAGCATCACAGCTCCAAATACGTGATCATGTGCATCGTTGATAGAGATTGGTGAACCTAAATCATTGCCAGTTCCCATAATAAATCCCAGCTCAATTTCCGTATCAAACTTACGAGTAGGAGCGCAAATAGGTGCTTCCTCACCAATTTTCAACTGTCCTTTAGGACGTTTAATTTTTGTGCCACTCACGACTATGGCGCTAGCGCGCCCATCATAGCCTACGGGGATATGACGCCAGTTAGGCAGCAATGGGTTCGTTGGATCACGAAATAGCTTCCCAATATTAGTGGCATGTTCAATAGATGAATAGAAATCCGTATAGCCACCAACTTGTACCGGCATTTGCATAAGCACTTGATTTTGAGGAATAAGAACCTCTGATCGTAGGGCCATATTATCACGCAAATCAGGTGTATTTTCTTCTAGCAAATGAATTAAAAATTGGCGCACCGCATGCCAGCATGCTTTTCCACATCTCAAAAATGTATTAAGAGATTGTTGGTTAAACACCTTTTTCCCAACCAGGGCAGGTATCTGTAATAATCCCTTTTCCTCTATCAATGTTAGGTTAAGTACGTAATCACCAATAGCTACCCCAATAGATCTTTTTCCCTGATGATCAAATACTCCATAGGGAAGGTTATATAAAGGAAATGGGTGGCCAGTAGGAACAGCAACAAAAGACTTTTTCATAAGATATAGCTTTAAAAATATTAAGCACACACTACCCTAATAGCGAATTTTGGTAAACTAACCAATTGAGTTTATGCGTTTAATGGACACATGCTTAATAATACAATTACACTGAAAATACTTGCACGATTATTTCGAGAGTTTGTTCTAATCTTTTTCAAAAATTGCTAAAATTTTATCTTTCCCCTTTAAGCTTTAACCATCTTACGCTACCTTAAAGCACGTGATGCTTTGTCGCTTTGAGATTATGGCCAACAATAAACTTCCCTATAACATTTGGAAACTTCTTGTTCCTGTTTGCATTAGTATTGCAATTTATCTACTTCCAAAACCGGAAACTGTTGACCCCAAAGGATGGCAGCTTTTTGCTATTTTTGTTGGCACCATTAGCGGCATTGTGTTGAAGCCTTTGCCCATGCCAGCAGTAGCCTTAATGGGCATGTTAGCTTGCGCCCTAACAAATACCCTAAGCTTAACTGAAGACGCCTTTAAAGGATTTTCAGCTTCTGTTGTATGGCTTGTGGTTTTTGTTTTTTTTATCGCTCGTGGTTTTATTAAAACAAAACTTGGTCACCGGATTGCCTATAGTTTCGTTGCACTTCTGGGCAAATATACCTTGGGGCTTGGGTATGGTATTACCCTAACCGAACTTATCATTGGACCAGCTATCCCTAGTAATTCCGCAAGAGCTGGAGGAATTATTTACCCTATCGTAAAATCGATCGCAGAAACTTTAGGCAGCCGTCCAGATGATGGAACCGCCCGCAAGCTTGGCAGTTTTTTAACCCTAGTAGCATTTCAAGGAAACTTAATTGTTAGCTCCATGTTTTTAACAGCAATGGCTGCTAATCAGATGGTCCAGGGTATAGCTGAAAAACAAGGGGTATATTTCACATGGACAGATTGGTTTATAGCCGCTTTAGTCCCCGGATTATGTAGTATTATTTTGGTGCCATTAGTTTTGTACATTATCTACCCGCCGCAGCTTAAGGTGTTACCACAAGCCGTTAGTATTGCTAAAAAAAGCCTACGTGATATGGGGCCAATGACCTTGCAAGAATGGACCATGACGGGGGTATTCATAATTATGATTACAGTATGGGTTATTGGGGAACAGTATAAAATCCCTCCAGCAACCGCTGGATTATTTGGTGTTTGCGTACTTTTATTAACTGGGATCTTAACCTGGAAGGATATTTTACAAGAACACGAAGCTTGGAGCACAATTATTTGGTTATCCATTTTGATCATGATGTCTGACTATCTTGAAAAATTTGGGCTTGTTACGTGGTTCAGCCAATCAATGGGGAACGTCTTTCAAGGCTCTCACTCAATTACCGCTTTGTATGGTTTAGCCGTTGTCTATTTTTATAGTCACTACTTCTTTGCTAGTAACACAGCACATGTAGGCGCCATGTATGGGGCTTTTTTGGCCGTTGCACTGGCCGCTGGTGCCCCCCCTGTAGTTTCAGCCCTTTTATTAGGATTCTTTAGTTCACTATTTTCCAGCATGACTCACTATTCAACAGGTTCTGCGCCAATATACTTTGGCATGGGCTACGTTCAAGTAAGTGAATGGTGGTTATATGGATTCATAATAAGTTTTCTAAACATAGCCATATGGCTGGGTATAGGATCACTTTGGTGGCGCTTTTTAGGATTGATGTAAGCTACATAATAAAATGTTATAAAACCCCACAGTTCAAATCCTGTGAGGTTTTATGTTTTGGAATTTTTATTTAAATATAAACTAAGCAGCCTTCAACTATCTATAGAGCTAGCTTCTTGTAATAAATCCTTTATTGCTTGATCTAGGGGCATCACATTTTGCTGCTCTCCCCCTAGTTTGCGTATTGCCACAGTTTTTTCTTCTGCTTCCCGTTTGCCAACCACATAAATGTAAGGAACTTTCTGCAAAGAATGCTCACGCACCTTATAAGGAATTTTTTCGTTGCGTATATCAATCTCAGCTCTTAAACCTTGCGCCTTTAACTGTTCACAAACACTTATCGCGTATTCATTGGCATCAGTTGTAACACTTGCAACAACAACTTGAACCGGTGCTAGCCATAGGGGGAATTTTCCAGCGTAGTGTTCAATTAAAACCCCAATAAAGCGTTCCATAGAACCAAGAATTGCTCGGTGAATCATTACGGGACGGTGCTTTTGACCATCTTCCCCAATATAGGTTGCGTCTAGTCGTTCCGGTATACAATAGTCAACCTGAAGCGTTCCACATTGCCATTCACGGCCAATGCAGTCTTTTAAAACAAATTCTAGTTTAGGGCCGTAAAAAGCGCCTTCACCTGGATTTAAACTATATTCAATTCCAGCAGCTTGGGTTGCTTCTTTCAAAGCTGCCTCCGCCTTATCCCAAAGTTCGTCTGTTCCCGCGCGTTTTTCAGGACGATCAGAAAATTTAACCTTAAAACTTTCAAATCCCAAGTCTTGATATATGCCCTTTAGCAAATCACAGAAGCTTTTAGTTTCTGAAATAATTTGATCGGGCGTGCAAAAAATATGGGCATCATCTTGCACAAAACTGCGCACACGCATAATGCCATGCAGCGATCCACTTGACTCATTGCGATGACACGAGCCAAATTCTGCCATACGCAGTGGTAAATCACGATAACTTTTAAGCCCTTGTTTAAAAATTTGCACATGGCATGGACAGTTCATTGGCTTAATGGCTAGCACTTTGTCTTCATCGTTTTCGACTGTAAACATGCTGTCGCCAAATTTTTCCCAGTGACCAGAAGCTTCCCACAAGGAAAGATCAACCAATTGCGGGGTGCGAACTTCTACATATCCAGCTTTTTCCATACGCTTACGGACAAAATTTTCTAATGTACGATAAATCGTCCACCCTTTTGGGTGCCAGAACACCGAACCAACCGCTTCTTCTTGCATGTGAAACAGCCCAAGCTCGGCGCCTAGCTTCCGGTGGTCGCGTTTTTCAGCTTCTTCTAATATATGGAGGTAATCATCCAGCTGCGTTTGGGTAGCCCAAGCCGTTCCATAGATACGTTGTAGCATAACATTACGGTGGTCACCTCTCCAGTAAGCCCCGGCCAGCTTCATTAACTTAAACGCGTGACCTACCCTTTTAGTTGTTGGTAAATGCGGACCACGGCATAGGTCAATAAACTCGCCTTGACGGTACAAGCTAATCGCCTGACCTTGGGGTATTCCTTCAATAATTTCAGCTTTAAAATTTTCCCCCATGTTTTTAAAAAAAGGAATTGCGTCATCACGATTCCATTCTTCACGAACAATTGCAATGTCTTGATCCACCAGTTCATGCATGCGCTTTTCTATAGCTGGTAAATCATCTAAGGAAAGTGGGGTTTTAGGATAAATATCGTAATAAAAACCATTTTCAATAGCAGGCCCTATGGTAATTTGTGTGTCTGGGTAGAGTTCTTTTATAGCCTGAGCAAACAAATGTGCAGCATCATGCCGAATAACTTCAAGGCCTTGGTCAGTGCCTTTAGTAATGATTTCAATTTGGGCAGCATCAGGAACGGTTTGATTTAAATCTTTTAAATCCCCATTAACCCTTATGGCGACAGCTTCCCGGGCAAGCTTGGGAGAAATTGAAAAGGCAACCTCATCACCCGTTAGTAATTTATCAAATATTTTTTCAGAACCGTCTTTTAAACGCAAAGTAACCATAAAACAAAAGAGCTAGATAACTAGCTCATTTGTACCACGAAATCACTATTTGAAAAAGCTTATGAATCCATCATTTTCACTACTTCACCAATTTCATTATTGGCACTACCTTCAACCTTTTTATCAGCTAAATCCTCAATAGACCAATTAATCGTTGGCATATCGCCAGTTCTAAATTCACGATAAATTTTTGAAAGCCCCTTCATAATAAGTGCTGAGTTTGGAACTGTGCTAAACCAACTAATATTTTTCATTTGAAGCTCACGAATTTCAGGGCTGAGCCTTTTGCCATCGTTTAGCATATTTGCATCTTCTTGCATTTTCTCGGTTGGGCGCAAGGTCATCATGTATACAACTGATTTGCGCACACTTTCAGTGGTTTCTTTCGAAAAGAATAGACCAATTCCAGGGATATCTCCAAGTCCGGGAGTTTTATCTTTTGATGCGTTATCTTCTCGGTCATAAATACCAGCCAAAATAACAGTTTCACCAAAAGCGAGTTCCACCGTTGTACTAACAGAACTATGGTTGATTCTGCTATAATTTGTTGGGGTAACTGAAGCTGAGCCAGCAATTGGTTCAAGATTACCAATAGTGTTGCCTTCCAACCGCACATCAAATTGAATTTTCAAGACACCATCTTTATCTTTGCGTGAACCAACAGGAGTTACTGTTACCCGGTACCCCACCGGTAATCGTTCAATACTATTTCCACTCGCTTGAGATGCCACATTTGCTATTAAATCTGTACCTGCAAAAAATTCAGAAATTTTACCAATAGCTGCTAATAACGTCGGCCTTGCAACAACCTCGACCCTGTTATCTGTTACGTTAAAAATATTCAAAGAATAAGTGCCAGCCTGAGCTAATCCAAAACTTTGAGTAAAGCCTCTTGTATCTGAACCACCATTTTTTATACCAGAATTTTTCCATGATCTAGTGCTTGTATAGGTTCCAGGATTAAAAACAACATTAATTGTATTTAAAATGTTATTACCCTTGCTTGTATTGCCCGTCTCACTTACTTTCATAATTGCGCAATCAATAACAAAAGTATCAGGGTTCTTTGGATCATATGCTCCAAGCTTCTTAGCCATAGGTGTTGCTGCTGTTCCACCTCCTACTCCTGCTAAACCATCTGAAGGAGGAGCACCGGGGTCCGGTGGGGGAGCTCCTGCATCTGGGGGGGGTAAATCTGCCGGAGGAGCATCTGCACCTGCATCTGGGGGTGGAGGGGCATCGCCTGCACCCGCATCAGCTGCTGTTAATATAAGATTAGGGTTATTATGCACCCCCATCCATTGATGCAATCTTCTATCAAGATGGCTATCGCCAGTTTTTTTAACATTCAAATACTGTTTACGAAAATTTTGCACTTCCAATGGCTGGTTCATTGCAGCAGCAATCATGGCTGCGGCTTTTAAAACATGGGGATTATTGGGTGCCATGTTTACAGCTTTTGTAATTGATGCATAGGCCGTCTTTAAATCACGATTGAAATAGGAAGCGGCAGCTAAAGCATATAGCATTTTCACATCTGGTTGCTGCAATAGAAGCACCTCAGCAAAGCAATTTTGCGCCTTGTCATATTCTTTTGCTTGATAATGCATATAGCCTAATCGCTTATGAGCTAAAACATTTGATGGATCATAAACAATTGCATAACGGAATCCAACCAATGCTAACTCTCGGGCAGATGAATCGCCGGCTGCTACTAGATGCAGATAGTTCAGGCCATTCAAAAAATGAATGTTTGAATCCGATGGATTATCAAGCAATGCTGAGTTAAATAATTTGGAAGCGTCTTTATGATCCCCACGCTGCATTGCATAGATACCTTCTTTAACCTCAGAAGCAATCGTATTTTTTTCTAAAATTGCTTTGACTTCTTTAGCAGATACCGCTGATGCTTCCTGGGCACTCACTTTTTTAATATCGCCATGATCATTTACCTTAGTAGTAGTGTGTGCCTGATCAGTGGTTTGCATTTTTTCTGCGTTGTTTACGCAAGCGCTTAGAAGGAGAACCGTAGAAAGAGTATAGATTGAATATCTCATTTATGCAGACTTACATTACCAATTCTGCATATAGCTTAACAATTGAATACGCCAATGTATATATAAAATTTTATTAAATATTAATCTTTTTTCTATTTTTTTTGGCCTTAAATAATGTTAAAATGCCTCAATGCTAAATCAGCAGTTAAAGCAGAATAGTCTCCCTATCAGTATCAAATAAAAATGTGCTAACAAGTTTGGTCAAGTAGTACTTGTGATATTCACGCAACAAATGCACAAAATTTGAATCATCCACATCAACCACAATGGGAAAGATTGTTGTCTCGGGCATGGCCTTTTTAAAAAGCCAAAGACTTCTTGGGATGTGAAAACGACCGGTTACTAGCCCAATTACTTGAAACTGATGGTTACGAACCCAAACCGCTGATTCCAAAGCATTAGAAAAAGTATTTACCGCCCCATAGCCGATGTCTGTAAATTGATGAATCTGGTCATACCCCTTAAGCTGCTTTTGCTTTATGACAGAAGGCCTCACTGCCCTATCAACTCCTGAAATTAAAATACGCTTTGCTCGTAATTCATCAAAAAGAGACATTCCCGTTTGAATTCTATCTTTTCCGCCGGTTAAAATAACAATCCCATCTACAGAGTTTTTAGTGTTTGTAAATTGTTGAGTAGCTATATAAAAATTAACTAGGCCATAGACCCAACCACCAAATGCTAATAGAAGCACAAGAGATTTTAAGCGCATGACCATAATTTTTTTAACAAATTTGTGATCAAAATATAGGTAATGCTAACCCCAACCACCAAACAGGAATAGGGGATCACTAAATATAGCAATAATGATGGAGCCATAAAACCATAAGGTAAAAATGAAACATGCTCAGTCGCTATATAAACGCTCCAACAAGCTATGCATGCCCCCATAAATCCATATATTGAGCCTAAAGCAATACACCTTGCCATAAACCAGCAATACAATTTTTTAATATAAGAAGGCGTAGCACCTAATAAAGAGAGCCTTTCAATGTTTCTTTCTTGCTGCGCAAAAAGGGCCCGTGTCATCAGCACCATAACAGCTAAGAACGATGTAATTAAACAGACAATGACGCTGTCTAAAATGTAATTGAGCATTTGAAATGACGAAACAAATTCAGTTGAATAGCGTGGCTGTGTATAAACTTGAGCATCTGGCACGATGGCTTTCACTTGCTTTTCAATCAGTTCAATGTTGGCTTGCAAAGAAGATTTTAAATTTAATTCGATAAAAATAGGAAAAGGAATAGATTCAATCCAAGATTTACTATTCGCTGACTGAGGATTAAACATCCGCTGAAAAGATTCTTCATCAATTTTTCGAAACCCCTTTACCAGCTCAGATTTTTTTAAAAAGCTCTCTATTTTGACTGTGTCTTCTTTTAGCTGGGTTCCATTACCACCATAAGGAATCAGTATATAGTGTTCTTGTTCAGGGGTAAATTGCCAAGCTCTAGTAAAACCACGTACGCCGCTTGAGGTTATAGCTGCGACATACAGCAGACCAATTAAAATTGATAATATGAGCATAAAGGTACGGCGGTTTTTATCATACAAAAGAGGTAAATCTGTTGGCATACGAAACATTACGCCATCCTCATTAATTGTGCTGTTAAACTCGATGTTCCTTTTAATGGATTTTGTTGGTGCAGACTTCCATCACGCAACCGATACTCACAATACCCCTTTGATGAAACCAATAAACGATTATGGGTGGCAATAATAACTGTAGTACCCATTTTTACCAATTCCTTAAACAAATCAATTAACCGCTTTGACTGAGCTTCATCAACATTACCTGTAGGTTCATCTGCCAATAATAATTTAGGCCTTCTAATTACCGCACGCGCCACTGCTGCCCTTTGTTTTTGCCCTTCTGATAGTTCTTTAGAAAACCGCTTTAAATAGTCACCAAGCCCAACCCAAGCAAGCAATTCTTCAGCATAGAGATTTGCTTTCTTGATGCTTGTTCCTTGCAGCTTTAGGGCCAATGCCACATTTTCTTGAATATTCAAATGTTCAAAAAGTTCACAATCTTGCTGGACAATACCAATTTGGTGGCGAAAAGCAGGAAGTGTGTAGATATTTAAATCCCTAGTATTAATCCCCAGCACGGTAATATTTCCACTAGTAGGCAATAGCCCACTATAAATCAATTTAAGGCATGAGGTTTTCCCCATCCCACTATCGCCAGTCAAAAAATAAAATTCATGGGATCTAAATATAACGCTAACATTTTTAAAAATGTTTTGTTTTGACCCTTTATAAGAAAAACTCACATCATCAAAATCAACAAGGGGGTATGATCCTTCAGCAAGTTGCATGCTTATTTCTCCCTAAAGTGATCTTGGCGCACCCGATACGATTCGAACGTACGGCCTTTGCCTTCGGAGGGCAACGCTCTATCCAGCTGAGCTACGGGTGCACTTGGTGAAATGTAGCGGTATTTATACTTATTGCCAAGATAGAGATACTGACGGTTTTTCATTAATGATGTTATAACTTACTCTAGGGTCAAGCGTAGTAGAAAAACTTGATCAAATGAAGGGGGGAAGATTAAAAAAAACTACCTTTGAAAAATTCTTTCATAAATTTTTTGTAAAGTTTTTAAGTCGCTAATTGGCACATGTTCATCTACATGGTGGGCAGTTTTATTTAATAGCCCCAATTCAATAACCGGGCACATTTTATGGATAAAGCGAGCATCTGATGTTCCACCTGAGGTAGAGCATATGGGCGTCACACCCGTTTCAGCTTCAACAGCTTTTGAGACAATGCTAGCCCATTCAGCAGAATGATTAATAAATGGCTCGGCCGAAGGTAAAGGGGTAATTTCAAACTCCATACCTCCACCATGCTGCGCCGACGATTTTAAGGCCATCAACTTAACATATTCGGTAAGAGATTCAAAACTATGAAGGGTATTAAAACGTATATTTATTGAAGCATCAGCTATTCCCACAATGACATTATAGGCACTACTAGGCATATTCAGTTTTACAATTTCTAAATTGCTAGGTTCAAAATCTGGGGTTCCTTTATCAAGTGAACCTGAAGTTAAGCTTTGAAGAAGTGTTACCAGCGGATGAGCCGCATTGCGGGCTAATTGCGGATAGGCCACATGCCCCTGTAATCCATGACATGTAATATCAAAACTAATGCTTCCGCGGCGGCCATTTTTAATGGTATCACCCACCTTATCAACGGATGTGGGTTCTCCCACCAGGGCAAAGGTTGGCACGTGATTATTTGCTTGTAGCCACGGAATAACTTTTACAACCCCATCTTTAGCAGGGCCTTCTTCATCGGATGTTAGTAAAACGCTAATCGACCCATCATTTTTTATATTTGGAAGTGCTGCTAAAAACGCGCCTATAGAACCTTTCATATCAACAGCACCACGACCATATAATATGCCATCATCTACAACACCGGAAAACGGTGCATGGGACCAACCATCACCCGTAGGCACCACATCAACATGCCCAACATACATAATATGTGGGGCCCCAGAACCTTTTCGGGCTAATAGGTTATCAACGTTTCCAAACGGTAAGCGGTGAAGCTCAAACCCTAATGAATCAAGATACTGCCCAATAAAATCTAAGCAATCAGAGCCCTTGGGGGTTACTGTATCAAATTGAATAAGCTTTTGGGTAATTTCGAGAACGTTCATGGCTATTCTCTCAATAATTCGTTAATACCAGTTTTTGAACGAGTTTTTTCATCTACGGTTTTAACAATAACAGCACAGCTAAGACTAACGCCGCCTGAGGATGGCATTGATCCAGGAACAACTACCGAATAAGCAGGTACGCGTCCGTAAGTAACAGAGCCGGTTTGACGATCAAGTATCTTTGTAGAAGCGCCTATAAAAACACCCATACTGATTACAGCACCCGTTTCCACAATCACTCCTTCAGCAATCTCGCTACGTGCACCGATAAAACAGTTATCTTCAATAATAACGGGCGATGCTTGCACAGGTTCAAGCACTCCACCTATTCCAGTACCGCCAGATATATGACAATTTTTACCAATTTGTGCACATGACCCCACTGTCGCCCAGGTGTCAACCATAGTACCTTCATCAACATAAGCACCAATATTCACAAAACTGGGCATCAGCACAACATTCTTGGCAACATACGCCCCCCGACGAACCACAGAACCAGGCACACTACGAAACCCAGAAGCCATAAAATGCTCATGATTCCATCCTTCAGCTTTTAAGGAAACTTTATCAAAAAAAGGTGCCGGATAAGCCTGCTGTAGGCGATTTGAATTTAGGCGAAATGATAATAAAACTGCTTTTTTTATCCAAGCATTAACTTGCCACCCATCCGCTGTTTTAGTCACAACACGAATTGTACCGTTATCTAGTTGCTGAAGAGTTTCTTCCACAGCTTCTCTGAGATCATCTGTAATAACTAAGTTCGCTAAATTGTCCCAGGCATTTTCAATGGTATTTTTCATGATTTAAATCCTTATATCGTCAACAAATAACGTTAGCTGTTGTCTACCTTGCCATTCATCAAGTTTCAATGTTCCCGCTACTTCTACAGGACCTCGATGGTCAAGCATTTGCTGTAGTGGCGTTTGCATCGCCCGAAACGCCATCGCTTTTAAACCTTTACCGGTTTCATCTTGTAACTGCAAACGAATATGCTGTTCGCCAAGCACATCAGCAAAAGTACAAACCATATGTTTAAACGCAAATGTCGGGGTTGGATGGCCGCTACCATAGGGCTCAAGCTGTTGCACATGGCTCATGAAGATATCATTCAATCCAGCCACGGTTAGGTAGCCATCAATGTTAAGTTTTAGCTCACGGTTTTGCATATACGGCGCAGCTGCATTATCGATAAAATTATAAAAATCTTCATAAGCATCCCCTGCAATTGTAAAGCCTGCCGCCATTGCATGGCCACCACCTTTGCTAAGCAAACCTTTGTGCACAGCTTGATGCATCAGCACCCCCATATCAAGCCCTGAAACTGAACGACCTGAGCCTTTTTGCTCACCTTCCCAATCGGTCACCACCAAAGTTGGTTTATGATATCGGTCTTTCAAACGGCTAGAAACAATACCAATCACCCCTGGATGCCAATTATTTCCTTTAACCATAATAACAGAACGCGCATGTAGTTCTTTCGCTTCTACTTGAATAATTGCTTCATCAAGAACCTGCTTCTCAATTTCCTGGCGCTGAGCATTTAATGCATGTAACTTAATCGCTATTTCTTTTGCTTCCAAAACATCAGTAGTAAACAATAACCGTGAACCTAAATCTGCCTGCCCTACCCGACCACCAGCATTAATACGTGGCCCTACCACAAATCCAAAATGGTACGCTGCAGTTATGCCACCTTTTAATTCAGCTATATCAGCCAATGTGGCAAGCCCTAAATTTTTGCGCTTTTGCGCGACTTTTAGCCCTTGAGTTACCAAAGCGCGATTCAACCCTTTTAACGGCATAACATCACATACGGTGCCAAGAGCCACCAGATCAAGATAATTCAATAAATCAGGCTCTTGAAGTTCTTCAAAATACCCCAATGCTCTAAGGGCTCGATTCAATGCGATAATGAATAAAAATGCTACGCCGGCAGCGCACAATAGCTTAAGGTCAATGCGCTCACCCAATTCCTGATCTAGGCGATTCGGATTCACAATAATAGCGCTCGGCAGGCTAGTTTCGGCAGTGTGGTGGTCAAGTACAATCACATCCAGCCCACAGACTGTGGCTTCACCCAGAGCTTCGAACGCTGTTGTACCGCAATCAACCATCAAGCACAGATCATATTGTTCTTTACGCAACTTTTTTAAAGCAGCAGGATTAGCCCCATACCCTTCATCTAAACGATCAGGAATATACAATCCTGTAGTAATACCAATGTCTCGAAAATATCGTCGTAATATGGCCGATGAGGTTGCTCCGTCTACGTCGTAATCTCCATAAATAACAATTTTTTGATTACTGCCAATAGCAACCAAGGTACGTGCTACTGCATTTTCCATATCTTTTAATATATATGGTTCTGGCAAGAATCGCTTCAAAGAAGGGGCAAGAAAATCTTTGACCTTATCAAAATGAATATCTCGTGCAACAAGAATACGGGATAGGAATTCTGGCAGTTCATAAGATTGCATATACTGCATGATTAGCCGATCTTCAGCAGGAGCTAATACCCAATCAAAACCTTTTAGAGATTTCATGCCTTGTCATTCCCGCACAGGCTGAAATCCATAATGATCGATTTCACTGGATCCCCACTTTCGCGCGGATGACAAAATAGATTTCATATCACCCCCGAAAAAACAATCACTGCCGGACCAGCCATAAATAATTCCTGCCCATCCCAGCTAATCCAAAGATCACCACCGGTCTGTGAAACCTTAACTTTTTGATCAACTTTTTTATGGGCATAAGCGGCTACCATTGATGCACAAGCACCGCTTCCACAAGCCGGTGTAATGCCAGCTCCTCGCTCCCATACCTTTAATTGCAAATGCTCTGAATTTAGTACTTTCACAAAGTCAACGTTGGTGCGCAACGGAAACGCAGGATGATTTTCAAGTCCCTCCCCATATTCAGCAACAGAATCAACATTATCGACAAAGCACACCAAATGGGGGTTACCCACGGTAACCGCTACTGCATCCGGGGTGGAAAGATGACCCAGAGATTGCGGCCCATCTAATATCTCAAACGTAGGGGGCGGCATTTTAATGGTCACCATGTCATTTTCCAACTGGCACTTCAAAGATCCTCCAAGAGTTTCAAGAGTAATTGAATCTTTTTGTTTTTGTTGCATCAAGTATTTTGCCATGCAACGACTTCCATTACCGCAACTTTCAGCTTCTGACCCATCAGCATTAAAAAAACGAACCTTAATATCATTAACGTTTTCAAACGCCACAATAACTTGATCACATCCTATACCATACCGTCGATCAGCCAGTCGTCGGCTCAAATCACTCAGATCGTTCGTCTGCACATTTGGGTTAACCAGCATAACAAAATCATTACCAAGGCCTTGAGCTTTTATAAACTCCATGTTCACATCCTGATGACTTCTAACATCAAATCAATTAATATCCCTTCACGCACACCACGATCAGCAATACGCATGCTTTTAATCGGCAAAGCGTCACATATTGCTTTTAAAATATTCGATCCTGTTAAAACGTAGTCAGCTCTACTGAAACCAATATTTGATTGTTCTAGACGTTCTTCCCGGGTCATGGTTAAAATCCGCTCAATCACACTATATAAATCTTCATAGGAAATAGTCATTCCATCAATTAAACGCCTTTCATACTGCGCCAATCCTAAATGAAATGCAGCAAGCGTGGTGACCGTACCAGAACTGCCAGTAATTTGCAGTTCATCATTTTGAATAAGTTGATTAATGTTATTTTTTTCAACAAAACCTTTTAATTCTTCAAAAATACGTGATTGCAAAAACTCATGAGATTCCATTGTGTCTATAGGCGTACCAGCCGCCTCAGTCGTTGTAACCACTCCATAAGGGACAGAAATTGAGTCAACCACATCAAAAGGCACCGCATATCCAGGACGGCGCCTGCCATCTTTTTTAAGCTTAACGAGGATAACTTCCGTACTCCCCCCACCAATATCAAATACAATTCCATAAGGAACATGGGGGCTTAGCATTGCAGAACAACCCTTTAGGGCCAAACTCGCTTCTTCATCTGAATCAATTACCTCAATATGAAGATCCAGTTCTTTTTTTGCACGATCAACTAGCACGTGGTTGTTTGTTGCACGACGACACGCTTCCGTTGCTACAGCACGTAAACTATGTAAGTGGTAACGATTAAGTTTTTTACGACAAATCGCCAATGCCTCCATTGCTCGATCAATAGCCTCATCTGATAATTCATCGTTATTGTGCAACCCCTCCCCAAGGCGCACAACCTTGGCAAATGAATCAATCACTTTCCAAGACAAAGGCTTTGGACGACTACGAAAATAATTCGTACGAACCCCCGCTACATTTACCCGTGCCACCAACAGTCGGCAGGAATTCGTACCTAAATCAATCGCTGCAATAATAGGGTGATGACTATCACACTCTATAGCCCTAACCCGGAAAGGTTGTGCTTTTTGTACATCATCTTCAGACATTTTTGCATTTCTTTTTCGTATTGCTTTTTTTTATATCTTACACACAATGCACAGATTGTGGTAGTCATGAATGTATATATCGTTGGGGGATAGTTTAGCGGTAGAACTCCCGGCTCTGGACCGGGCAACTCTGGTTCGAATCCAGGTCCCCCAGCCAATGCTGTTTAACGCTGTCATTTTATTTCAATACATCTGATAACATTTTATGGCTGATTATTGGTCAAGACACGAGCCTTAGAAGTTCCTGCAGCAATAATCACGGAATTAACCGGAGTACTTGTTGTTGGACTTGTAGCATTTTTTATATCAGTAGATATACTATCTGCGCTTGTTATAATGCTTTATGCAACAACACCAAATTGTTTTAGAGCTGCTGTGGCACTATCTAATGTTGCTTGGGCAGCAGCTTTAGCGTCAGTAGGAGCTGAATCATAAACTTGTTGAGCAGCTTCAACTTTAGCGGATAGTACTATACTCAGCGTTTCTTTAGCGTCATTAATTGCTTTTTCATTCCCACCAGCTTGTGCTTTTGTTAAGTTTTCCTGGGCTGTAGTAACAGCATCTTCTGCCTTTGCTAGATCTTTTTGGCTATTAGTGTAATTATTTGATGGTGGAGTTGCAGGAGCACTGTTTCCTGAAATAGCGGTCTGAACAGCAGAATTAGCAGAATCTACAGAATGCGCATCTTCTGTAACAGAACTCAAAGCTGCATTTAGATTTTTGTAAAGATCTGTTCCTGGTATGTATTCAAGAATAAGATTAGTTGTATTTAAGCTATTTGTTATTGAGCTTGCCACAGTAATTCTGTTGTCTAATGCTTGCTTTTCAACACCTTGAGCAGAATTTGCAATCTGAAGAACTAGTTGAGCAGCGGTAAAAGTACCTTGTGCCAATTTTAGCGACCAGTATACTAGAACAGATGGATCTGGAGCTTTAGCAAATAAATTTTTGTAAACATTTGTAACTATCAACTCAGGCGTTAACCTAGGACCAGTCATTGAATCTTTACTTGCAGCAAAAGAATTTGCTATTGCTGAAATATCCGCTCCAGCTGATAAAACACTTTCCCAATAAGCTAGGCCGGATGGGTCAGGAGCTCTTCCAAAAAAACCTACATATAGTTGGGTTATTGTTTGTTGTTGTTGATTAACACTGCTAGCTTTTGCTGTTGTAAACAGGCATGAAAATATAATAAGAAGCATGTAAACCATTTTGAGTTGTATAATATTCATTTTTTCTCCTTAAAATTTCACAGCTAGATTTACGCTTAATGTATTAGCCCGAACGCTTTGATTTGCTTTACTTGCCGTCCAATCAATGTTTAGTAATCCACCAAATAGTATCGCTCCAGCTCCGGCCCTGAATGAATTGCGTGATTTCAAATGATCACTGTAGTGTAAAGTTCTGGAATAACCGGTGCTTACATAGGGAATCACATTAGAATTTATGACATAACCAAATTTTGAATTTGCAGCTACTTGGTCAAGGTGCATATCTCTCTTTGCTATTGAGTCGCCTGAGTTATCAACATAGGCACGATTATGCATAAATGTTCGGCTAATTCCCACATCTGGAGCTATGAAAAATTGTTGATTCGTGGGGAAGGTCATTTTTAAATATAAGCTTGGAGTGCGGTAAACGTTTTTAGATACCGAATCTACGTTTGCCTTACCTGCATCAGTAGTTATACTCTTTCCCTGTTTTGAAGAAAATGAGAAATCAAGCTTTAACCATTCTAGAATGCTGTAATCACAGGATGCTAAAATTGTATCATCATGTGATATTACTTTTAATTTTTCGTCTGATGTTCTTTCTGTTGTTCTACTTTTTACGAAAACAGCATTTGCTGAAAATTTTGGAGTAAACTGGTATCCAAACGCAATAACACCAGCTTTGTTATGCCCCTTAAGAAGGGTAACAGATGACTTATCAGTAAATGAACCACGTATGAATGCAGCAGCAGCTGTAAATTTTTTTTGTTGATGATCTTCTTTGTATTTTTCAACGAATGCTCGTAGTCGCTGCTGCTTATCAAAAGAAGGAAGTTTTGTAGCATCACTCGCCCAAACGGAGGAAGAAAAAGTAGATATACTAAGTAATAAACATAAACCTATAGATTTTTTTCATAATATTTTAAAAAACATATTTTCTCATCAAACAATTATAATAAAATAATGATTAAATTTTAGTTAAATTCTCTATTACTACCAATGAAACTCCACAGGACTAGCCCCCTGGTATCAGGCTATCACAAGTAAGCTTGCCACTATCGTGGCTTACTACCTACCCAGGGCTTTACGATATATTTATAAATTAGGAAAACAAAGAACTAAATAGAGGGAAAAATTCTTACAGAAATTAAAATTACTAAGGGACTCTATACAGAAAAACCAGGCCGTGAATTCTAGAAAATAATTGACGAAGGACCTAACAATTCAGTCCTTCATAAATTGGGAAACGTTTACATAAGGCAATTGCCTGGTCTTTTGCTATATCAATTGCGCCTTGAGCCTTACCCTGGACAGTAGCTTTTAAAACATCAACTATCATCTGTCCTACTTGGCGGAATTCATTGTCTTTAAAGCCCCGAGTCGTTGCTGCTGGTGTTCCTAATCGAATACCGCTAGTAATTGTTGGAGGTTGTGGATCTTTAGGAATGCCGTTTTTATTGCAGGTCATATTTGCCTGCTCTAGAGCATCGGCGGCATCTTTTCCGCTAATGCCAATTGAGCGCAAATCAAGCAACAACATGTGACAATCGGTCCCGCCTGATAAGAGATCAATGCCACCTTCTTTCAGAACTTCACCCAAGGCCTTAGCATTTTTTACCACTTGAAAAGCGTAATCTTTAAATTCTGGCTGCAACGCCTCACCAAAGGCAACGGCCTTACCGGCAATAGCGTGAAGCAATGGCCCGCCTTGAAGTCCTGGAAATACAGCACTGTTAATTTTTTTAGCAATATCTTCCCGGTTAGTTAAAATAACACCGCCCCTGCCCCCACGCAAAGTTTTGTGGGTAGTGGATGTTATCACGTCCGCAAACGGAATAGGCGTTGGGTATACTCCACCAGCAATTAAACCTGCATAGTGGGCCATGTCAACCATTAAATAAGCGCCAATTTTATCTGCAATTTTTCTAAATCGGTGAAAATCAATAAATCGAGGATACGCAGAAGCACCTGCAATAATAAGCTTAGGCTTATGTTCCAATGCTAATGATTCAACTGCGTCATAATCAATAAGATGAGTTGTATCATCAACTCCATACGATACAATATTAAACCACTTACCTGACATGTTTACTTTACAGCCATGAGTCAAATGCCCACCCGCACTAAGATCCATCCCCAGTATTGTATCCCCTGGGTTTAAAAGAGCCAAGAAAACTGCCTGATTTGCTTGCGCACCTGAATGAGGCTGCACATTAGCAAAACCTGCGCCAAATAAACGTTTTATTCGGTCAATTGCGATTGCCTCTACTTCATCAACATGTTCACATCCGTGGTAATAGCGGCGACCCGGGTATCCTTCGGCATATTTATTAGTAAGAACAGACCCCTGTGCTCTCAGCACCGCTTGGCTTACAATATTTTCTGAAGCAATCAACTCTATTTGATTTTGTTGACGAACCAACTCACAAGCAATTGCATCAAAGACTTCTGTATCGTTAAAATGAATGAAAGCATCACCTAAAAAACTTAAACGTTGAATGGTGCCGCTGGAGAGAATCGAACTCTCGACCCCACCCTTACCAAGGGTGTGCTCTACCACTGAGCCACAACGGCGATCTATTATTTATATCTGGCAAGATAGTTTTTGGCAATGGGGAAAGGAATAAGCAAAAAAAGCTAGCAGAGGGAATTCTTTTGTCCCTTATCAATAAAAGTATTTAGAGAAGCCTTTTAAAGAGATTAACCGATCAAGTGTTATATAAACTACTATTAATTTAATATTAACTATAAAAATGTATACTAAATTCATAAATAATTTGAAGTTTTTGGCAAGTATATGGATTTTGCACTTGCATTACAGGGCATAGGAGGCATGAATAGCTTCTCAGCAGGTGTTCTATCATACCTTAGAAAAGAAAATATTAAGCCCAAGATGATCTCCGTTTCTAGTGGAGCAATCGCATCACTATACCATTACCTTGATGAAGATCAACATAAACTAGAGCAAATCTTTAAAGAAAGTAATAAGAACTACAAAAAACAAGTTATAAGCAAAGAAATGCAAGGATTAAAACACTTTATGAAAGCAATATCTCAGGGAGTACCTGGGCAATTTAGGGTTATTCCTTTATGGGAAAAAATGCAAAAATGCGAAATTAATGATTTGTTTGACCCTTTTTCATTAATGAATATATTAGCCCCCGCCAAAACCTTTGAGTGTGAACTTAAAGAAAAGTTTTTTGAGAACATAGCTCAACGATTTTGCGAGTCAGATATTTCAATTATCACTAATGCCTATAACTATGAAACAGGAAAATCGGTTATTTTTTTAAACCCGGCTGCCCAAAAACAACTAAAAGGTACCCGCTTTGAGGTAGGCAATGAAGAAGAGTTTTCTGTAAAAGAAATCAATGCTGATTCCATACATGGAGCATTACAACTCATAGAATATGGTACATATAAAGGAATGCTTGATGGGGCGTATCAATGCAATCCATTCATCGCGCCCTTAAAAGTTATGAGTAAACTTGTGCTTGTAACAGTTGTTCCCTTAAAGAAACCCCTGAACCCGTTAGAAACCAAATATGACGTTGAGGACTTCAAAATAAAAATGTTGTTCTTGAACAGTATTTTTTCTGAAATTTCTAGCATTAATCTAATTAACAAACTGATTGATACAAAAATTATAACCCATGAGAAAATTCATAAAATTGCCCTCGAAATTATCGAACCAAGTGTACAAAAAGGATTTTTTGATTATTTCGTTGAAGACATAGAAATGTTTAACGATGGATTTCAAAAAGCACAATTATTATTGCGCAATACATAAAGTATGGAGATATCATGGGCTTTAAAATCAGACTTTTAGTATTTTTTTCAACAATTTTTAGTTTATCCATTCCGGAACTTACCGCCTATGCAATGCCTGAGCAATTCAAAGGGAAACTTGATACGTTTATTAAAAATCCAAACCTATCCTATGGATCTAATATTTTTATCAATGCTCTTCCCCTTGTTGGAGCGCATGCTAAAGAAAAACTCCCTCTTAAAAAACAATCAGATCTAGTTGCTGTAGGACGACAAGCTTACGAAGAACTTGGTAATATTTTTGCGCAAACAAAAATTGCGTTAGATATAGAAAATTTAAAACTTCCAGGCAACCATAATAAAGGCATTAACTTACGCTTATATAAAGGAAACAAAAATGACAAGGTCATTTTATACATTCATGGCGGAGGATGGAGGCAAGGAAGTCTAGACACGCATGATGCGCTTTGTCGAGAAATTAGCCATAGAACAGAATACTCATTGATTGCTGTTGATTATCGCTTATCCCCTGAAAATCCTTTTCCAGCCGGACTTAACGATGTGGAAGAAACGTACGAATGGGTTTTAAATCATTACAGTGAGGCAAAAGTGCTGCTTTGCGGCGATAGTGCTGGTGGAAATCTAGCAACAGCCCTTGCAATAAAGCGCTTACAAGAACATAAAAAAGGACCTGATGGCCTCTTGCTTTTATATCCTGCTCTCGATCTTAGAGTCCCTGAAATAACCGATGATCCAATGGCTGATGGATATTTTCTGACACGCACTCGAATAAATGATTATGTAAAAGCATATTTAGGAAAGAATTTTAAAAAATTAGCTGAAGACGCTATAGTATCTCCACTTCTTGCAACTGATGACATTTTAAAAATGCTTCCTCCTACATTACTTATTGCAGCTGAATATGACCCACTCACGGCAAGTTCAAAAGAATTTGTGGAAAAAGCAAAGAATGCCGGGGCAAATATTGATTTAAAAATCGTTGAAAAGACTATTCATATTTTTGCTCAATACCCTGAATTATTTGAAGAAGCAAACGAGGCATTGGAACTTTTAGCACAAAAAGCCAAAGATTTTTAGAACCCAAAATAGCCTAATCTTCCCTGATAAAAAATTGCTTTTTAGCAACGTAGATTAGGCATCCAGCAATTTTGTAACCAGCAACTTTGGGTTGTTTAATGATTTCTAATACCGCATCAATGGTGGAATAGGACTTAGGGTAAGGTGCTCCGCCTATTTCCCAAATTTTGCTTCGTAACCATTCTTGTTGAATTTGCACCGGGCAGTTAAAAAATACCGGTTGATCAACCGTCAAAGGATCAATAGTAACGACAAAATCTGCAGCATAGCTACTTGTAAAATTTTCTAAAGATTGATGTAAATTATAAATTTTAGTAGCTGAAGCTATGATACCTTCTTCACACCAACCAAAATCTTTGATGTAGTGTACCAGCTGTCTAACCCGAGTGCGTTCATAGTGAGGATCAGTATTGGAAGGATCTTCAATCCAACTAATGCCCTGTTGAGTAAGATATTCTCGTAAAATATTAGGAACAATTTCAAGCACGGGGCGAATAATGGGGACATCATTTTCATAACGTACAGCTTGGATTGCTTGAAAACCAGCAGGCCCTGAACCTTTTAAAAATCGCATCAAAATTGTTTCCACTTGGTCCTGGAGGTGGTGAGCTGTAAGTAAAACTGGCTGAGGATATTTTTTGCAAAAATCAATTAACAATTGATAACGTGCCAAGCGTGCCCGTTCATGGCGACGATTCAAGTTATCTTCATGGCTCCAAACAAGAGTGTGATGGGAAATCCCCTGAGCAGTTAAAAGGTTAAACACCGCAGTTGCTTCAGCTTTTGATTCGCTTCGCAGCCCATGATCAACAGTTACTGCTTCAAGAGTATGACCTTTAAAATTTGCAAATTCTTTTGCCAGTAAAGTCAAAGCCAAGCTATCAGGCCCTCCAGACACAGCCACTACAAGAGTATGGTTAGAAAGGCCAAGATGCTGTTCAAGGACAGCAAAGACTTTTTGTTTTAGAGATTCCATAGAACTTGAATTCACAAAACCTGCAAGGATTGCTTTAAGGTAATACCACTTGCTTCCATATTGCAGCTATAAGCAAGCATTTCAACACCAGCATCTCTGGCAAACTGCGCCGCTTGGCCATATGCCTTATCAAGATCACTAGCCACTTTAAAGCTTAGTGCATCATTTCGCTGCACCACATACAGCACCACACTTCGAATACCGTTTTTTACCTGTTCTGCTAGTTCCAATTGATGTTTGGCGCCCCGAGCGGTAACACAATCTGGAAATTCTGCCATATCGTTACCACGAATGAGATGGACATTTTTCACTTCTACCAAACACATTTCAGTGGGGCCATCAGTCAGATGAAAATCAATTCGGGAATTTTGGCCATACTTTACTTCTGCTTTAATATTTTTATAGCCTGCTAGTTCCGGAATAGTATTTTCAGCTAACGCCTGAGCTACAATAAGATTGGGATTACTAGTATTAACCCCGATCCAGACATTATCTACTTCAACCATTTCCCAACTATAGGCAAGTTTTCGGGCTGGATTAGCAGCTTTGGATAAAGCCACCCGTAGCCCTGGGGTGGTAATGCCCATCATTGCCCCGGGATTGGGACAATGTACGGTTAGTTCTTCCCCTGTATCAAACTTAATGTCAGCTAAAAACCGTTTGTAGCGCTTGACCAACGTTCCGTAAACCAATGGACTTGGAAAAAATACCTTTAACATTTCATTAGCGCATTTCTTCCACAGGGGTAATGCCCAAAAGATTTAAGCCTTCAGCAAGTATAGAAACGGTGGCTTGTAAAAGCACTAAACGTGCAGCCGTTTGAGATGGAGATTTCTCATCAATAAAACGAAGCTGGGTGTTATCTTTACCTTTATTCCAAAGGCTATGAAAAAATCCTGCCAAATCATATAGATAATTTGCCACCCGATGCGGTTCCAGATGACGAGCTGCTGATACCACAACCCGTGGCCATTGAATCAACCCTTTGATGAGAGTCAGTTCAGCTTCATCATTCAAACATTCTAATGAATCAACTTTTGGGAGTTCTCCAAATAGTTGCGTAGCATGGCGTAACACCGAATGAATACGCGCATGTGCATATTGAATATAAAACAAAGGATTGTCCTTTGATTGCTCAACCGCTTTCTTAAAGTCAAAATCAATGACCATATCTTGGTGACGAGAGATCATCATAAATCGCACTGCATCACAGCCCACTCGTTCAATCAATTGTTGGATAGTCACAAAAGTACCTGCCCGCTTTGACATACGAACCGGTTGACCATTATCAGAAAAATTAACCATCTGACAGGTTTTGATCGCGTAATATTGATCAGCCTTTAAAGCTTTTACGGCCGATGTCAAACGCTTAACATAACCAATGTGATCAAAGCCTAAAATGTTTACCAAGACATCAAAATTTCGGCTGATTTTATAATAGTGATAGCCAACATCTCCCGCAAAATACGTCCACGCACCGTCTGACTTTTTCAATGCTCGATCGATATCATCGCCATATGCAGTTGCCCTAAACAAGGTCTGAGGACGCTCCTCCCAGTCATCAACCTGATGCCCTTTTGGTTTTTCTAGTGCCCCTGTGTATACATCACCTTTAATTTCTAAAACCTTCAAAGCTTTAGTAACCCAGCCTTCTTGAGTCAACACACTTTCCGATGCATATTCCATAACAATGCCAAGCATTTTCAAATCACTGCGGATGTAGTTCATCATCGCGTCAATTGCAAACAAACGAATGGTTTCAAACCATTCAGCCTCTGGTTTGTTTAAAAAGGAATCTCCGTATTTTTGAGCTAAGGCTTCGCCTACCGGAATTAGGTAGTCCCCCTTGTACATGTCCTGGTCAAAGTCAGCATCAGCAATTGCTTGTCCAAGAGCTTCCTTATAGCGAACATATGCTGACCTTGCCAATGCAATGGTTTGCCCACCGGCATCGTTAACGTAATATTCGCGGGAAACCTTATAGCCCACCTTTTGCAATAAACTTGCAATCGTATCACCCAAAACTGCATTGCGTCCGTGGCCAATATGCATAGGGCCTGTTGGATTAGTTGAAACATATTCTACTTGTGCAGACTTCCCTGCCCCAATACATGCATCCCCATAAGCAGATTGCTGGCTTAAAATTTGACCTAGCTCCTGTTGCAAAGCGCTAGGTTTAAGCTTTATGTTAATAAACCCAGGACCCGCTATTTCAGCGTTTATAACCGTATCATGAGTTAGAATTTTTTCAATTAATTTCACCGCTAAATCACGAGGAGACACGCCCGCCATTTTCGCGCATACCATGGCTGCGTTGCTGGCTAAATCTCCATGAGAAACATCTTTAGTGGGCTCCAGTACCACTTTATCGGTGCTGATACTTGGTGATATTTCTTTTAAAGCGTTTTCAATAAATTCTTGTAACCTAAAGACTAAAGGCATGTATATTCTCCTAAACTATTAATAGATTTAGCCGGCTTAGGGGGAATAATCAATAAAAACACGTTTAATGAGCTTGAGTATCAGCGCACACTTAATGAGATTAAGCATCTGCACGCGTAAACTCCCACGTAGGCTCCATAGCCATAATACCCATCCTGTACGAGCAGGAGCTACCGCTCTATGTGCACTAATAAAATCATCTGGGTGGCTTAAAAAATCAGAAAGATGTGCCAAATAATGCCTCCTAGTATCAAGTGTATCATGCAACAAACAATGCCAAGCACCAGGATATACACAATGAGCCCCACTTAAGGTTGATGCCACGGTTGCATCAAAACTTGTATCAAGAACCTTGTCATCGCTTGCCGTTGCTATAAAGACTTTTGTTCTGACAGCCCTCAGGTGTGCCAGGGCACTTAAGAGATTTCGAGTCGCCGAAAATGCCGCATGAAGCCAGCCCCAGCTTGGTCCATCTGGTATTAGCTCTTTATGAGATTCTGGAATAAAAAAATGCTGATCGAATAAATCTCTATCACGGCAGTTACGGTTATGCTCAAAACTTTCTTTTACTACGTCATAATCCCCCCTGCCTAAACAATACTGTTTACCTCGCCCTAACCAATTGGCCATAACATATGCTATAGGTGCTGATAAAAAATAGGGAATAGGAGCAGTTTTAATACGCAGCATGGGAGCTTCAAGCACTGCCGCTTCAAATATACTCGGGTGATTTTGCATAACCTGGAGCGCCACTTGCCCTCCCATTGAATGACCGTATAAAAACTTTCTTTGACCAGCGAATCTAGCCAAGTGCATTAGTGCCTCGACGTCATGTAGGTATTCATTAAAATTATCAACATGCACCATTTGTTGATTGTCTACCAAACGCTGAGAACCTCCTTGGCCGCGAAAATCAAGGACCCAAACGCCAAATCCAGACTTGGCAAATTGCTTGGCTAAGAACTCGTGGCGCTCTATCCGTGAAACACGGCCGGGTAATACAAAGATTACCTTATCAGTACTTTCCTCAGCTATTGCGCCATCACCACAAAAATGCCCTGCACGAATCCGTACACTATCTGCTGTTGTAAGCTCATGAAATTCAAAAGATGAAGGTAAAGCTGAAGCAGCATAAAGCGCTGTAAAAATTAGAACGAATACCCACGTTAAAAAAATTAAGCGCATAATAGAGCCCCTAGGCTCAACTAGTAATTACAAATACAGTATATAGAACCCTCTGCAAAATTTGAGACTAGGGGAAGATTTTAGTTTATTTGAGGAATACGCGGGGGATTTGAGAGAGAAAGAGTGGCATTTAACGAATTGTTTTCGTTATTAACCACCTTATTTGCTTAATTTTTAAGCGCCTTTAGTT
>CANJXJ010000013.1 GCA_947478955.1 Alphaproteobacteria bacterium | reverse complement strand
TGTTGGCTTTTGGGGAACGGCGAATCAGGTCTAAAAATGATGTCATAAACTTAATCGTAATACTTAAAATCCTTAAGTCTTATCTAACATATCTCATATCCTCATTCACCAGCTTTTTATACTTTGGCAGAGAATTTTGCAGAGGGTTCAAGTGAGGATGATCACACAACCCTTGCTTATCCAATGGCAGAGTATCCCGGACTTTTGGAAGCCGCTCCAAAACACTATATGACCTTTTATAATCCTGAAGTACCATCACTTCCAGTATCTACTCAACTCTGGAATGTACTCTGTCCCGATGCGTCTACCTCTCGGGTATTTATTAATCGTTCTTTTGAACAGTACGCAAAAGAGTGTGCGGCCAGCGGTAAACCAACCCGTTTAATTGTTGGGTGCGGACATTCCGCTTTCGTTGCTACCCCCGGGCATGATTCCCTAGATGGAGGTTGTCCTGGACATAATGAAGATTATTTTACAATAAACGTATATGATGGGCGAAATCCCGATATTCTGGGTGATGTACTACGTATGAAAGAACAAGCTTTTCGACCAAAAAGTTGGGATTTTATTACATATGAATGCTTCCCATGGAATGGTTATTTTAATGATGAACATTTGAGTATGATTGCAAATAGCCTACGCCCAAATGGTGCCTGGGTGTTCTTGTGTGATCTAGATTTTTTTCCTTCTGTAATCAAAATTGGTGATCAAGATTTTAAAGGCGGCGAGTCTCTCGCTGAGGCCCCTAGCACCAAAGGTTGGATTGCGCGCAACATTTGTGCTGGAAGTGGGAAAATGCTAGATGCAGATACCGTTTCGTTTACAGATCACGCCGACGTGCGTGCCACAGTGGATTGTTATTTCACAGCCCGTGGGTTTAAAAGAGCTGAAATTAGGACATTGCCATTTGCAGAGTTTCTTCCTGTTGAGCTACCTAGAATTTCATTTCTAACGGGTGAAACTGTTGCTATAGATAACGGCGTCCCCTCCTTTGGAGAAGATGTTGATCTGCTTGGAGGTGATGAATTTTTCGTCTTGAGCATAATAATAAGTTTGAGTTTGCCTTCATCATGAGAGGATAAAAATTACAAGGATGCATTTTTTGACTAATGATCTATCGTATATGCAAATTAGTATACACAATACTAATCTGCTCATTGCCCGTCACTTTTGATCCTCTTATCCCACACTAGCTAAACAGTGCTGTTCAAGCGCAAAAGCGCGTCATTGCGAACTCCGAAGGAGTGTGGCAATCCAGTACAATTAATCAATAGGGATGCTAATCACTGGATTCCTACGTCGTCTCCGGCTCCTCTGAATGACGCTCCCCGACCACTTTGCGGTCTCGTTATGACGAGAGGAAAGAACTAATCCTCGCCATGGGCTTTGGTGTAACCCGCCTTACCATCAAATACCTGCAGCTTTTCAATGTGTGCCCATTGAGCCCTGGTACTAACCGATGCAATAACTTTTTGTAGTTGGCTATCGTTAAGGGAGCCATCTCCAACGAATCTAGCAGTTACTTGGTCAATAAGGTCCATAGTTGTATTTTCTGTGGTTGGATAAATTTTCATTCCCCGACTGGTGATGATTTTTAATTTCACCGATGCTTCAAGGGCTGCTTCTTCCATTAATTTACCAAATTCACCTATAGGTTTTGTATTTTCAAAAAAGATATCAATCCCTTCAATAAAACGTTCTTTAGGTTGAATAGGCGCTACAGGAATATTCGTATTATTAATACTAATTGCCTTGTAGGCACGGTCTTGAATGCCTTCATATCGACGACCAAGATTTTTAATAACTGTTTCTGTAAATTTGGTGGTTGAAGCACAGTTTGCATCACCTACTACGTCACGAGTTAGAACTTTATCAACCGCACAGGTAATATATAAAGCATGCTCAATATCAAGAGCAGCCTTAAATTCCCCGATGTGGCGCAGCATCATAATGCCCGATAAAATAACCGCCATTGGGTTGATAACATTTTTGCCGGTATACTTAGGAGCTGACCCATGGACAGCCTCAAAAATACAAGCATTATCACCAATATTAGCCCCAGGCGCAAAACCAAGTCCGCCGATTAAAGCGGAAGACAAATCACTTAGAATATCTCCGTTCATGTTAGTTGTAACAATTACTTCAAACTGCTCGGGTTTTTTTACCAACTGATGAGCACAGTTATCAACAATAATATGCTGAGCATCAAGATCTGGATATTCTTCAGCAATTTCTTCAAAAGTTCTCTTTAGCATGCCTTCGCTAAATTTCATGATATTTGCTTTAGTGGCGCAATGGATGGTTTTGCGATTCTGACTACGGGCAAATTCAAAACCTAAGCGGACAATTTTTTCACAACCTTTTCTAGAAATTAATTTCAAACACTGAGCCACACTCGGGGTTTGCATGTGTTCAATGCCTGCGTAAAGGTCTTCAACGTTTTCACGCACAATGACCAAATCAATACCACGACCGCTGTAGGGGGTAGCCACCCCTGGAAATTCTTTTACGGGGCGAATATTTCCATAGGTTTCAAACATTTTACGTAAAGTTACATTGGCACTTTTTTCGCCATATCCAACTGGAGTTGCAAGAGGTCCCTTAAGGGCAACTTTGTTCCTGTTAATGGAGTCCACAGTTTCTTGAGGAACGCCAGTGGCTAGACCTTTTTTGAAAACCTCTGCCCCTGCTTCACAAACCTCCCAGTTGATCTTTACGCCTGTTGCATCAATTACTTGACGGGCAGATGTTGTTACTTCAGGGCCAATACCATCACCAGGAATCAAAGTTACATTATAGGTCATTCTTACGCTTAATTTAAAATCAACTAGCCCAAGTTTAGCATACAGAATCAAGGATCTGAAAAGAACATTTTCTATATATTTCCAACTTAATTAAATACACCCGAAATAATTAATAAAATTATAATAAAAAATAATATGTTGATCATATATTGTATTTTTGCCATACACATATGATGCATTAAATCAAAAACTTAACATTAATGAAGAGACCATGAGACATATACTTTTAATCGCTTTGATCGCTGCCTTTACTTTTTCTATCAATGGAACAGATGAGGGGCCTGCCTCTTCTTTTTCCACCCCTGCAAGACCAGCGCACACAACTGCTACTCCTCCTGACTTGAAAAGTTCTCAAATTAAGGATCTGACGAAGTTAATGGAAGCGTGCACTGCACAAATGGAAAATGTGCACACTATTTTTTCTAAGGTGTTGGAGCAACCTAAGATAGTAATTGCAGCTATTAGAGAGGAGTTTACCCGTTTAGCTCCTTTATTGTTAGGGCGATTAAAACCACCAGCCGGAATACATCTCACCCCTGAATGCAGAAAAACTTTAGGTACCCATTTGCATGATATCGCGGGTGATGATCCCAGGGAGTTTTTGAAGAAAGGTGAGGCTGATTTTCGTCGATCAGTAAAGCCGGAAGAGTTTTATTCTATAACAACTCATTTTGATAATACATTTTTTGTTCCAACTTTGGTGACAGAACCATGCTTTGTGTTTTGGAGAACAAGCACAAAAACCCTTTCTGACGATATTGTGCATGGCGAGTACAATGTATTAAAAATGCTAGGTGCTGCTAATCCTGAAAGTCATAGCGGAGCATGTGAATGGCACCATGTATATCAGAATCAAGAGGTTGTTACCCTTGTTTGTTGGAGTGAGCATAAAGGAAAGACAACACAATACCACAAATCCAAAAGTGATAGTAAAATTGATAGAGGGATGTGTAAACCAGAGTTTTACCTTATTAACAAATTAATAGGCCTGCTTCAAATAGCTAGTGCGTGCGAACGCGTGCTTAGAACGGTTGATAAAGATGAATTACCAGCGGGAGCATTTGCTGTGATGCACAGGGTGAGGAGTTATACCGGCAATATCACGATAATTCCCAATGAGCATGCTGTCAGAAAAAAACCAGAAAGTTATACGATCCCAGATGCTTTTGCAGCTGCGCGTACACTTGGCACGGCTCCAAAGAGAAAAGATAAAAAGCGCGGGCAGGATTCTGCACTTCTAGTGGAAGAGGAGGATGATAGTGGAAATACTGGAGATGCTAAGGGGGGTGGATCAAGTTTTTGTGCCCCTGCAAAAAGAGAAAAGCATATCGGCAAAGATGTCACACCAAAAAGAATGCCCCTAGCATCGCTGCCTATAAATACAGGAGTTGCCGCTCCTGTAAAAAAAGGGAAACGTACCCATGAAAGTACAGCAGAAGATTTAGCAGAAGCCCCTCTGGTATCAACAAGTGCCGCTTAAGCAGCGTCACGTCCTTCTCCTAGAGCGGCTAGTATACGAGCAACGGTGCGAATCTCTTCGCACACCTCGCGGCTTAGCTGATGACGGCCTGAGGTTATATCGTCGTGAATTTTAGCCAGTTGTGCATCTAAGCTGCGCCAGTATTTTGTAGTATCGGCGGCCACTTCAGACTGGCGGCTAAGTAATTGCTGCATGTTAAACTGGCTCTGCGCAACATTTTGCAATGCTGCTAATTGTTGATTTTGTTGGTCAACAAGCAAATTTAGCTTTTCTGCTAATTCTGTAAGGCTACGCATGTATTGCTGACGGCTTTCTTCGCCACGCTGCATCTGTTGTGATAGAAGCTGCATACTTTCTGCTGCTTGTTCAAAAACGCTTTGAGAATACGTTTGCCCAACACTTTGTCCTTCAGCACTGCCAATACTCAATTTTCCAAGATGAATGCGTTCTTCAATAAAATAGAAAAATCCTTGGATGCCCTTATTGTATTGGACATCAACAAATCCAATGATAAGCGATCCAAGCAATCCAAACAAAGACGAACTAAATGCTGTCCCCATACCAGTTAGGGGTGCACGCAGACCATCTTTTAAAGTTTTAAATGCATCTTGAATATCGCCGGCTTGCAAATCAATGCTTGAAATAACTCCTGAAATTGCAGTAACCGTATGAGACAATCCCCAAAATGTTCCAAGCAACCCTAGAAAAACCAATAGCCCAGTAACATAACGATTGATATCACGACTATCATCAAAGCGATTTTGAATACTGCCAAACGTGGCTTGCAGCATAAAGCTGGATGGACGAGTTTGCTGGAATAACTGCTGTAAAGGCTTTAGCGCTTTAGGCTTTGGAACACTGCTTTCATGATCGCGTGATTTTTCAAAAAATGAAAACCATATCGCTTCTTGTCTTAAAAGAAAAAACAGATATGCATTGTACAAAACGCCGAACACAAACAGCGTTAAAATGGTCCCGTTTAAAAAGACATTCGTCAAAAACGCCGATTTCGCCTGGGGGAACAACGCAGCTAGTATGCCTAGCATAATGCAAATGAAGCACAAGGAAATAAACATACTGCGACGTATAGCGGGCATAAAAACCGGAAACTAGTGAATGACGTTGCTATCAGCTTAAATGATAAAATTTTAACAATAAAGAAGATTTACAACTTGCTTAAGATAAAATCATCCAGCTTGGTTTAAGCACCTCGATGGAATGGCCATTGATAGTAATTTCTGCCCGCAGGGATTCTAACTTTAGTAAAGCAATGCCCAAAATACCATTAGTTGCACGTAATTCCCCAACGTCTTGTTCCCCAATACAAAATTTTTCCCCAATTGCATATGGTGCTGAAATTTTAAAGGCAATAGGGAAAGCACGTTTGCGAATTTGCCCAACATAACGAGAACGCGCCGTGAGTTCTTGTCCCATGTAACAACCTTTGTTCCAAGCAATAGCATTTAGTTCATCCATGCCCCATTCTAGGGGGATTGATTTATCTACAATCATATCTTGTGCACCATCAGGAACCCCAAGGCTTAAACGGCGCATTTGGTAAATATCGTTTTCTTTTTCAGAAACTATTTTTTTATCGTAAAATCTGTAACCCAGTTCTTTTAAACGGGGATCTACAAAGCAATTTTCCATTTCTAGGGGCCTTGAGCTAACGCCCACTTGCCATTCGGTATTAACTTTAAGACTTACATCTGAACGAAGCTTGAAAATCTGCAATCTCTGTAAAAATGCTTGGGAACGGCTTGCATCTATATCAACAAGCCATAGGTCGCCCAGATGAACTATAAAGAAATCAAATTGAAATTTCCCTTGAGGGGAAAGCATTAAACTATAAATAACCGGTTGGCTTTCCAGACGCTTTATGTCCTGAGTGATAATACCCTGCAAGAATGCTTCTCGGTCACTGCCCGTTATTTCAATAATTGTGCGATTTGTTAAACAGCAGTAAAAATCAGTTGCGGAAATTGTCATAGATATAAAAGTTTTTTATTAAAATATGATTTTAAAGAAATATTCAGACAATGTTAACACCTATAATTTATCGATAGGAACTTTCTATTTTAGGAAGAGGGATATTTTAATTGCATTTTAAATAAAAATTACTATATTCCAACATATATCTTTTAATTGAATGAAGCATTTTTTTCAAGAATTCCTGAAGTATCTTTACCTTTATTTTCTCTTGTTAGAACAAGAGGCCCTCTGTTAAACAGAGACGATGAACTAGCAGCATTAGCAGCTAATATATCACAAGTTGTTCAGGTATTAAGCGATGATCAAATTGCCATCTTGTTTCCAGACGATGTTATAGCAAGGGTACGACCTTTGCCAATTCGAGGCCAGACAGATATATTTGAGTGCTTAGCTACATCCCCTGAATACAAAGATAAAGCCTCATTCAACATATTATTGATGAGTATATAAAGTGATAGATTTTCGATGATATGATAAAGCCGCGATTAGATAAAAAGTAGGAAGAGATCGGGAGACTAAATCTCTATAATTTAATTATGGATTCCCGCCTTCGCGGGAATGACATAAAAAATGTGGGAAATGACAAAAGAAATGCTGGAATGGTAAAAGACCACCACTGTCTTTCTCAATACCATTCTGGGCATCATTAATGCCGCCACTGTCATCCCCGCGACGGCGGGGATCCAATGTAATCATTCTATATAGAATTAGCTGTACACTGTAAAAAGGATTAGTCTGCAATCAATGCGTTGTTGGCATAAACAAACACTTTCCCACAATATGGGCAGTCTATACGATTATCCGTTTGAATATGTAAATAGATGCGCGGATGTCCCAAGGCTGGTGCATTAGATGGCCCGTCACACATCACGTTCTTTTCCAAAACCATAACTGGTTCATGCAAGTTCTTCACATAACACCTTAAGTATTTCAGTCATTTTTACTGTACGCTCTTTTTGCAAATGGTCAATCGGTAGGCTTAGGTCTTTCACTTTAACCGTATGGGTTTTGACTTCCTCTTCGCCAATAATAATGGCAAAACGAGCCCCTAGCTTATCAGCTTCTTTAAAAGCCTTTCCGGGATTAGTTTTATAAAGAATTTCGCAAATCTTACCTTTTTCTCGGAATGTTTTAGCAAGCTGTAGAGCCGTAGAAAAATACTCACCAATCACAATAAAAACAATGGGAATTGGCTTTGCAAAAACTTTATTTTCTAAAAGTAACGCAATGCGGTCAATCCCCATTCCCCAACCAACCGCTGGAATTGCTGGGCCGCCCATATGTTGCACCAAACCGTCATACCTACCACCACCTAAAACAGCGTCCTGTGCGCCGAGATCATTACTTTTAAATTCAAAGGCTGTATGGGTGTAATAATCAAGGCCGCGCACTAAGGTTGGATCAAGAGTATACTTGATATTAATAGCTTCCAGCCCTTGACGCACGTTTTCAAAAAACTGCGTTGCTGATGCTGTTAAATAGGCTGAAATTTTAGGCGCCTCTGCCGCAATACGTTGGTCATTAGCATCTTTAGAATCGAGTATACGCATAGGGTTTTTATCTAACCGAAGCTGACTGTCTTGTGATAGCTCACTTCGATATTTAGAAAAATATTCAATTAATGCCACGCGATAAGCATCCCTACTTTGAGGATCCCCTATCGTATTCAAATGTAGAGTTGCATTAATTCCTAAGCGCTCAAGAATTTGCTGGGCCAAGTCAAGCACCTCAACATCAGCATAAGGGTTATCAACCCCAAAGAATTCGACTCCGAATTGATGCAATTGTCTGTATCGCCCACGTTGAGGCCTTTCATAGCGAAACATGGGCCCATAGTAGCAATACTTTAAGGGCAATTGTTGGGTAAGGCTGTTTGATAACACTGCTCGCACCACCGGCGCTGTACCTTCAGGGCGCAGGGTAATCTCTTCGCCTCCACGATCCTGAAATGTATACATTTCCTTGCCAACAATATCGCTGGTTTCACCAACAGCCCGCTTAAAAACACCTGTATATTCAAAAATAGGTGTATCAATACGTTCAAACCCAAACTTTTGAGCAGTTGAAAAAGTTGTGTCTTGGATGTGTTGAATACACCTTGCAACATCACCTAAAAAATCACGGGTTCCACGGACGGGCTGCAGTTTAGTCACAGCTTACGCCATTGTATCTAAGGCTTTTTGGAAACGCCCCGCGTGAGATTTTTCAGCTTTTGCTAATGTTTCAAACCAATTAGCAATTTCATCAAAGCCCTCTTCTCGAGCTGATTTCGCCATGCCAGGATACATATCAGTGTATTCATGAGTTTCCCCAGCAATAGCTGCCTTAAGGTTGTCGGTTGTAGCACCAATAGGCAGGCCTGTTGCAGGGTCTCCAACTGCTTCCAAGAACTCTAGGTGCCCATGAGCGTGGCCTGTTTCCCCTTCAGCAGTTGAGCGAAATACAGCAGCAACATCATTATAACCTTCAATATCTGCTTTTTGTGCAAAATACAAATACCGACGATTCGCCTGTGATTCGCCAGCAAATGCTTCTTTGAGATTGTTCTCAGTCTTAGACCCTTTTAATTGTGTCATGTTTTACCCTTACTTATTAAACTTTATAAAATATGAGAGGGAAGCTCAGAAAGGTCAAGTCCAACTAGTTGTTCTTCAAAAGATTTATTGTGTTTTGTAACATCGCTAAAATACGTTCGTATACCTTAAGGTTACCTTCATGGCTACGTGATGCTTCACGCATATCTGCCATTTCCAAAATTGATTTAACATTTGATTCATACACAAAACCATCCTTATCTGCCGCTGGGTCATTTGGAGAAAATACCTTTGGGAAAGGAGTTTTGTCATGGTTAATTTTTGATAAGGTCACAAGTTCAGATTTTGTTTTTTTATCATAAATTGTTTTGAAGGAAGGAACTCGTCGTTTATAGGGCATCACGCCTGGCGCCGTATTCTTGACGCCTGCATTTGCTAGGTTCTCAGAAATAATTAACATGCGTTTATTTTGCACAACCATACCCGATGTTGCAATATACAACGCCCGAGCAAGGGTAGACTGCACTAAATTAGAGCTCATAGATCACTATCCTCCTTGCGCCATACTTAAAATTGTTCGCACTAATTGATGGAAATTTTTAACAGTGCTTAAAATAGCGTCATGCTCAAGAGCATTGCGGGACATTTCCAACATTTCTAATTCCCGAGAAATTTCTGTTTTTGTTTTTATTGTATCGGCAGTGCCAATTTTTAATATTTTTGCGTGTGTGCCATTTTTATTTGGAAGAGCATTGTGGCTTTTTAAAACCTTAGCAAATGGTTTGATTTCCTTACGAGTAGTACCCTTAATATCAGCGTGAGCAATGTTTACAGCCATAAGATTTGACCTAGCACTCAGCCAAGTAAGCCGGTGATTAAGCAGTAATGATAACTTATCGTCGAACAGGCTCATAAAAAAATTCTCTTATCCCTACTAGGTATTATAAAAAAATTTGTTTAAGATTTAATTAAATTTAAAAAGATGTGTAGGTATGCTGAGTCTGAGCCGCAAAATCGGTGAGTCAATTATTATCAATGATGATATCACTTGTACTGTTTTAGAAATCAATGGACGCATTGTTAAGCTTGGGTTTGAATACCCCAGTACATCATCTGTTTTCCGCCAAGAACTTTATGCCCGTATTCAACAAGAAAACCAGGCAGCTAGCGAGAATGTGGCTGCGGTTAGCGAGGCTATTAAAACATTACCAAAATTACGGGTAGGGAAGAGCTAGATTTTAGCGTGATTTTCCCCAGGGAGGAGAATGAGGCAATACCAACGCAGGAATATCCGCTCTTCGCGAATGAGCAAACAAAAAATTTACAATTTCTTCAACTTTAGCCCTTTCATTAGCTAATATAGCAATCATGTCTTTTTGTAAAATTGATAATTCATCAATCGTAGAAGCATTTTCCAATAAATACATAACTGCGGTATCTATATACTCTCTATTCATAGGTTGTAATATTTCTAAAGAAAAAGAATGGGTATATGACACTGCACCACAACTAATCTTAATATCGCCGTTCCCCTCAATCTCTCTACAAGCCACACGAACTGAAGTAACCCTTGCTTCGGATGCATCTGCTTCAGCTGCACCAAATAATGGGATCATTATTAATAGTAAAAATCCAAGAAATGCGCACTTCATTTTATTTTCTCTTATTTAAATGTAAATATTTACAATCGAATTATTGCATGCATTCTTGAAAAAATTCAAGAGTACTACACTTCACCCTCTTCTGGCCTAAGGGGCATGGGTTGATGAGCTACAGCTATGCTTCGCAATCTTTCATATTATATGGAGTATTTTACAGTTCGTGTTTTAACGAGATCTAATCATCCAAAAGTTTTTTCACAACCATGACTGCCTGAGGTTGCGGAGGAGCATAAGTCTCCATTAGGTTTTGATCAGGCAAATTTGGCCATAAAATTGCTATATTACTTGAAATAGCCTTATCTACAAACATTTTATGCACCGTATTCATGGCATCATTTTCATAAATTACTGCCGGCATCACCACCATAATTTCAGAAATTGAACTAGTCGATTCACCAGGCACAATCATAAAACCTTTATTCTTTAGCACAACCGCCATAATAGCTTTAAAGGCTGATGGTTGGCCAAACTGAAAATCAAAAAATTCAAAATCCTGACCCTTTTGAAGGCCTGCATGGTGTAATTCATCTAGGAAAGAAAGGGAAACTTTATCAAGCTTTCCATCACGATGAACACTAGCATCCTTTGTGGTAGGATTAATACACAAGCCCGTACGTGGGCCATTAGTAATAAGAATTTTGTACCCTGTTTTTTTTGCAAATGCCGCAATTTCTTTGGCAAGCTTGCGGGCATTATCTGTGCTAAACAGCTGCCAGTCCCTGCCATTTGGCATTTCGACATCACCGCCTAGAATTAATCCAACTTTGGCATCCTTAAGTTGAATAACAGATGTATCTTCGTTTACTAGTGATTCTGGAGACATTGTGTGCAGCACACCTTGAGTGGGAATAAGGGTAAGGTTCTGTTGCTTGGCAATTTTGTGGATATCATTATTTAGTACATGCTCAGGTATGGCAATAAAAATATCTCGTAGATTTTTCATATCATCAAACCATTGATGAGTACACAGCAAAACTTTTACTGTTTTTGGAAAATTTTTGAATTGAATAAGCTCAATACCAAACTGACCAGAGGTGACAATAATGGACGCTTCATTACCTAACTTTAAATCATCAATTTTAGCGTTTGGCTCACTAATAACTTCAGCAGTTGGGCAGGTAAATTTAAACGCGTCAACGGCGGCATTCACCATTGCTAAATCACCAGTCTTCCTAGGAGTATATACCGCATAAATCTTTGTAGGAGAAAAATTTGAACTGTGTGAAGAATGAAAGAAAAATGCTAGTACTGCTATACCAAGTACTGCTGCAATGACCAATTTCTTATCCACAGCTACTTCTCATTCTTCTTAGGATCTAAACCATACTTGCCAAAATTGCCAAACACATCTTTTAACGCAGAACTTTCGTATCCGGTTGTTGGAGTACGTTCAGTACTGGCCTTAATTTCTTCGCCTCGAACACCTTTTTGTTTTTCAAGGCCGCGAAGAATATCTTTATCATCTAAAGTTACTTTCACCACTAATTGATCAACAACTTTGGGGGTAAAAAATGAGGTCGTTTCGGTTTTTCGGTATACATAATACCACGTGGTCCAGTTTTTTCCTTCAACCGGAAACAATGAAGTTGTTGAAGGGCTTCCAAGCACATCTTGTACAGTTTCTTTGGTACTGACATCCACTTGAATTTTATCAAACTGAATTTGCTCTGGGTTAAATCCCCTATGATCAATGGTTGGATAACACCCAGCAAGGGCAATAGCTAAAACCCATAACCAATTGTGTGATTTCATTTTAGCCCTCCAGCTTGGAAAAATTTGCAAATGTATTTAGCGTTGATTGTAGCATTCCTAGCAAATTTAAGCGATTGCGCTGAATCTGTAAATCATCTTCCATGACTTTTGCATTATCAAAAAAGTTATCAATCACTGGCTTCAAGTTTGCCACTAATGTCATTGCTTCTTTAAATGCAAAGGTTTTTAACTGCTCATCAATTTTTGGCTCTGTTTGTATGAGAGCATTGTACAAGATACGTTCAACATCGTGCACAAAAAGCTGTTCATTAACTTGAGCCACCTGCACCCCTTTTAAGATACCAACAACGCGCCTGTAAGCACTTAAAAGAGAAACACCAGTATCGTTTTGCAAAAGATGTTTCAGGGCTTTGGCTCGTTCAACAGCTGTCCAAATATCTTCTAAAGGTTTATCCAAAACTGCATACACATAGGTGGCTGGCATATCGGTTTTCAAATATGCTGAAAGCCGCTCAGTAATAAATCCAGCAACAGTTTCAACCACATCGGCCTTTAAAGAAACGCCTTGATGCTTGTAAGATTCAACTGATTTTTCTAACCAAACCCCTAGAGAATTTGGCCCATTTTTATGTAACATTAAACGAATAATACCCAAAGCGGTTCTGCGCAACCCATATGGATCTTTCGAACCCGATGGTTTCATGCCAATGCCAAAAAATCCAATCAAATTATCAATCTTATCCATCAAGGATAATTCACAGCTTATATCATCACTGGGACACGCATCATTTGCTCCTTGAGGTTGGTAGTACCCCTTCAAAGCTACAGCAATCGCAGGAGCAGTCCCTTGAGCTTTTGAATAAATCTCGCCCATGATACCTTGCAGTTCAGGAAATTCACCTACCATATTTGTGAGCAAATCACATTTGCATAAGCGGGCTGCTTGTTTCACATAAGAATTAGAGGCACAAAATTCTAACCGCTGCACTTTTTGATATACAGACCCCAAATCAGCATGGAAAATAATATTTTTTAAATTATCTGATCTACCTTCAAATGGTATTTTTAAATCTTGCTCATAAAAGAATGCCGCATCACTTAGGCGTGCCCTAAGCACACGTTCATACCCAGGAGTCATACAATCAGCATTAATAGGAACATTGGCTACAAATCCAAAAAATGGCGCGTATTCACCCTTAGAATTTAAAACCGTGAAGTATTTTTGATGTACCCGCATTGACGTGCTAAGTACCGCCCCTGGAAGATGCATAAATTTTTCATCAATTTGGCCAAGGCCAACAAAGGGGTATTCAACAAGGCCAGTAACTTCGTCTAATAACGTTTCATCGGTCAAAAATGTTAATTGATTCGCCTTACAGATTTTATGAAGCTCAGCTTCAATCACACTGCGTCGTTCTTCAAAATCAAGCATGACATTTGCGTCAACAAGGCTTTGGCGATATTGTGCAAAGCTTGTAACAGTTATTTGTGCGGGATTTAAAAACCTGTGACCAAATGTATAATTGTTTGTTTTGAGCCCTACCGCCGGAACATCAAATTCAACTGGTTTACCATTTAGCACACAACAAATATTGCGAATAGGGCGGACCCAGGTATGGCCGGCACCAGGCCACCGCATGGAGGTGGGCCAAGGCATTGATTTTAAAACTCTATCAAGCAAACCAGGCAATAATTCCTGCAAAGGTTTGCCGGGCACATTAATTTTGGCAAACCAGTAACCGTTTTCTTGAACCAAATCACTCTGTAAAACACCAGATGATTTTAAAAATCCTTGTAATGCTGCGTCAGGTGCACCCATTTTTGGGCCACGTCTTTCTTCTAAAATAGTCTCCGATTCTGCCGCAATATCTGCCACATGCAATACCAAACGTCTTGGCCCAACAAAAACTTCTGGAACGCTACATTTTAGTTTTAAAGCTTCGAATTCATTTACAAACAATTGCAAAAAATCAATCTTGGCCTGGCGTTGCATACGTGCCGGAATTTCTTCCATAAAGATTTCAATACATAATTCCATGATTAACCTATCCAGGTTTCGCAACAAGATTTAGCTAAATTACGCACTCTTGCCATATAAGCCGCACGTTCTGTCACGCTAATTACACCTCGTGCGTTTAACATATTAAATAAATGATTAGCTTTTAAGCATTGTTCATAAGCAGGTAAAACTAATTTGCGATCAAGCAATGCTAAACATTCGGTTTCAGCGTCATTAAAATGACGTAACAACATATCAACATCTGCGTGTTCAAAATTATAAGCTGAAAATTCCTGTTCCGATCTTAAAAACACATCGCGATAAGTGAGGCATTCATCACCTGACTTGCCATTCCAGTTAATATCAAAATTACTTTCAACATTTTGAATAATGGTAGCAACTCGTTCAAGGCCATAGGTTAATTCAACTGGCACTGGATCACATGCAATACCACCAACCTGTTGGAAATAGGTATATTGAGTAATTTCCATACCATCGCACCAAACTTCCCACCCTAGACCAGCCGCGCCCAATGAGGGATTTTCCCAATCATCTTCCACAAAGCGAATATCATGTCGGCTTAAATCAAGGCCGATAGCCTTCAGGCTTTCAAGGTATAACTCTTGAGGATTTACAGGGCACGGTTTGAGCAAAACTTGAAATTGATAATACAATTGCGTTCGATTTGGATTTTCACCGTATCTGCCATCGGTCGGTCTACGGCAAGGTTGTACATAGGCAGTGTTCCATAATTTTGGGCCTAGCGCACGAATAAGTGTTGCAGGATGGGAGGTTCCGGCCCCCACCTCTAAATCATAAGGCTGCAAGATAACGCAGCCATAACTTGCCCAATATTGCTGCAAACGTAAGATGATTTCTTGAAAGGAAATAATTTGGTTATTCATATATTTATAGATTGATAGGCCTTACTATTTTTTATCATTTAAAAATTTCAAAGCCAAGACTTTTCCTTCTTCTACAGCAGGTTGGTCAAATGGATTTACATCCCAAATTGATGCCACTGCCAAAGTTTCCAGTACTATATTTACCATCAGTTGTCCTAAATAGTAGGAGTTAACCGTGGGCACAGTAATCAAACGCAGGGGTAATTCATGGGCACGCAGCGTCTCATAAGTAGCACGTAGCTCAGCTTGTAATAATTTTTTTAAGCCTGCCCCACTCAACGGAATATAAGCAGGGTGATCAATGCCCAAATCAGCGGCATCTAAATCTGCTTTGTCGGCTACCTCTAAAAAAGTAAAAAATTTGTCTTTTGGACCATCAAGATAAAGTTGTAACTGAGAATGCTGATCGGTTGCGCCTAACGCCTGAATAGGAGTTGAGCCAAATCGTTCACCAGCTTTATTTTTTTTACCGAGGCTCTCCCCCCATAACTGAGCAAACCACGCACTAAGCAATTTAAGTTTATCTGTATAAGGGAACATGACCGGATGTAATTTTGACTGTGCCAAAAAGCATGCTGATTCTATAGCAGGACAAGTAGCCGGAGCAGTTTTAAAAGCAACTATAGCGCCTTGCGCACCTTTTCTAAAGGCTTCCATATCAAGCCCCATCAATAGCCCTGGCAATATACCTACTTCGGTAAATACTGCAAAGCGTCCGCCTATTTGGTTATGGTGAGGAACAATCACAATGTCGTTGCTCTTTGCAAAGGTATGCAGGGCATTACCGTCAGTTTGCGTAATAATGACAAGATGATCTTTTAAGGTCAGCCCCTTATCATCATAAAATTTCTTGAGAGTTGCCAACTGAACTAAGGTTTCAGCCGTGTTACCAGACTTTGATACAACCAAAAGCCCAGTTTGGCTGAAATCAATATGTTTCAATCGCTGATGAAACCCATCAGGATCGATATTATCAAAGAAACTGAAAGTCCTATCAGGTGCATCGGCAATCGCATATAACGCTTGCGGCCCTAAACTTGAACCACCCGTACCAAGATGAATAATATGGGTGAATTTCTCAAGCTTTTGAATAGATTCATGATATTGCGCTGGTGAAAAATCAGGTTCCAAATATTTGAATAATGGCAGATTCGCTATATTGTTAGCAAAATCGGCAGGTACTTTTACTGGCTGGCTTGGAAAATCTAGGGTATATCGCATCATCACAAATTAAAAACCTTTTTGCAGAACTTTTTGATAGGCACGCTTCGGCATTTTACCCTTTGGATAATTCCTAGAAATAAGAACCGGAGGTTTCGCTAAAATACTACTTAGCATTTCATGAACTTGCTGCACTGTTACCGCCTTAAGAATATCTTCATATTTCGAAACAGCCTCTAAGGGAAAACCATCAAGAACACTATTTGCTATACTCATTAAAAATGCTTCCCCATCCATAGCAAAAGCAAAGGCATTGAGCTGTTCTTGTTTCGCATCGTTAAAATCTTTTTCAACCAAACCTTTTTTCAAAAAAACAGCCAGTTGTTCAAACAAGAATTTTTCTGCGGCATCCACATTCATATCGGGCGATAGAATTAATGTAAATGTGAAATCCATATCATCTTTGCCATACCTATAACTGCTTGAAATAGCCAAAGCTAAATGTTTTTCTTTCACCATTTTTTGGTAGAGCGCGTGATCGGATCCATTCATTGTCTTTTCGAGCATATTCATTGCTAAATACTCTTTCGGCTTTGTAATCAATGTTGGTGCCCGATAGGAAATACTAATATAAATGTTTTCAGCACGCGGATTTTCTTGCTCAATAGTAGTAGTTAAGCCTTCACGATCAGGTTCAGAAATACGCCTACGTTCTTGTAATTCTTTTGAGCTAACATTTGAAAAATGCTCTTCTATTTTGGGCAATACATAAGCCAAGTCATAAGGCCCAATTACTACAATAGTAGCGTTATTAGGCACATACCATTTTTTGTAATGAGCCATTAAAGCTTCAGCCGTGTAAGCCTTTATATGAGCTTCGTAACCAATTGGAAATATACCATAGGGATGCGCTGCATACATAGCACGCAAGCAAATTTCAGCTGATGTACGAAAAGGGTGATTACCTAATCGCATTTGACGCTCTTCCATCACAACTTTTTGCTCTGACAAAAATTCAGCTTCATCAATATTAAGATTTTCCATACGATCAGCCTCAATATCAAGAACGATATCTAGATGTTCCGCTGGTAGGGCAAAGGTATAAACTGTGTTATCAAAATTTGTAAAGGCGTTACAGACCCCCCCACAACTGTTAAGGATAGTATCAATGGCACCTTTTGAATATTTAGATGATCCTTTAAACATCATATGTTCAAGCATATGAGACACTCCAACCATTTCAGCGGGATCATCGGCTGTGCCAACACCATACTTTGTAAAAACATTTACGGAAGGTAATAGAGGATTTTGAAAAACGATAATTTTCAATCCATTACTTAATGTGGCAGTTTGCGGAACAATTGCTGCATCTAATGAACCGATAAAAATGCCTATCAAAAGCGTTAGAATATATCTCATTGGCCTACCGTAAATATAACAAATTGATCGGGCTTAATGAACCTTTTAAAAGCTTCATTAACCTCATCGGCAGTTAAGGTTGAAATTTTTTCAATAAGTGTTTTATGAAAATCTATGGGGCGGTTCTTAAGCTGGTAATTGGTTAGCCTAGTTGTGATATTACCGGTTGAAGAAAAAGAACGCTTATAATTTCCTAAAAAGCTTTTCTTAACGACTTCAATTAATTCAGGAGAAAAGCCATTTTTGCAAATGTCGCTCATAACTTCTTTGATCGCTTCGATAGTTTTTTCCACATTTGCTGTTTGAGTAGAGGTTGAGATATTAAAGGTATTGTAGTGATCTTGCATTGAAAGATCCGCGCCAATATCATATGTTAACCCTTTTTCAACCCGAACTTTTTTCGATAACAGCCCAATGCCATGCTGAGACAAGCAACCCATTGCCACATGCAATGCAAAAAAATCAGGATGATTAGCATCAATGCCTTCATGCAATAATTGAATTACTGTTTGTGGCACAGGAAATGTTTGAGCATGTTTTTGATAGGGCCCAGTGACATGTACAGTAGCAGGCAAAGGCGTTTTAAATGTTTTTGGCAAAGCTGTAATTACATCAGAAATCTGAGCAGCAAGGTCTGCTTCTTCAATGTCACCGCAAGCTGAAATAATAAGATTTTCTTGAGTGAAGTGGGTTTTGACATACGCACTTAGATCATTTGCATTAATGTTTTTCAAACTCGCAAGATAGGTTTTTTGTAAGGTTCCATAGGGGTGGTCTTTTAAAATCGTTACTTTCACCAGCTCACCTAGTTGGGCATTGGGTGATTGCATTGCCTGCAACGTTCCTGCACTCATCTCATTTTTAAAACGGGCCAGATCAGAATCATGAAAACGTGAATGGAAAAGAATGTCTTTAATCAAAGCAAAAAGCTCAATAAGTTTATGAGATGGACATTTACCCATAATAGTAAAATTATCATCGCTGGTGCCAAAAGATACATGCACATTATGTTCGAGAGCATAGGCTAATAATTGGGCACGAGAACGAGACTGTGTTGATTCCCCCATTGCTTTGGCAAGCAATGCAACAAGACATTCTTTATGTTTTGGGGATAATTTTTCACCGGCATTTTTAAAGCACAGGCTAACTGTTACAACGCCTATACCTCTAAATGGCGAAATCCGTACCGTTTTACCTGCAACTGCAAAGTCTTTGACAACAACATTAAACCCATCTAATGGTTTGTTGTCTGCGAATAGAGTTAAGCAAAGAAAACCAAAAATTATGAGTTTTATCATTTTTCTATTTAGCGATCCTTAAATTCTGAGGCCTTGTCTACATCGACTATATTTTTCTCAGCTTCTTTGTTAATAGCCTTGTGCTCTAAAGCATTTTCAACTTTTGATTCTAAGCTCTCATGATGTTCGGGAGATGGCTCATGCTCAAGCTGTTCTTTGAGCTTTTCAGCGGGACGCTCACTGGCTTTAGGCTTGTTGATAGACTTAGCGTTTTGAGAAAACTCTTTTTTCCAAGCATCAAGCTTATTATCCAAAGCGCTATCACCTTTTTCCGCTGATTCCTTATCAACTGTCTCACGAATGGTATCATCCGCAGAGCCAGTCTTGTCTTTCAGATGTTGTTGGCTTGCCTCAGAAATAAATGCTTCTGATTCTCCACCACCAACGACCTTTTTAGCTTTTTCTGCTGAAGGATTCAAAGGTACACTTTTGCCATCCTTGTCCTTTGTGCGAGGAGGGATAAGCTTATAATTTGGCGGCATGCTAAGTGGATCATTTTGCGTAATATTAAATTCATCGGCTTGGTAATGATCCATCCCCAATGTGCTCTTAACGCTATCACAAGCAGTTAAAAACAGAGACAGTCCAACTAAAATAAGTGTTCTTTGCATACGAACTATGGTGATATCTTGACTTCCTACAATGTAAGAAAGGCTTGGGAAAAAAGCAAGTTTTATAAACTATCCCGAAACTGTTTCAGCGGGCGGTTGATTTTTTTAGGAACATCCCTAGGAACACCCCACAGATTTCCTCTTAATGGATGGTTGTATAGTCAGAACCAATGCTGAGATAGCCATCCTTGTTATTGAGAATTTATCTTTTGGACGGGAAATGGATAACAACACCGGCTACGATGAATTGGTTGTTAAATCTAATTCAGTATAAGCTTGCTTCCCCGGTTTTCACCTGATTTTATCTTCTGGTTGGCTTTCAAGTCCCCTGCTTGTTAATGCTTCTTACCCGTATTTCGTGGCGTCCACCAGCTTCAAAAGCCGTTGATAAAAACTGGTGAATCATTTCTTGTGCTTCGTCATAGGATGTATAGTCCGCCGCAATGCACAAAATATTTGCATTATTATGGCTGCGCGCACTTATAGCCATGGCATGGTTAATGCATAAAGCGGCATAAATGTTTTTATAGCGATTTGCAGCAATTGAGACACCAATTCCGCTTCGACAAATGATAATACCAAAATCCGCCTCGTGGGCCTGCACTTTCTCAGCAACAGCTTGAGCAAATTCAGCGTAATTGGAGCTTTCTTCATTGAATGCACCCACGTCAATCCATTCAGCAGCAACGCCTAATTTGATTTTTTCCTTAAGAGCATAGCCCCCATGGTCAGCCCCAATTGCAATCCGCATACCTTATATCCATCTAAAAATCTTGCTAGCCTAAGGTATTTGTACTAGTCTAGCGAGTGTTTAATAAAAACACGTTGCCCTTTATTGGCAACTGTAAATATACCTTACAAATTTTTTAATAAAGCGGTCAATCATGCAAGATACAATTCGGATTCGCGGAGCACGTGAACACAACCTCAAGAATGTGAGTGTGGACATTCCACGCAATAAGCTGGTGGTTATTACTGGCCTTAGCGGCTCGGGGAAATCTTCCCTTGCTTTCGATACGTTGTATGCAGAAGGGCAGCGCCGTTATGTTGAAAGTCTGTCAACCTATGCCAGGCAGTTTCTACAGCTTATGCAAAAGCCTGATGTAGATTCCATAGAGGGTCTAAGCCCCGCCATTTCGATTGAACAAAAAACAACATCGAGAAATCCGCGCTCCACAGTTGGAACTGTTACCGAATTATATGACTATTTACGCCTACTGTTTGCTCGCATCGGCGTACCTCATTCTCCAACAACTGGCCTTCCGATTGAAGCACAAACTGTTAGCCAAATGGTTGATCGTATCCTAGAACTTCCTGAAAAAACTAAGATCATGATTTTGGCGCCTATCGTGCGTGAACGCAAAGGTGAGTATAAAAAAGAGTTGCAAGACTTGCAGAAAAAGGGATTTCAGCGAGTTTATATTGATGGAAAAATTACAACTATTGAAGATGCTCCAGCTCTTAATAAAAAGACTAAGCACACCATTGCGGTGGTGGTTGATCGCCTGGTTATCGGTGCACCGGAAGATCTCAAAACCCGACTAGCTGATTCAATTGAAACAACATTAAAATTAAGTGACGGATTGTTGTGGGTACAGGATGCTGACTCACAGGTCATGACTACTTTTTCCTCGAAATTTGCTTGTCCTGTTTCCGGATTCACCTTGGAAGAAATAGAGCCTCGGTTGTTTTCCTTTAACAGTCCTCAAGGAGCATGTTCTACCTGTGATGGCTTAGGGATCGAGATTATTTTTGATGAGCACCTTGTCGTGCCTAATCATGATTTTAGTCTACGGGACGGAGCAATTGCACCGTGGTCAGTGCAAGAAAATGCATCCACCAGCAAACGTGGGCAAATGACATCGGAATATTATATACAAGTCTTAGATGGCATTGCGAGCTATTTTAGTGAAAGTGCGGATACGCCATTCAAAGACCTTTCCGAAAAACTAAAGAGCATTATTTTGTATGGGTCAGGCACTGAGATTATTCCCATTGTATACAACGATGGCGTTCGAAAATATGTTTCAAAAAAACCTTTCGAGGGAGTTATTCCTAATTTGCGTCGTCGTTGGCTGGAAACAGAAAGTGATTGGACCAGAGAATTTTTACGACGCTTTCAGAATGAAACATCTTGCCATCGCTGCAATGGCTACCGTTTAAAAGACGAAGCTTTATGCATAAAGCTTTCCCAATTACACATTGGTGAAGTTTGCAGATTTTCTATAAGAAATGCATTGAACTGGTTTGAAAACCTTGATCTCACCAAAAAACAACAAGACATTGCCGACAAAGTTTTAAAAGAAATTCGAAACCGTTTAAAATTCCTCATTGATGTAGGCCTAGACTATTTGACCCTCTCGAGAGGAGCAGGCACTCTTTCGGGTGGGGAAAGCCAGCGTATTCGCCTTGCTTCTCAGGTAGGATCAGGGCTTACGGGGGTATTGTATGTTCTAGATGAACCATCAATTGGCCTTCACCAACGAGATAATGATCGCTTGCTGGATTCATTAAGGAACTTGCGCGATTTAGGCAATACGGTAGTTGTGGTTGAACATGACGAAGATGCGATACGTACAGCTGATTGGGTTATTGATATGGGACCAGCAGCAGGTGTGCATGGAGGGGAAATTATCACCCAAGGCACACCCCAAACAATAATGTCATGTCCTAAAAGTTTAACTGGTCAATATCTTAGGGGCACCAAATCAATTGCTATACCAACACTACGCCGCACCGGCCATGCTGGAAAATTTTTAAAAATTACGGGCGCTAAAACCAACAACCTAAAGAATGTTGATGGAACTTTTCCCCTGGGGACATTCACCTGCGTTACCGGCGTTTCGGGCGGAGGCAAATCAACCCTTATCATTGAGACTTTATACAAAGCCTTAAATCGCCAATTTAACTATGGGCGAGATCTTCCTGGCATTTTTAAAACATTAGAAGGTGCTGAACATATTGATAAGGTTATTGATATTGACCAATCACCGATTGGCCGCACGCCTAGGTCAAATCCGGCAACTTATGTTGGCTGTTTCACACCAATTCGTGAATGGTTTTCAGGAATGCCTGAAGCAAAAGCACGCGGCTACACACCAGGACGGTTTTCATTCAACGTCAAAGGCGGACGCTGTGAAGCATGCCAAGGCGACGGCGTTGTAAAAATTGAAATGCATTTCTTGCCTGATGTTTATGTAGAATGTGACCAATGCCAGGGAAAGCGGTACAACCGCGAAACCTTAGAAATTACTTATAAGAACAAAAGCATTGCTGACGTGTTAGATATGACCGTTGAAGAAGCGGTAGACTTTTTTGAAAGCAATACGGCCGTTGCAGATAAATTACGGGCTCTAAGTCACGTAGGGCTTGGCTACATTAAAGTAGGCCAACAAGCTACAACGCTGTCTGGTGGCGAAGCACAACGGGTTAAGTTAGCAAAAGAATTATCTCGTCGAGCAACGGGAAAAACATTGTATATTCTTGATGAACCAACTACTGGCTTGCATTTTGAAGATGTACGGAAATTATTAGAAGTTTTGCACCACTTGGTTGATCAAGGGAATACAGTTCTTGTGATTGAACATAATCTTGAGGTGATCAAAACCGCTGACTGGGTTATTGATATGGGCCCTGAAGGCGGAGACGGGGGTGGAGAAATTATCGCAACCGGCACACCAGAAGAAATTGCTCAGGTTGCAAAAAGCTATACCGGGCAATATTTAAAGCCCTATCTGAAGGCACGAGTAATTAGTGCGTAGCATTCACTACTTGCTGCTCATCCTCCGCTTCGTCCTGCATAGCTATGCTCGTGCTCTGCAAGCTTCGCAAGGGCCATTAGGTGCTTAGCTCGTCTCAGCTGCTCCTCGCTTTCTTCTTTTCACTCCCTCCTGGACCAAGCTCAAACCAGAGGGCTTGGGTTTTCACTGCCAATATTTTGCAATTATTCAAAAAGTAAAAATACTTTTGTTAACTAATTTTTAATACATTATTAGCATATAATATGTTTATATATCATATTATAGGAATAATATATTATGATTATCTTCAAAGAACGATCTTCAAAAAATTTACTATACCCTATATTAACGTTTTTATTTTTTCATGCCCACGCAGCTTTTCCCATTGATTGGAGCATAGATTCAGGAGAGGACCACCCACGATCCATAAAACCTTCTGAACTTACCCACTTTTCTGACACCTTTATCCCAAAGAGATTCAGAAGCATAGATGCTCTAGAGTGTTCTGGCAGTCAACAGTATACACCTGAAGAACTACGAGAAATCATTACTGAAAAAATTCCTCACCCAAAAGAAAAAATTATTTTTGTAGACCTTCGGGAAGAGCTACATTTTATGGCATACCCGGATGCAACAGCATCTATCCAATCGGCAAAAGCCAAGGCGTATAATGGCCTGAGTGCCCCTGCAATTGGAGAAGAAGAAGAAAAATTTGTGAGGAGTCATCCCTTTTATCAAACAGAAGAGGAATGTGTTAAAAAATTAGGTGCGCTGTATTACCGTATTCCGGTTACTGATGCAACGCGACCAGAAGATTCTGATGTAGATCGTTTTATCACTTTCCTGCGAGGTATACAGGGTAAAAACTATTGGTTGCACTTCCATTGCTTAGCGGGACTAGGTCGCACTACCACTTTTATGGCTATGTACGAAATGATCAGAACAGCCTCATTTGAAGGAACATCTTTTGAAGATATTATTAGGTATCAGCATCAAATCGGAGGAGCAAATTTAGCTTTTATGTGGTATTCATCTTCGCGTGCCCAATGGATGAGTTTCTTACAGAATTTTTATGAATATTCCAAATATGGCTTTCATCGCGGAGTATCATGGTCACAATGGTTAGAGCAACAGCATTTAGAACGTTTTCAAGAACGCCCCACTGAAGTTCCGTGGTGTAGCTTAAGCTACTTTTGCTCCTATGCTAAATCTGTGGCGATGATGAACTCTATGAGACTTATTCAGCTTCGCAGGAATTTATTTGGCTAGATAGATATCAAGCATTTGATTTTATATGAGGTAGACATACTCAATAAAATTGTTAAAATCGCACATGGGGGCCCGCAGCCACTAACATGTAAAAATATTGGAGGGATCGCGCGATGATACAAGCATCCACGCAAGATGTTATATTGATTACTGATCCCAAAATACTATCAATTCCTATAACAGAAAATACAGAACGCATTGTATGGGAGTGCGTAATGGAGATTGAGTTATAAATCCTGACCCCTCAACAATCAAGTTCCTGACTTCCAACACACCAGTGCAATACGCAGATGCTTTGCAGGTAATGCAAGAAACCATTAAAAATATTCACCAAAATGAGTGTGATGAGACTATTTGGTTCTTAGAGCACCCTCCTCTATACACCGCAGGCACAAGTGCTAATGATTCAGATTTGTTGGATTCAGTTTTTCCAGTTTTCCAATCTCAACGTGGCGGAAAACATACCTACCACGGACCAGGTCAGCTTGTGGTTTATGTCATGGTTGATCTTAAAAAACGCGGTAATGACATCAGATTATTTGTGCAACGTTTAGAAGAATGGATTATTCAAACCCTAGAAGTTTTTGGGCTAGCTGGGGGGCGCAAACAAGGGCGCGTTGGGGTCTGGTTGGATGATAAACGAGGAGAGCGCAAAATTGCCGCTATTGGCGTGCGGGTTACTCAAGGCATTACTTGGCACGGATTATCATTAAATGTGAATCCCGATTTGGCCCATTATAAAGGCATTATTCCCTGTGGTCTAAGTGGCTATAGGATTGCATCTATGCAGGCAGAAGGGATTAATGCTTCAGTTTCTCAGGTGATAGAGACTATGAAAAATATTTTGGTTGATAATAAGTTTTGAGAAATTCAGGCTTTTATCACAATTTTTTTCTCTCATACGATTTAATTCCTAAAATTTTAAATAAAATTCCCTTATACTAAACTCAGTTAGTAGCAAGAATGCCTTATGAAAAATAAGGCCACATCCCTTGCTTTCTCGTGAAAAATAGTGTAATTAAAAGACGATTTTGGATAACTTTTGCAATATGAACATAGACATTAAAAACTTAAGAAATATTCCCCTTCCGGCTTACGCAACACATGATAGCGCCGGCATGGATTTAACTGCCGCCATTGACGCACTGATTATTATACCTCCTGGGAAAAGAATGCTTATCCCTACTGGAATTGCCATTGCGCTACCAAAGGGCTTTGAAGCACAAATTAGACCACGTTCCGGTCTTGCCATAAAAAATGGAATTACCTTGGTCAATTCACCAGGCACTATTGATGCGGATTACCGTGGAGAAATTTCAGTAATACTCATCAACCATGGAGAAGAGCCTTTTACGGTTGAGCCGGGCATGCGCATTGCTCAAATGGTAATTGCAGCCTATCAACGAATAACCTGGCAAGAGGTTGATGACTTAGACAATACTATTCGCGGTATCGGCGGATTTGGGTCAACTGGATGCTAAGTCGCTTTTTGATACTCTTTCTTTTTGGCGCAATTTTTGCCAATCAAATACAAACATTACCGCGGTTTGCTTCCCTTCGCTCAAACTCAATCCACATGCACGTAGGGCCAGGAAATAACTATCCAATTGAGTGGAAGTTTATTCGCCAAGGACTACCTGTTGAAGTTGTGGCCGAGTTTGACACCTGGCGCCGTGTACGCGACCATCAAGGTACCGAAGGTTGGGTACACAAAAGCCTACTTTCTGGAAAACGTACGGTTATTATTATGGGAAGCTTGCAAAACCTTTATGATAAACCCGATTCTCAGTCATCAATTGTTGCGCGCATTGAACCCAGTGTAGTTGCTGTAGTGCTAGAAACTCAACCGAACTGGTGCAAAATTGAAATTCGCAATGAACAAGGACGCTTTAAAGGTTGGGTTTCCCGCAAGCAAGTTTGGGGAATTTATGCGGATGAATCTAAGGTTTAAGCATTATTCATGCTTAATTTCGAAAATAGTATTACAAATCAATAACGGAAAAGTCCTTCATAAACTCCTCTTTTTGATGAGAAATAATTAACATTGCCGCCAATGGTAACGACTTTAATAACACATCTATCAAGTGGATTGCTGTTTTTCTATCTAAGTTAGATGTAGGCTCATCCATGATAATCCATTGTGGTTTATGCAATAATACGCGCACAAAATTAACACGCTGCTGTTCCCCGAGTGATAAGCGATTTTGCCAATCATCTGTCTCGTCTAATGCATTTGTTAGATGACCTAATTGGCATGCATTCATCGATTCTTCAATTAACATATTTTCAAAAGATTCATTTGGGTAACTTAAGACTTGTCGCAACGTCCCCAAAGGCATATACGCGCGTTGCGGCACTACAAATAATTGATCACTATCTGGCGTAATAACTTTTCCTGTAAAATATGGATAGATTCCGGACAACACACGAATTAAACTTGTCTTTCCCAGTCCTGAAGCACCTTTTAGTAAAACATGCTCTCCCTTATTCAAGGAAAAATTGGGCAGCTTTAATATCGTATGCTGATCAGGTGTTTGAATTGTTAAGTTATCGATTTTAATGTTAGCCCCTTTTAAAGGCGTATTGTTGTGCACTTTTTTCACTTGATCTAGGCACTCTTCAAAACCACGAATACGCTTTATAGAAGCTAACCATCCAGCAATTTGTGTGTAGGACTGCAAGAATAAATTTAAAGAATTAACCACTTCACTAAACACGCCACGAATCTGCATTAAAATGCCTAGGGTAATAGCACCTGAAAAATAGCGCCCTCCTGCAACCATTAAGGGAATAAAAAGCTGCCCATTTGCGTGGAAATTTTGAAATAAGTTAATATAGATGGTTTGACGCAAAATTTTATAAAAGTTACCAGTAATATCTAAAAAGCTTTCGTTCAACCGATGTTGCTCAAATAGCTCTCCTTGCAATTTTACAATTTCTTCACGACGCTCACGAATACGCACTAAGCGATATCGGAAATTTGCTTCCAATTTTTCAGAAATAATATCAAACCCAATCAAGGGACGGCCAACCTTAAGTATTACAACAATACCAAAGGAAGCATATAAAAGTGCTGCCAAAACCAAAGAGCCATAAATAGGAAGAGAATATCCAAATATTTTAAGGTAAATAACATCTGAAAGTCCCCATAAAATAATTGAAAACGTAATAAAATTTATTCCCTCCCTAAAAAAATTCATAAATAGAGATACAGACAAAGATGTAAACTGCGTTACATCACTTGCTATACGCTGATCAGGGTTGTCAGTATTTTCCGATAAAAGATGAATTTTATAATAGGCGCTAGAATCAAACCATTGACCAGAAATTTTTTCAGTTAACCAGCGGCGCCACCGAAACCCATACCACGCCATAAAATAGTAGCGCGTACAAAATTCAAGAAGGTATACAGTCACAATAATGAAAAAAATACGTATTTGATGAAAAAATTCTGCTAAGTTCTTTTGCTCAAGGGCGTTAAAAAAATCGCGAGACCATTCATTAAGCACTACACCGATATAAACAGACGTAAGACTCATAGCGATAAGAAAACATACCCCAACCCATGCCAGTTTTTTTTCATCTGATTTCCACCAGGGTTTTGTAAGGATCCAAATTTCTTTGAACCCAACCGTTGATAGTTTTTCAGTAGATGAAGCCATTCTGAATCCTAATCTATGTTAAAATGAGCAGTTAGCTCTGCCTTATGTTCTGGCGCTAGTGTCGTCTTATCTAACTCATTCGTCATACTTTCAAATCGACCACCCAGGTTATCGCTAAGGAAACGCTCTGCAACGCCATAGAATGCAAATTTGTTCTCTGGCCTTGCAAACCCATGACCTTCATCCATAAACAACATATAGATAAATGGTAAATTTTTCTCTTTCATAGCGGCAACAATCTGTTCAGATTCAGCTTGCGTAACCCGAGGATCTTTTTCGCCCTGAGCAATTAAAATTGGAATCTTGATTTTATTCACATGGGTTAAAGGTGAGTGTTTTTTTAATAAGGTATTGCCTTCTGTCGTTCTAAGGTCACCTACTCGGCGATACCATTGTTCCATAGAAGAAGCCCAATCAGCTGGAAAATTTGCTAGAAGTGTTTGTAAGTTGGAGGGGCCAACAATGTCCACCGCACATTTAAATACGTCGCTAAAATTCGTTGCTCCCCAAAGAGCCGCATAGCCTCCATAACTCGCCCCATAAATAGCAACCTTGGTTGGATCAGCAATACCTTCCCTGATTGCCCAGCTTACAGCATCAAGTAGGTCTTCATGCATCTTACCACCCCATTCTAAATTACCCTTGGTAACAAATGCTTTGCCAAAACCCGTAGAGGCCCGGAAGTTTACTTGCAATACGGCATAGCCGCGATTGGCAAGCCATTGAGTTTCTGAGTTGTATCCCCACATGTCACGTCTCCATGGTCCACCATGCACTACAAGCACTAAGGGAACAGGTCCTTTTATGCCAACTGGTTTAGTAAGGTAGCATGGCAGCTCCAAGCCATCACGTGCTTTAATAACAACGCCTTCCATTTTTGCTAACTTGTATTTTGTTAAAGCCTCTTTATTGTTAAATAGGAAAGTTAGCTTTTTACTATCTTTTTGGTACAAATAGTATCCTACTGGTCCATCATCTTTCGTGTCAGCGACAATCCAAAGGTTATCATCTAGCGTACGACTAACCACATAGACTTCACCATGTAAAGTTTGCCTTATGGTATTCAAGTGGACTTCGATTGTCTTATCCAAACACGTCCATTCTGTACGAAGGTAATTAATTGAATAGCCCTCAATTATACCGGTGCTTGGATGGGTCATTACATTGTCTATAATGGCTTGTTTTCCTGTTGCTAAAACTGTTTCAACATTCGTGACAAGATTGATTTTTTTAAAAATATTTAGGTCACATCCACGACTATCGAGCATGTACAAAATGGTACCATCGTGAGTCAAGCCTAATAGTTCCGTTGAGCCTGCTAACACTGGAGGTATACAAGCATCCTCAATGCCTATTTTTATAAAGCTTTCCCAGGTATATTTCCCTGGTTCACCCGATGAGATAACTTTGAAATATTCTGCACCCCCATCCGAGGTTGTGACACTCGCAAATCGCATATTATAGTCGTTATCAAAAATGAAATCGCTGAATTCTTGATCGTTTTGTAAGATAAGGTTTTTTTCACCAGTTAAAATATTTAAGCGATAAACGTCATGATAAGATTTATTTCTTTCATTTAAGCCAATAATAATTTCTTCTGGAAATTTATCAGAAACACAATAGATTTTTGCATTAACTTTTTCAGGAGTAAAAGTTTTATCCTCTTTGCCAGAGATATTGACCACGTGAATGCGCCAGTTTTCATCGCCGCCATCATCTTTCAGGTAAGCAATATGTTGGTTGTCGTATAACCAGAAATAACTTCGAATTCCACGGCTATTATCTTTAGTAATTGAGGTAGATTCTTTCGGACTATCAACTTTTGCGATAAAGATATTTAACACGCCATTAAAATTTGCTAGATACGATATTTGCTGACCGTTTCGACTTAGGCGAACCATAGTTTTTTCAGGATTTCCAAACAACACTTCCCGCGGGATTAGCTGAATATTCATAAACTGGTTTTCCTGTTTTTTGTATATCCAATATCCTAATCCACTAGCTATCACTAGAGCGATTATAATGATTATTTTTTTCATAGAATATTAAACCTAATCATCATCCATTTTCAAAGCCGCAATAAATGCACTTTGAGGAATTTCAACATTGCCAAATTGCCGCATACGCTTTTTACCCGCTTTTTGTTTATCTAAGAGCTTGCGCTTGCGGCTAATATCACCACCATAGCATTTAGCTGTAACATCTTTGCGCATAGCAGAAACGGTTTCACGGGCAATAATTTTCCCGCCAATCGCTGCTTGAATGGCAATTTTGAAAAGCTGCTTCGGGATAAGGTCTTTAAGGCGAGAACACAACATCCGCCCACGGCTTTCAGCACGAGCTTGATGTACAATCATTCCAAGAGCATCGACTGGTTCTGCATTCACTAAAATTGAAACCTTTGCTAAATCACCTTCGCGATATTCTTCCATTTGGTAATCAAACGAAGCATAGCCGCGAGTGATTGATTTTAGACGATCATAAAAATCAAACACAATTTCGTTCAATGGCAACAGGTAAACAACCATGGCGCGATTGCCTGCATAGGTTAAATCAACCTGCTCACCCCGTCGTTCTGTACAAAGGTTCAAAACCGACCCCAAAAATTCATCAGGCACCATAATAGTAGCTTTGATCCAAGGCTCATCAATGCGTTCAATTCTGACCACATCTGGCATATCTGTTGGGTTATGCAGTTCAAGCACTTTGCCACTTTTTAAATGAACTTTATAGACAACGCTTGGAGCGGTAGTGATTAAGTCTAAATTAAACTCACGCTCAAGTCGTTCTTGAATAATTTCAAGGTGTAATAATCCTAGGAAACCACATCTAAATCCATAGCCTAGGGCAGCTGATGTTTCAGCTTCGAAATGAAAACTTGCATCGTTCAGGTGCAGCTTCGCTAAGCTATCACGTAGATGCTCAAACTCTGCTGCATCGGATGGAAATAATCCACAAAATACTACAGGTACCGACGGCTTAAACCCAGTCAGCGCTTCAGCTGTTGGCTTTTTTTCATCAGTTATGGTGTCACCAACCTTACAATCAGCCACACTTTTTATGCTAGCGGTTATAAAGCCAATTTCGCCTGGATTTAGTTCTTTTAGCATCTCTTGTTTTGGGGTGAAAAACCCTGCCCGATCGACATCATAAACAACGCCGGCATTCATCATTTTAATACGTTGGCCAACCTTTAGAACTCCTTCCATAATGCGCACCAAAATGATTACTCCAAGGTATTGGTCATACCAACTATCAACTAACAATGCCTTTAACGGCTTTTTAGCAGCGTCTAAATCATCTGAATTACGTGGCGGGGGAAGCCTTTGAACAACAGCTTCTAAAACATCTTGAATACCTAAGCCAGTTTTAGCCGAAATTAAAACGGCTTCCGATGCATCTAGGCCAATCACATCTTCAATTTGTTGTTTAATTCGTTCAGGTTCTGCTGCTGGTAAATCTATTTTATTGAGAACAGTAACAATATCATGGTTGTTATCAATGGCTTGATAAACATTCGCCAGCGTTTGTGCTTCAACTCCTTGGCTTGCATCAACCACTAATAATGATCCTTCACAGGCAGCCAATGAACGGCTCACCTCGTAAGCAAAGTCCACATGCCCTGGTGTATCCATAAGGTTTAAAAAATAGGTCTGCCCGTCTTTTGCTTTGTATTTTAAGCGAACAGTCTGAGCTTTAATGGTAATACCGCGCTCGCGCTCAATATCCATAGAATCAAGGATTTGCTCCTTCATGTCTCGGGTTTCCACCCCCCCACAAAATTCAATAAGACGGTCGGCTAAGGTGGATTTTCCATGATCGATATGGGCAACGATCGAAAAATTTCGAATATTTTTCACTTCAACAATAATAACAATAGAAACAGCATTATACTAAGGCCTTGCAGCATAACACGCAAGCGCATAAGACGATTGCTGTAGATTAATCGGTTTGATGACTTTGAAAACATTGTGCTTAAACCTAACACCAAAACCACAACTGTTGCCCCGAGCGAACAGAAAAAAGAAAGCTCTAAAAATCTGTGCATAATTTTATGTAAAAAATTTCCATGACCATTATCAACTAAAATTTGAGATTTGTTAAAGAATCATGCAAAAGGAATTTTACTTTTTATCTTTTTCATCGAAAAATACCTTTTTTCACGTAGGCGTGATTACTTAAAGAAATCCATGCTTCACGTGAATCCTGTTAGTTAATTGATGGAGGCTCTATGGCTTTCAAAAAAATTATGCTCATTATCGCAGCAAGTTTTGCCGCCTTATGTATGGATTATTCTCATTTTAAACAGCGGGATAAAGTGTTAGTTGATAAGGCACTAGAGGCCACTAAAAACTCCTACGCTCCCTACTCTAACTTCTATGTAGGCTCTGCATTAGAAACCGCAAAAGGGAATATTTTTATAGGTTGTAATATTGAAAATGCTTCCTATGGAGCTGCAAATTGCGCTGAGTGAACAGCAATATTTAATGCTATCGCCCATGAAGAGGCTGGAATGAAGATTCAAACTATTGTTGCACTGTGTAAAAATAAAGAAGGGAAACTTATTGATGGATGCAGCTGTGGTACTTGCCGTCAAGTTATCAGCGAATTCTCAACCGCAGAAACCCGCGTTATTTATCAATTCAATAATAAAATAGTCATTAAGCCATTTAAAAACCTTCTTCCTGATGCATTCACAAAAAAGAGCCTAGAAGCGGACAGATAAGCCATCAAAACTTTAATTTTATTGAAATTAAAATCTGTTTTTTTGTGACTTACTGAAATTTTCTTTAAAAATTTATATATTTTTTGGTTGGCTTGATCGTTATATGCTACTATTGTGGGTTGATAATGTTTTAGGAATTTTAGGAGAAGTATGTCCCTGGCAAACGAGCTAAATGAAAGCAGCATTAGAAGTGAGGAGATGGAAAGCGTTTCTGCTCCATCAAAAGCCTGGTTTATTCTTGCCTGTGGCTGGTCATTCTACCTTTATGAGTATATTTTACGTGCTTCCCCTGGGGTCATCACCAACGAACTTATGACAGATTTCGGTATTTCTGCCGGCGCTGTAGGAACATTGATTGCTTTTTATTATTTTGCGTATGTCCCGTTACAAATTCCATGCGGTGTTATTACTGATAAATTTGGTCCTCGCAAAGTTGTAACAATCTCAGCACTCTTTTGTGTACTTGGTACAATTATTTTTGCGACAAGCCGTTCTGTAATATGGGCCCAACTGGGAAGATTTTTAATTGGTGCTGGCTCAGCTTGTGCATATATTTGCTGTTTAAAAATCGCATCGGTTTGGTTTGACAAATCAAAATTCGCGTTCATTGCAGGCATTTCCATGATGATGGGGACCTTTGGAGGGATGGTTGCTGGATTCCCTTTTGCAAAGCTTTCCAATGGCCAAGGATGGCGTAATGCAATGCTTATTGCTGCAGCAGTTGGTGTTGTGGTCATGGTTGTTTCTTGGTTCGTTATAAAAGACAAACCTGATCACAAAAAATCACAAATCGTAGAAGGGGGCCTTCTAGATGGCCTAAAAATTATTGCGGCAAAGCCCCAGAATTGGTTAGTTGGTCTCTATAGCCTCATGATGTTTCTACCTTTATGTGTTTTTGCTGAATTATGGGGCACGCCATATTTAATGCAACGTTTTGGGATCAGCAATGAATTAGCCTCATGCGGTGGTATTATGGTGTTAGTTGGATATGCTGTTGGCTGTTCAGTAAGCTCTAAATTATCAGATTATTGGCAAAGCCGCCGCAAGGTTATGGCTTTATCTGTTACCTGGACATTTATCGGCTTTGCTATCGTTTTATATGCACCAGGACTTTCCTTTTATGCTGTGCTTGCTGCAATGTTTTTATCAGGAGTCGCTTCCGGATTTTCAATTTTATACTTCACAGCGGTTCAAGAAAATAACCCTAGAAAATATAGCGCAACATCAGTTGGTTTTACTAATGCACTATGCATGGCAAGCGGCTTTATTTTTCAACCCTTACTTGGAAAATTAATTGACTATTCATGGGATGGAAATTTTAATACAGATGGCGCGCCACTCTATGCGTTGAAAGATTATCAATTCGCTTTATCTGCGGTGCTTTTTGCATTCTTATTTGGCAGATTCATTGTTTTCTTTATTCAAGAAACCTATAAAAGCGAATAATAAGCACAGCTTGAGCATACATTAGGACTGATACCTTTGGTGTGTAGGAACTAATATGTTATCATGCAACCTTCAATTTGAAGGATAGAAACTTTTTTAGGGAATAGTTATGTCTGTGACCAAACAAACAAATGTAAGCAGTGATGCTGCAATTACCACACGCTCACGCTACAAAAACATTGCCGCAGGGGCCCTGGCCACCATGTTTGAATGGTATGATTATGCAGTTTATGGCTATTTCGCAGTCATCATTGGGAAAAATTTCTTCCCACATGCCGATAAAATTATGGAGATTATGTCAGCCTTTGCAGTATTTGCCACAGGCTTCATTATGCGTCCGTTTGGGGCTATTTTCTTCGGTTACATTGGCGATAGACTAGGACGTCGCAAGGCGCTTTCCTTATCAGTTGTCATGATGGCGATTGCTACCTGTCTGCTCGGCGTTATTCCTACTTATCAGCAAATTGGCATCTTAGCACCGATCGTTTTGGTGATCATTCGACTGGTCCAAGGGTTAGCGCTTGGCGGAAATTACGGCGGATCATTTGTTTTTGCTATTGAACATGCCCATGCCAATAAAAGAGGTTTTGCCGGTAGTTTGACCATGGTCGGCGTGATTGTTGGTTTTCTCCTAGGTTCTGGCATGGCGGTGATTTTCAGTAAACTATTAAGCGAAGCTGATTTGCAAGAATGGGGGTGGCGTATTCCATTTTTGCTTGGTCTAGTTGCCCTATTTGTTGGGGTTTATATTCAAAACCACACAGAAGAAACCGCAGATTTTAAAAGCAAGAAGAGCTCAACCAATGAAGCAGCTCAGTTACCAATTATCACAATTTTTAAGCAATACAAGAAAAACATTGCGCAAGCTATGGGATTTCTCTTGTTTGATCTAGTTGGATTTCATGTTTTGTTTTCGTTCATGACCACTTACTTGACTACTTATGCAAAAATGCCGCTGCAAGTAGCGCTGCAAATAAATACCGCTAATTTATTTTGCATGGTTTTGTGTATTCCTATATTTGGAATGGCTGCCGATAGGGTTGGCTATAAAAAAATTATGTATTTTGTCGCCCTCTCTTTTTTGATTTTATCTTACCCTGCATTTGTGATTTTTTCCCAAGGTAACGTTGTGCAATGCTGGCTAATGCAATTGCTATTTGCCATTGTTATGGCGGCTGTTTATGGGGTGCTGCCTGTTGCAATTGTTGAATTGTTTCCTGTGGATGTACGCTATTCTGCTAGCTCTTTTGTTTGCAATATCAGTGCCGCTATTTTTGGTGGAACTGCCCCATGGTTTTCCACATGGTTAATTTATAAAACTGAGTTGTTAACCGCCCCTGCGTTTTATCTCATACTCATTAGCATCTTTGGGTGTATAGCAATTCAAGCAATGCAATTTGTTAATAAAAAATAGTAATTTAGTGCGGGTAGCGCTATCATGTAGAATTAAGGAGATTCAGGATGAAATTGTCAAACATGCATAGTTCGCGCGAGCATAAAGTCCTGCCACCAACAAATACAAATCGTAAACCGATCATTGTTAATGCTTGGGCCGTCTGGGTAGCCGCAGCTATTTTTTATTGGTACGAAATGATCTTACGTGCAGGCGCTAGCGTAATGACTCAGGGTATTATGGATACATTTACGATTAATGCAACTCAACTAGGTTTGCTGACATCTTTTTATTACTACTCGTATGTTCTTTTACAGATTCCAAGCGGGATGCTCCTTGATAAAGTCGGTCCACGATATGTGATCACCTTTTCATGCGCTTTATGTACAGTAGGAACTTGGGTTTTTGCTACAACTTCTGATATCACAACTGCTGAAATTGCAAGATTTGCAGTAGGTGCTGGGTCTGCATGTGCATTTATTTCTTGTTTAAAGTTAGCCAGCGATTGGTTTTCCCCCGCACGCTTTGCCTTTATCGCAGGCCTTACAAATATGCTTGGTACGATAGGGGGAGTATTTGCAGGTGTCCCCTTAGCAAAATTAGTCAATTATACCAACTGGCAACAAGCGACCTTATGGCTAGCTTATGCTGGCATTGCGGTAACCACTATATGCTGGGTGTTTATTCGTAACAAACCAAGAACTGGCCCCTTAAGCCAGTCAGCAACGCCCCAGCCCACGGTCAGTCTACGTAAATCATTATTTATTTTAGCACTCGATAAGCAAATTCTCTTAGCGGCAGTCATTGGTGGGTTAATGTATGTACCTATATCCTCATTTGCAGAATTATGGGCTGTCCCTTTTCTAATGAGCTCGCTAGAGGTTAATAACGAATGGGCATCACTTGCTAGCACAATGGTATTTATTGGTATGGCCGTTGGTAGCCCTATTATTGCAAAGCTTGCTTTCAAACAAAAAAGTTACATCAAAATAATGAAAATGTCAGCCATCGCAAGCGCTGTGTGCTTTTTAATTGCCTCCTACGCCCAAAGTATTGGATACCTTCCAACCATTGCTGTGCTTTTCTTTGCAGGTCTTTGGCTTGGTGGTCAGGTTCTTTGTTTTAGTGTCGTTAAAGAACGTATACCGAATCAAATAAGCGGAACCGCCTTAGCATATACCAACGCTATTCTTATGCTTAGTGGAGTGATTTTTCAGCCTTTCATGGGATGGCTTTTAGATAGAAACTGGGAGGGATCGCTCGATAACGTAGGTGCCAGAATCTATTCAGCTGCAGATTATCAGCAAGCCATTTTTGCAGTACCTGTGTGTTTGTTACTAAGCTGGTTCCTTTTGAAATTATGCAGGGATACTCATCCAAAGCTTGATTATTAGGCGCCATCTAAAAAAAACGTCATCCCGAATTTATTTCGGGATCTAGATGCTGAAATGAATTCAGCATGACAATATGTGCATTAGGCGCTAGCTAACCGTAGTTTTATCTTCAGCATGTCATGCCACACCTGGGCTTTTTGTCCGGGTGAACGCATTAAATACGCAGGATGATAGGTTGCAAAACAAGGAATAGCATCACCATGATGGGTTTGATATTCATGAAACTGACCTCGCAACTTCGTAATGCCTTCGGTTGTTTTTAAAAGCGTTTTAGCAGAAACGCCTCCTAAAAAAACCAATAACTTTGGTTTTACCAAATGAATATGCTGCTCAATAAACGGCTCACAACTAGCAATTTCTTCATTGGTTGGCGTACGGTTCCCAGGTGGTCTCCAGGGTAAAATATTTGAAATGTATAGCTTGTCTCGGGGCAGACCAATGGATTGAAAAATTTTACAAAGCAGTTGTCCACTTTGACCTACAAATGGTAGCCCCTGCATATCCTCATCTGCCCCTGGTGCTTCGCCTACCAACATTACATCTGCGTTTGGATTACCATCGCAAAAGACAGTATTGATGGCCGTTTCTTTTAGGGAACACCCTGTAAATGCAAGCATTGCATTTTTTAATTCTTCTAAAGTTTTGCAACTATAAGCTAGGTGGGCAGAGTATGCAGGCTGAACGCTAGCAGTACGCGCAACTACAGGGGCGCTAAAGTCTACTGGCGAATCTTGATACACATAGTCGCATCCAAGAGATTTCAATGTATCGTTCATAAGGAATCAAACATATTACACATACCAGAATGTAACAGCTTATACGTGAAAATCAAAGATAGATGCCGGAATCAATTTGACCCCGGCATCTGTATGGTGTTAGTTCCATTCCATAATTGATTGAAGAAACCCAACAATTTCTGTGGCTGTAACAGCGCTACCTTGCCCCGCCATTTCTGCCAATAGTAGCTGAACACTAGGTAAACGTTCTTTTGCTACTATAGTAGCAGCACCTTCAAAATCTCTAATGTGATCATTTTCATCAGCTCTCAGAATCCTCATATAAGCTGCTGTAAGCATATTTACTTTAACTGCGTCATACACATTAAATTCAGCAACAACAGGAGCTGATGCTGATGCAGCAGTCGCACGAGCTGCAGCTGGAACAGCAACATGGGCTGGTGTTGGGGCAGCAGTTGCACCTCCACCATGCCCATCACCAGCACCATGTACAGCTGCACCATGACTAGTAGCATCACCAAGCTGTTGCATTATACCGACATACAATGGAATCTCTCGCGTAGTTAGGTCTTCTGGATTCCTACCTCTTAAAAGTCTTCTTCTTTCTTCAAGTAGCAGAGCTAAATGTGTTTCAGATAAAGCATGTTTACCAACACTAACTGGCGCAGCAGTCGCACGAGCTGCAGCTGGAACAGCAGCAGATGCAGCCCCACCTTTTCCTGCATGACTTGCTTGGACAGATTTTAAGCTATTCTGTGCTTCACTAAGTTGAGCCTTAATTTTTAAAAATCTATCTAGGTCACGTTCTGACGCACGTTCGTAAATATACTCTTCACCACCACTTCTAGCTAAAATAGCTCTTCTTTCAGCATTTAATCTATCAATTTCATTTCTGTACATATCAGCACAGTATACAGAATCAATTCCTAGTGCTGTAAAAGCTAATAATAGCAATGAATATTTTTTTAGTGACATTTCTTACTCGGAATAAAGTTTATTACGTACATAATAAATGATAAAAATTAAAATTTCATTAATAAAATAATTCTGACTAGATACAAAAAACCCTTATCAGCGTAAACTGACAAGGGTTTTAGGGTTAAAACAATACTTAAATTCTAACTTTCGCTAGAATAATCAAGCTTATTTTTGAATTTTAGCAACGACACCAGCACCGACAGTACGGCCACCTTCGCGAATCGCGAATCGTAAACCTTCATCCATGGCAATTGGTGCAATTAATTCTACGTTCACATTCACGTTATCACCTGGCATTACCATCTCGGTACCTTCTGCCAATGTTACTACTCCGGTTACGTCTGTCGTACGGAAGTAAAACTGTGGGCGATAATTAGTGAAAAATGGCGTATGACGTCCACCTTCATCTTTGGTCAAAATATATGCTTCTGCTTCAAAGTTTGTGTGTGGAGTTATGCTTCCTGGTTTCGCCAATACTTGACCACGTTCTACATCTTCACGTTTCGTTCCACGAAGAAGCGCTCCAATGTTATCTCCTGCCTGACCTTGATCAAGAAGTTTTCTAAACATTTCTACGCCAGTTACAATTGTTTTTGTCGTTGGACGAATTCCAATAATTTCCATTTCGTCGCCAACGTTTACAATACCACGCTC